>CAIVSK010000330.1 GCA_903908495.1 Akkermansiaceae bacterium
GGTGTCGGAAACAAACCCGGCGGAGTCGGCGGTGTCGGTGGTGTCGGAAACAAACCCGGCGGAGTTGGCGGTGTCGGTGGCGTCGGAAACAAACCCGGCGGAGTCGGCGGTGTCGGTGGCGTCGGAAACAAACCCGGCGGAGTCGGCGGTGTCGGTGGTGTCGGAAACAAACCCGGCGGAGTTGGCGGTGTCGGCGAAGTCGGAAACAAACCCGGCGGAGCCGTGACCCGCCCAGGTGGTGGCGGTGCTGGTGCAGGTGGTGGAGCGGCAAACCGGCCCAGCACACTGCCAGCGGGTAAACCAAGTGGCGGCAGTAGCATCGGCAACCGCAGCGTATCGCCGGGATCAGGATATGGCTCCAGCCGAAGTGCCTTTGGCGGAATCGATTCCAGCGGGAGTGCCGCACGCGCCAGCAGCTCCCGGGGGGCCACCAGCATGGGAGGCGCCAGTCGTGGCGGCGGTGGCGGTGCCAGCCGTGGCGGCGCTAGCCGTGGCGGTGGTGGCCGCGGCGGTGGTGGCCGCCGCTGAAGTACGGCAAGCAAGTGACTAAAACCACACCAATGATCACACAATCTCATCTCATATCATGAATGCAACGAAACATTTGATTCCAGCGATCCTCATCTCCTGCCTTCTCAACTTCGTCGGCCAGGCGGCAACTCCGGGCGGTGGCGATGTGCCTGCAAAAGGCGAAAAGGACGCCGCGGCAACGATACAGTCAAAGCAAAAGGATTTCGATACGCCCTTGCAGGCGGCAGACGCTCTGGTTCAGGCAGCGGCAGCCTTCGATGCGCCTGCCCTCAAGGAGATTCTAGGTCCGGATAGTGCCGACATCATTAGCTCGGAAGATCCCGTGATGGACAAGCAACGGGCACTCGCATTCGTCGCCAAGGCCAAGGAAAAGCAAGCCATTGAGATCGATCCAAAGAATCCGAACAAGGCAGTTCTATCGGTCGGAGAGGATGCCTTTCCGCTGCCCATACCCATCGTCAAGAAAAACGGCAGGTGGACCTTCGACACCAAGGCGGGCGTGCGGGAGATTCTGCTTCGGCGCATTGGTGCCAACGAGTTGGACGCCATCGCCATCTGTCACGGCTTCGTCATTGCGCAACATGAATACGCCTCTACCAAACATGACGATTCCACCGTTACCCAGTATGCCCAGCGCATCATCAGCACGCCGGGGAAACAGGACGGTCTGGCGTGGCAGAACGCCGATGGCACCTGGGAAGGCCCGGTGGCAGAGGCGATCGCCAATGCCCTCGAGCAAGGTTATACGAAAAAGGACAAGCCCCAGCCGTTTCACGGCTATTACTTCAAGGTCTTGAAGGGACAAGGCCCGGCGGCTCCGCTGGGACAACTCGACTTTGTGGTCGCCGGCACCATGATCGGCGGCTTTGCACTCGCTGCGGCACCCGCCGAGTATCAGGTCACTGGCGTCAAGTCCTTCATCGTCAGCCACAGTGGGATCGTTTTCGAAAAGGACTTGGGAGCAAACACACTCGAGTTGTTCCAAAAATTAGATCGCTACAACCCCGACAAATCCTGGCAGCCAACTGCAGATGAGTGGTGAGTGACGGCACAGACAGCTAGATCCCAGCCGGGGGTGACGACATGAGGGCGTCTCGCGGGTTCGGCCGCCTGCCCGTTGCGGCGGGCAACCAACCCGTGAGTTGCGGACCGGCCGGCGCGTTTCCAACAGCCGGCGTGGTGCCGACGGGTGGCCGGACGATTCCACCCGGGGGCGGGGGGGTCTCCCCGGGGATTGCGCCTGGCGGTTGAGCCGATGGTGTTCTTGAAATTGCTGTTAGCTACCCGTCGCCCTAATCGCGCGGGCTACTAACATCGGCCTTGACACCCACCTTAAAAGATCCATCATTTGGCCTGTTATAAGGTTTTCGCCCCTATTATCCTTATGCTCGACCATCCCCCCCGATAATCATGATCAACCCCAAACTCATCCAACAATTCGTCGTCGAACCCGGCACCACGGTGAACCTGAAACATTTCGTGACCGACTGGACGGGCACAGACGCGGCGCAGGAACTTGGCAAAGATATCATTAAAGAACGCGCGAGTGAAATTCTGGCAGAGACCCGCAAGCAACTTGATGCCGTCCAGGAATTGCTCTACGCCAGCGACACCCACTCCGTGCTGCTGATTTTCCAGGCGATGGATGCCGCGGGCAAGGATGGCACCATCCGCCACGTCATGTCCGGCGTCAACCCGCAGGGCTGCCAGGTTTATAGTTTCAAAAAGCCTTCCGCTGAGGAGCTCGATCACAATTTCCTGTGGCGCTACATGAAAGCCCTCCCCGAGCGGGGCCGCATCGGCATCTTCAACCGATCGTATTATGAGGACGTGCTCGTCGTCAAGGTCCACCCCGAGTGGCTCGGGCCGGGCCAGCCCACCAAACCCGACGCCAATTTCTGGGAGAAGCGTTATGAAGATATCAACAACTTCGAGAAGCACCTTGCCCGCAACGGCACCCTGGTGTTGAAGTTTTTCCTACACCTGTCCAAAGGCGAGCAGAAGCGCCGTTTCCTCGAACGCCTCACCAATCCCGACAAACACTGGAAATTCTCCGAGGCGGACATGGCCGAGCGCGATCACTGGAAGGACTATCAAACAGCGTTTGAGGAGGCCCTCAGCGCCACCAGCACCAAACGCGCCCCCTGGCATGTGATTCCCGCCGACCGCAAGTACGTCGCCCGCGCCCTGGTGGCCGACATCGTGACCACTGCCATTCAGGATCTTGGCTTGGAATTCCCCAAGGTTTCGGAGGACAAGTTGGCCAAGTTGCAGGCAGCCCGCGCCCGACTGGAGAAGAAGGATCCCCCGGAGACCGCCGAAACCCACGAGTCCTAACGATTATCTCCCGGAAGGCTTGCGATGCCCGCGATGGCACCCTGCCGCGGCAGCCGCTCGCCCCGTACCATGGCCTATCTGCTCACACCCATCGGCAATCCGCCACCCTAGCAACTATCTGCACTTATCTGTTTGACAGAGCGCGTTTTTTCGTATAATTCCCGCGACGAGTGCAACTCGGAGATCACCCATCCACATGACAGCGAAACCTCTACTCCCATCCTGCTGCTGCAGTGCCTTCGGGCGGCGTCCTGCCGCTGGCAGCCCCTCGCGCGTCGGATTCCCACTCGCGCTGATGATCACAGCATTGCTGTGTGCTTGCAAGAAGCCTGAGGCCATGGTGCTGCCTCCGCCCGTCGTCGAAGTCATGGCAGTCGCCCCCTCGGAGGTGCCGCTTACCGCGACTCTCATCGGCCAGCTCGACTCACCGCAAAACGTCGACGTGCGGGCCCGGGTCGAGGCCTTTGTGGATGAAATGCGCTTCACCGAAGGCGTCGAGGTAAAACAGGGGGACGTGCTGTTCGTGCTCGATAAAAAACCGTTTTTGGAAAAGTTGGGAGCTGCCAAAGGGTCTCTTGCGGAGGCCGAGGCCGCGCTGAAGAAATATCAGACCGACGTCAACCGCCTCCAGCCGCTGGCCGACAAGAAGGCGGTTCCACAGCAGGATTTGGACAACTCCCTTGCGGCCGTTGACGCCGGCAAGGCTAACGTGCTCACCGCCCAGTCACGGGTGGAAACCGCTCTGTTGAATCTCGGCTACTGCGAGGTGCTGGCCCCCATGACGGGACTCATCGGTGCCAAGCAGGTGTCCATCGGCGATCTGGTTGGCAAGGGCGAGCCGACTTTGTTGGCCACCATGTCCACACTCGATCCGATCTGGTTTTACTGCAATGTCAGTGAAGTGAGCTATATCAAAGTGAAGGAATGGAGCGCCAAGATGAACAAGGATCTCT
This sequence comes from Akkermansiaceae bacterium, assembly GCA_903908495.1. Classification (GTDB taxonomy): domain Bacteria; phylum Verrucomicrobiota; class Verrucomicrobiia; order Verrucomicrobiales; family Akkermansiaceae; genus Luteolibacter. The sequence continues at coordinate 3,822 of CAIVSK010000330.1, forward strand.
TCAGTTTGCCGCTCACCCTGATTCTGGCCGACGGCTTGGAACATCCGGACCAGGGAAGCTTCATCTTCATCGATCGGGCGGTGGATGTGAAGACCGGCACCTTGCGGATGCGGGCAAAATTTCCCAATCCGAAGAAAATCCTGCGCCCCGGCATGTTCGCGCGGGTCAGGGTGGATCTCGGCACCCGCCAGGACTGCCTCCAAGTGCCGGAGCGCGCGCTGGTGGAATTGCAGGGCAAGACATTCCTGTGGGTCATCGACACGGACGGCAAGGCCAGCCAGCGGCCGGTAAAGGTGGGAGAGCAGAACGGGTCGAACTTTATCATCCTCGAAGGCATCAAATCCGGTGAGCGCGTCGTCGTCGAAGGCTTGCAAAAAGTCCGCCAGGACTCCCAGGTCAACGCCATGACCCGCGCACAAATGGCCGCCGGAAAATCCGCTCCCGCCGCCGAGGCCGAACCCGCCAAGAAATAAACGATCATGGCCGAATTTTTCATCCGCCGGCCCATCGTGGCGATGGTCATCTCCATCGTCACTGTTATCGTGGGCCTCATCTCGCTGTCCCGCCTGCCCATTTCGGAATATCCGAATGTCAGCCCGACCTTGATCCAGGCGACCACCACCTACCGTGGTGCCGCCGCCGAAGCCGTCATGGAATCGGTCGCCACACCCATCGAGTCGAAGGTCAACGGCGTGGACAAATTGCTCTACATGCAGTCCTACAATTGCAATGACGGCAAGATGACCCTCAACGTCACCTTCGATGTTGGCACGGATGTGGACATCATGCAGGTTAACGCGCAAAACCGCGTGGGCCAGGCGGAAGCCCAGTTGCCCGATGCGGTCAAACGCGAGGGCGTCGTGGTCAACCGATCAAGCCCGGACATTTTGTTAGCCATAGGCCTGTCCTCGCCCAAAGGTAGCTATGACGGGGTGTTTCTCGGCAACTACGCCGACATCAATCTCGTCGATCAAATCAAGCGCGTGGCTGGCGTGGGCGATGTGAAGAACTTCACCGCGCAGGATTATTCAATGCGCGTTTGGCTCAACCCTGAAAAACTGGCGATTCTGGGAGTCACCCCAAAGGATGTATCCGATGCGATCAAGGAGCAGAACGCACAGTCGCCTGCCGGCACGATAGGCGCGGAGCCCGCGCCCAAGGGCCAGGAAAGCCAGTTTAACATCCGTGCCCAGGGCCTGCTGAAGGATCCGAAGGAATTCGCGGAGATCATCATCCGTTCTAACACCGATGGCTCCCAGGTGAAAATCAAGGACGTCGGCCGCGTCGATCTCGGCGCGCAAACCTACTCGATCCGAGCCCGCATGGACAAGGCGCCGGCTGGTGCCCTTGGCGTCTATTTGGCACCGGGTGCCAACGCGATCCAAACTGCGGACAAGGTCAAGGCGATCCTGGAAGAAGCCAAGACCCGGTTTCCGCCGGACATGGAATACGGCATCACCTTGGACTCCACACTGCCGATCAAGGCATCCATGCATGAGATCATGAAGACTCTGGAAGAGGCGCTCATCTTGGTGCTCATTGTGGTGTTCATCTTCCTGCAAAGCTTCCGCGCCACCATCATTCCGATGCTCACGGTGCCGGTGTCACTGCTCGGCGTGTTCATCGCCTTCCCGATGCTGGGTTTCAGCGTCAACACCCTCACCATGTTCGGACTGGTGCTGGCCATCGGTATTGTGGTGGACGACGCCATCGTCGTGGTCGAGGCGGTGCAACATCACATCGAGCATGGCATGTCGCCGGTGGATGCCACCCGCCAGGCGATGAAGGAAGTGTCCGGGCCGGTGGTTGCCATCGCGCTGATTCTGTGCGCGGTGTTCGTGCCGGTGGCGTTCATGGGCGGGGTGACGGGCCGGCTCTATCAGCAATTCGCCATCACCATCGCGGTCTCCGTGGTGTTCTCCGCGATTAACGCGCTGACGCTCAGCCCGGCGCTCTCGGCCATGCTGCTGCGCAAACCCGCCCCCGGCCGCGGCCCGCTGGCGTGGTTTTTCGGCAAGTTCAACGCAGTCTTCGATTGGATCACCGCTGGCTACGGATCGATTGTCGGCGGTCTCACCCGTAAGGCGACCCGCTCGATGTTGATTCTGGTCGCGGTGGGGGGCGGGATCTACCTGCTAGGGAAGGTGGTGCCTGGCGGCTTCATTCCGGACGAGGACAAGGGCTATCTGTTTGTGGCGATCGAGTTACCGGAAGGCGCTTCGTTGCAGCGCTCGGATGAAGTGCTCAAACAGGTGGAGACCATTGTTGGCAAGACTCACGGCGTGCGCTCGGCGCTGGCCATTTCCGGCATGAACATCCTCAACTCGCTTAATTTCCCCAACTCCGCGATGATGTTCATCGGCCTGGATGACTGGGAGAAGCGCAAGTCACCCGAGTTGCAAGCCAAGGCTCTGGCGGCGGAATGGAACAAAAAATTCTTCGCCATCCCTGGAGCGAGGGTGTTCGCGTTCGGCCCGCCGCCGCTGCCTGGATACGGCAACGTTTCCGGCTTCACCATGCAGTTGCAGGACCGCGCTGGGGGTAGCGTGGATCAACTCGCCGCCTATGCACGGCAGGTCATCGCGGCCGCGGCCAAACGGCCGGAAATTGCCCGCCTCAGCACCACCTTCCAGCCCTCCACGCCGCAAGTGAACGTCGAACTGGACCGCGAGAAGGCCCGCACCCTCGGAGTGCCGGTAGACAGCGTGTTCCAAACCCTCCAGGCCTATCTGAGCGGCCTCTATGTGAACGACTTCGTGAAATTCGGCCGGGTATACAAGGTCTTCCTGCAAGCCGAACCGGAATACACCAACCGGCCGAACGACATCGGAAAATTCTTCGTGCGCAACAACGAGGGCGGCATGGTGCCACTGAGCACTTTGGTGAATGTCTCAAAAATGTCCGGCCCGAATTTCGCCACGCGTTTCAACCTGTATCTGGCCGCTGAGATGTCGGGCTCGCCCGCTCCGGGCTACAGCTCGGCGCAAGCCATCAAGGCGATGGAGGATGTCATGGCGGGCATGCCCTCGAACGTAGGCTACGAATGGTCCGGGCTGACATTGCAGGAGAAGAAATCCGAAGGCCAGGCGCCCCTGATCTTCGGCATGGCGATCATCTTCGTGTTTCTCCTGTTAGCCGCGCAATACGAAAGTTGGTCGCTGCCCTTTGCCGTACTGCTCTCCGTGCCCACCGTCATTCTCGGCACCATGGTGGGGCTTGTCCTCCGGCATTTCGAAATGAATGTCTATGCCCAGGTCGGCCTGGTCATGCTCATCGGCCTGGCGGCCAAAAACGCCATCCTCATCGTCGAGTTTGCCAAGATGAAGCGGGATGAGGGTGTGCCCACGCTGCAAGCCGCCCTCGAGGGTGCTAAACTGCGCCTGCGCCCGATCCTGATGACCTCCTTCGCGTTCATCCTCGGCTGTGTGCCATTGATGATGGCCGCCGGGTCTGGTGCCGCCTCGCGCAGCACCATGGGCACCGGCGTGGTCTTCGGCATGACCATCTCCACCGTCATCGGCCTGTTCCTCATTCCTGTATGTTATGTTTTCGTCCAACGCTTCACCGACCGCGGACAAGCCGCGGCACCTGCACCGGTGCCCGCTCCGGTATCCGCCGAACCAACCCTTACGTCCTAGGCCATACGCCCCCACTCACCTCCCACCTATTTTCGTTCTCCATGCGCCCGATTCTGCTCCTTCCCGCCGCCGTTTTGTTAGTCAGTTCCTGTGTGCTCGGTCCGGAACCAGGCTCACCGCAGATCAAGACCCCCGGGTCCATCCGCGGCGATGCGGCTCCGCACGGTGCTTCATTCGGCGACCAAGCGTGGCGCAAGGTGTTCACCGACGCCGCAATGCGCAAGCTGATCGCACGCGCGTTGCAAAACAATCCGGACTTGGTGGCCGCCACCTATCACATTGAAGAGGCCCGGGCGCAAGCCGCCATCGCCCATGCCGCGTGGTTTCCCATGCTCAATGGCAGTGCCGAGGCAACCTCACATTACGCTTCCAAAAATGCCGGCCAGGTCGCTCCGGGCAGCAGTCGCCACTCCGAATCCTACAGCCTGGCTGGCCTGCTGAGCTGGGAACTGGACCTGTGGGGCGGCATCCGCCGGGATAACCAGGCGGCCCGCGCCAAACTGTTGCAAGCCGAAGCCCAGCGCGACGGCGTGCAGACCTCTCTGATCGCGGCAATTGCCAGCGCCTACATCGACCTGAAGAACCTCGACGAGCGTCTCGCCATTTCTCGCAGCACCACCGAGAGCCGCAAGGAATCCCTCAAGCTGGTCACCTCCCGCCGGGATGGCGGTGTCAGTTCGGACTTGGAAGTGGGCCAAGCCGAAGCCTTGCTCTATCAAGCGCAAGTCACCATCCCGGTCACCGAGCGCGGAATCGCGGCCAAGGAAAACGAAATCCGCGCCTTGCTCGGCGAGTATCCGGGCGGCATCACCCGCGGCGGAAGCCTCGACAGCCTCGGCTCGACGCTGCACATCGCAGGCGGCCTGCCCGCAGCCTTGATGGAGCGGAGACCGGACCTCAGCGCCGCAAATCAAGCCTATCAGGCTGCCACCGCGCAGATCGGCGTCGCCGAGGCACTGCGCTTGCCCAGTCTGTCGCTCACCGGCAATGGCGGAGTGGTTAGCTCCGAGTTGAACCATTTACTCGAAGGCAAGGCTGCAGCCTACTCCATCGGCCCGCAACTCACCGGCCCGATCTTTGACGCTGGTCGAGGCAGAGCAGTCGTGCAGGCCGCACAAGCCAGCGCCAAAATCGCGCTGGCGACCTATCAGAAAGCCGCCCAACAAGCATTCCAGGAAGCGGCGGACGCCATTGATTTCTATCAGAAATCCGGCATGATCATCGCCGACGAATCCAAGTTAGTTGTGTCTCAGAGGAACGTCGCCGCACTGGCGCTGGAACGCTTTCAAGGCGGAGCCTCCAGTTATCTGGAAGTGCTCGATGCGGAACGCAGCCTGTTCACCGCCGAGAACGATCTCGCCGATGCCCGCAGCAATCGCCTTCTGGCGGTGGTGCAAGCGTATCGCGCACTCGGCGGCGGGTGGAAGTGACACTCCTGATGCGGACTCTCCGCGCGGGTGGTTTTTTGCTGTGGTTTTTGCTTGCATGGCGAGCGCAATTTGCTTCAATTAGAGTATGCGTATACACATCACTGCACTTGGCATTTGGAGTTTATCGTCAGCGGTGGGATTTTCCCAAACCACAGCCGCAGCCGCAACCGCCCCCGCTCCCATCGACTACCCGGCAAGGATCCAGTCGGTGGAAAATCTCAAGCAACATCTCGCCCAACGTGAGGAGCGCTTTGAGATGCTCAAAAAAGACCTGCTCGGGATGGATGCGCGTGTTGAAAAGCAGATAGATGACATTGTCAAGAACCTGGCAGCGCTCAAGGATTCCATCGATTCGAAAACCAAGGTGGCCAATATCAAGGATGAGGTGATGAACGCCTTGGTGCGCACGATCTGGCTCTATCGGCAGAAGCGGGTGGACGTGTTTGAGCGGATGCGCAAAGATTCCAACGTGCCCAAGGAAGAACTGGAGAAGACCCTCAAGACCTTCGACGAGCGCATCGGCAAGCGTATCGATCAGGTCATGGAACTGGCCAAATCCTTCCCAGGCCATGAGGACGTCAAGAAGTATGAATCTTACGGCGGCTCATACTATAACGGTTGGTATCAGGAAAATACCCGCGTCACCGATGAATGGAAGCAAAACCGCCGCGCCAGCACCTCCGGTCGGGTCGCCCGCCGCGATTTGCTGCAGGGACTCGACAAGGCGATCGACACCAATCGCTCCCGCCGCGCTTCCACTGCCGACGCCCTCGCCAACCGCAAACTCAGCGATAAGGAGCGCATCTTGCAGCAGGAAGAACTCGGCCGCCTCGACGCCATCCTCGATAAACTTAGAGAAGATCGCCGCGAGTTGGCTCTGCCCGACGGCGGTGGCGCCACCCGCGAGATCGGAGCCGGTGAGGCCCACGACGCCGAACAATTGTTGGATGACGAGCGGGCCGACTTGGCGCGGGATTTCAGCGAGATCATGCGCAAATACACCGAGCTCGACGCCGAACGGACGCGCATCTTCGACTTGAAGGCCAACCTCGCGGCGCGCGAAGAATGGTTGAAGAACAACCCGCCACCAGCGAAGTAAGCGAGGCGGCCACATCGCCAATCGGCCCGCAACGACTATGAAAACGCCCGGCTCCCTGTGAGGGGAGTCGGGCGTGTGTTTTAAATTGATACAGGAGACTTTAGCTTACCAGCCGCCGCCACCCTTGTGACCGCCGCCGCCGCCGCCTTTATAGCCGCCGCCGCCGCCGCCACCCTTGTAGCCACCGCCGCCGCCGCCGCCTTTATAGCCGCCGCCGCCGCCGCCGCCACCGCCGCTGCCGCCGCGATAGCCACCGCCGCCGCCGCCACCGCCGCCGCCGTAGCCGCCGCCACCACCGGGCCGGGCTTCCTTGGGCTCAGAGGCGTTCACGCGAAGTGGACGTCCGTTGTAATCGTAATCGTTGAGGGCCTCAATGGCCGCATTCAACTGGGTTTGGTCGCCGAGAGTCACAAAAGCAAATCCCTTGGATTGCCCAGTTTCACGGTCGGTGATGATTTTGACCCGTTCGACCGGTCCAAAAGCGGCAAAGAGACCTGTCACGTCCCCTTCAGTAGCAGTGTAGGGCAGATTGCCCACGTAGATATCCATTGTTTTCAGTTCTAAATGACGCCATTTCTTTCCACACTTCCTTTGACCGCGGCGTCACAGATTAAACAAAGCGCGATTGCACAGCCCAAGCGGCGTGCAATCGACCCGCAGTCTGCCGATTGGTGGACCGATGGCAAGATATTTTTTTGAAATTTTGCGGTGAGATCTGTTGAAATGTTTGCGGGGAATGGAATTGCTGCGCAAAGATAGGCCCATCCTTGGCTCGGATAGCGGCTGTCACGGCAAGAAAATGCCTCCCAGGGCTGGCCTGGGAGGCGAAGTTAGGGTCTGCCGAAGAGCCGCTTAGGAGTTAAAAGCGGAAATTGGCACCGAGCACAAAGCCGGCAAGACCGGTGTTCTCGCTGTCGCTGTTGCTGGCACCGCCCCACCATTGGCCTTCCACTCCGAGGCGGATGTTGGCTGCCACGTTGCTGAAGCAATAGTCATATTGCACGCCAAGGCTCAATTCGCTGATGAAGAGCACGCGGTCGCTGCTGTTGCCAACATTGTTGTAAGTCGTTGGGGTGGTCGCGCCAACCGGATAGAAGGCGTTAAGGTTGCTGGTGTCGGTGGTGCCGAACAGCACGGATTCCTTCGCGGTGCCATAGAGCGAGAAGCCGCTGCCCAAGGAGCGTGTTGCGTCAATTCCAACGATCAAGCCGAGGCCGGAGAAATTGAGGCTGTCACCGTAATACTGGGTACCCGGGCTACTGGCCAAGCGGTTATAGGTGGTGATGTCGCTATGGCCTTCGTTGAAGGTTCCCCAGCGGAGGCCGACATAAGGGGAGAGCTTGAGTGTCTCGGTCGGCTTGAAGTTTTGACCAACGACAAGGTCGATGGAAGACACGCTCATTCTGCCGTCGAGCTGTTCCGAAGTTGTGCCGGTCAGCAGGTTGGTGCTGCGGATGTCCGAACCAAAACCAAAGTAGGAACCCTTGACAAACAGGCCATCAGCGAATTGATAGCCGACGGTGCCACGGCCAGCGAAGTCATAGCTGTTGTTGTCATAGCGTCCTTCGGACTGGTAAGGGCGAAGCGCCATGGCCTCGAGGCCAAGGATCCAGCCTTGTTCGGAGTTGTATTGCGGGGCGGGGGCGACCGGAGCGGGGGTACCGGCAAAAAGCGGCGCTGCGGTCAACAATAGCGTTAGGGTGTAATTTTTCATACGTTGATGAGAATGCAGCATTTCCCGCACGGCTGTCAACGCGAAAATGAAAAAGCCTCCCCGCCGGAGCGGGGAGGCTTTAGAGGTAAGCTGGAAAGCCGGTTAGGACTTAGAAGCGGAAGTTGGCACCGAGCACAAAGCCGGCAAGACCGGTGTTTTCGCTGTCGGTGTTGCTGGCACCGCCATACCATTGGCCTTCCACGCCGAGGCGGAAGTTGGCGGCCACATTGCTGAAGCAGTAGTCATATTGCACGCCGAGGCCCACTTGCGTGATGAAGAGCACGCGGTCCGTGCTGGTCTGGCTGGAGCGGGTGTAGTTTTCGTCGGTGGTGCCGAATACGATCGACTCCTTGGCATTGCCGTACAACGAGAAGCTATTGCCCAAGGCGCGGGTGACGTCAACACCGGCAACGAGGCCGAGGCCGGAGAACTTGGTTCCCGTGGCGGTGCTGGAGGTGCTATAGCCTTCATTGAAGGTGGCCCAGTCCAAGCCGACAAAAGGCGTGAGCTTGAAACCTTCGCTCGGTTTGAAGTCTTGAGAGACGACAAGATCGATGTCGGACACAGACACTCTGCCGGAAGCACCGGCATAAGGTGTGATATCCGAGCCGTAACCGAAGTAGGACGCTTTGATGGCCAGGCCATCAGCGAATTGATAGCCAATGGTACCACGGCCGGCGAATTCGTAGGTGTTCTGGTTATAGCGTCCTTCCGACTGATAGGGGCGGAGGGCCATCGGCTCGACGCCGAGGATCCAACCTTGTTCGGAATTGTATTGCGGGGCGGAAGCGACCGGAGCGGGGGTACCGGCAAAAAGCGGTGCCGCGGTCAACAATAGTGTCAGGGTGTATTTTTTCATACGGCGTGAAGTTGCAGTCATCGACCCTGATTGTCAACGCTAAAGTGGAAAATAATTTAAGGAATATTAACAATTTACCCTGATAGCCAAGGTCGGAGGCTGGAAGTTGTCTGGCGGATGGTTATGAGTTTGAGCCATTAGAAACCGGGATTGATTGCGGTGATGATCCGGTTAGCCGGGGCGGGATTTAGCGCAGGGTGAGGGTGAGCTGAGAGGGCTGGGTGGCATACGGAGTCTGACCGAGCCCGCCAGACTATTCTCCGAGCAGGGAAGAACGGGTGAAAAGGGAGATGACGTGGACGCCGCGCGCTTCGATGGCTTCGCGGCCGCCTTCTTCCCGATCCACCAGGACCAAGGCAAAGGCGACTTTCCCACCTTCGGCTTCGATCACGTCGATGGCTTTAAGGGTGGAGCCGCCCGTGGTAATGACGTCGTCGACGACAATGACGGTATCGCCGGAGGTGAAATTTCCCTCGATTTGGCGGGCACGGCCATGGCCCTTGGGCTCCTTGCGGACGGTGAAGACTTGCAGTGCCTCGGCCGGGTGACTGCGTGCGGAGGTCATGCCAATGGCGAGGGAGATGGGGTCCGCGCCGAGGGTCATGCCGCCAATCGCATGAATTTTAAGGTGTGAAGAGTGAATTTTGGAGCGGACCGTGTGCCAGCCGACGTCTCCGATGAGATTGGCCCCGAAGGGATCGAGCGCGGTGACCCTGCAATCGATGTAAAGGTCGCTTTGTTTGCCGGAAGCGAGAGTGAAAGTTCCAGTGCGGACGGATTTTTCAAGCAGTAGGGCTTTGAGCGCGGCGGCGGATGGGTGCATGAGCGAGGCTGGGAAAATTGGCCCTCCGGCGCAAGCCCGGAATAAGTTGCGCAAGGAGTGGGAATAACCCGGAAGAATTTGTGGGATGCGGGGGTCTGGAACGGGGGAAACGGGGTTGCCGGGACCTTGTTGGTGTGGCTTCACAAGTTATTCCGGCCGTGGAACCCGCTTGGTGAAAGCGTGGAACTGTGAAATTGAACGGTTGTTCACACTATTACGGTGATGATCTTATGGCTTCAAAAAATAAGAAATCATCAGAGCAGCATCACTGCGGGGTGCTCGATGAGGCGCTTGAGCTCCGCGAGGAATTGTGCCCCGACGGCCCCATCGACGACGCGGTGGTCGCAAGACAGGCCGATATTCATGCGCAGGCCGGGGACGACCTGACCGTCTTTGACGACGGGTTTTTCCACGGCGGCCCCGATTGAAAGGATGGCGGCTTGAGGCGGGTTGATGATGGCATCGAAGGACTCGATGCCCCAGGCTCCGAGGTTGGAGACAGTGATGGAGCCGCCGTCAAATTCGTCCGGTTTGAGTTTGCGCTGCTTGGCGCGGGTGGCGAGATCCTTGACCTCGCGGGAAATGGTCAGGAGCGACTTGGTTTCGGCCTGTTTGATGACCGGGGTCACCAGACCGTCTTCAACCGCGATGGCCACCGACAGGCCGATGTGCTTGAAGCGCACAATCGAATCGCCCGCGAATGAGGCATTGACCGCCGGCACCGCAGTGGTGGCGTGAACGACCGCCAGCAGGATGAAATCGTTGAGCGAGTATTTGTTGCCGTGGGTTTGCGCGGTTTGGTCGTTGATGAGCTTGCGCAAATCATTGAGGGGTGCAGCGTCGGCCTCTAGATGGAGGTAGAAATGCGGAATGGTCTGCTTGGAAGTGAGCAGACGGGAAGCGATGATTTTCCGAAGGGTGCTGAGCGGGATGATTTCATCGCCTTCGTTGATCACCGGAACAAGCGCCTGAACGCTGGGTGTGGTGGTGGAGGTTGCGGCAAAGGCAGCGGCTGGCTCGCTCGCCGGCTGCGAGGGCGATGCGAAAGTTCTGGCCTTGATTGAGGCAGCGAGGGCGGCGGCGGCTGTGGCCTCGGAAGACGGCGTGGGGGCGACGGTTTTTTTAGCGGCAGCGGCCTCGATGTCTTCTGCGACGATGCGTTCGCCAGGGCCTGTGCCTGTGAGTGTTGAAAGGTCGACGTGGAGTTCTTCGGCGAGCTTGCGGGCGAGAGGCGAGGCTTTGACCCGAGTTGGGACCGTCGGCGTCGTCGACGGAGCGACGGTTGGGCTGGCAGGAGCGGGGAGTGGTTGTGCTGCGACGGGTGCCGGGACTGCTGCAATGGGTGCTGGGACTGCTGCAGCCACCTGGGCGGCTGGGATCGGCGCAGGACTGCTCGAACCGGCAGGAACGCCATTGAGCACTGCAAGGACGCTGCCAATATTGGCTTTTTGTCCTTCCAAGATGAGGATATCGGTGATGACCCCATCGTCGAAAGCTTCCATTTCCATGGTGGCTTTGTCGGTTTCGATTTCCGCGAGGATATCGCCGATTTCGACGCTATCGCCGACTTTTTTGTGCCATTTGATGAGGGTGCCCTCGGTCATGGTGTCCGAGAGTTTTGGCATATCGATATTCACTGTCATGGCTTCTGGGGGGAGGGGGGTTGCGCTGAGGCGGAGGATGGCGGAAAGGCGGGAGTTTTCCAGACTTATTGCATGGGTGGCAACGACGAAAAAAGCGCGGTGTGCCTGGGCATCACCGCGCTTTGAGATATTTCGTTGGATTGGCTGATCAAGGAGCGAGCTTTTTCATGCTCGGAACCAGGCCGACGTTAGGGCTGCCCGAGGAGCCCTGCGAGCTGGCCATGTTGAGCGTCAACTGGGAAGTGGTGCCGCCGCAATCTTTTTTCGGGCAGTACATGTGGACGCTGGGACCGCAGCTGATGCGAACCTTGGTGGTGACCGTCTTGTAGCGGGGCACCTTCTTGGTGGTGGTTACGACCATGCCGCCCTTGCAGCTCTTGGAGCCACCCTTGACTAAAACTTCCTCGGTGACCAGATCATAGCCACAGGTTTTGACCTGGTGGGTTTCAGTGCGGTAGCCTGCGGTGTTCGTATGCGAGCCGAACATCGAGCAGCAGGAGGAGAAGCCGAGGGAAACGGCGGCAAGTGAAACAAGCATGAACAGATTTTTCATGGGTCGATTAGTTGTTGGTTAGGTTTGGAGAGGAGTGAAAGGCTTGGCTCACATGCAGCAGCAAGAGGCGAGGGCAAAAGCGATGACGACAGCAGCTGTGGCAGTGATGAAATATTTCATGTCCGGCGGTATCGTAGGAAGCTTACAGAGTTTGGCAATGAAAAAGACGGGAATTGGGGAGAAATGACGCTGCGTTCCGGCTCAAACGAGGGAAAGGACCTTGGCGACGATTCGTTTGGGATTGGGAAGTTGTTCGTGCTCAATGTGTGGCGAGTAAATCGCGGGGGCATCCAGCGAGCAGACGCGCTTGATCGGGGCGTCCAGTGAATCGAAGGCGTGTTCCTGGATGAGCATGCCGACCATGGCGGAAACCCCGCCGAAGGGCTTGGATTCATCGACCAGGACGACGCGGTGGGTCTTGCGCACGGTGTTGAGAATGGCGTCCTGATCGAGGGGGCGGATCGAGCGCAGGTCGAGCACCTCGCAGTTGATGCCGTGCTCGGCCTGGAGGATTTCGGCGGCGGCAAGGCACTGGATGACGGAGCGGCCATGGGCGATGAGGGAAACATCGCTGCCCGGGCGCTTGATGTCGGCCATGCCCAGCGGCACAAGGTGATCGCCGTCGGCAGGATCAGGCACTTCGCCGGTATTGCCGTAGAGCAGGGTGTTTTCCATCACGTACACCGGGTCGTTATCGCGGATGGCGGCCTTGATCAAGCCCTTGGCATCGGCGGGGGTCGCCGGCGCGCAGACCTTGAGGCCGGGAAAGGCGGCAAACAGCGCCTCGGGAATGTGCGAGTGGGTGGCACCCACCCCGGTGCCGCCGTTGGCTGGGCCGCGCACCACGATGGGACAATGGCACAGGCCACCTGACATGTAGCGGACGCACGCTGCGTTGTTGACGAGTTGGTCGAAGGCGACCGAGTGGAATGACCAGAACATCAATTCCATCACCGGGCGCACGCCGAGCATCGAGGCCCCGATGCCCATGCCGATGAAGCCGGCTTCGGAGATCGGGGTGTCGAAAATGCGCTTGCTGCCCCATTTTTTCCACATCCCTTCGGTCACCTTGTAGGCACCGTTGTATTGGGCGACTTCTTCGCCCATGATGACGACATTAGGGTCGCGGGCGAGTTCTTCATCAAGGCCTTCGCGAAGGGCCGCGCGGTAGGTAAGTGTGCGGGACATGGTTGCCGGAAAATCGTGGGTGCGTGGTTTATTACTAGATTTATAGTACTAATTCAATCGTTGAAGAAATGGCGGCCGATGCGCGAGGCGGGGGTGGCGTGGTCGGTTTCCCAATAGACGTCGGTGCCGATGTCCGCGATGGTCGGAGCCGGGCTTTCGTCGGCGAATTTGACGGAGGCGGCGGCCTCTTCGGCTGCTGCTGCTTGGATGGCGTCGGCGGTGGCTTCGGTGAGGAGGCCCTCGGTGATGAGGCGGCGGCGCAACAGGGTGATGGGGTCGTGGTTTTGCTTGTAGTTTTCGATTTCCTCAGGCGTGCGGTATTTTTTGGCGTTGGCATCGGCGACGCTGTGGCCGTAGTAGCGGTAGGTATCGATTTCCAAGAGGGTGGGCTTGTGTTGTTTGCGGGCGCGCTCCATGGCGATGTGGGTTTTGGCGCGCACTTCGTAAACATCGGAGCCATCGATGACATCCCAGTCGATGCCGTAGGCCTCGGCGCGTTGTGCCAGACAACCGGTGTAGGCCGATGAGCGTTCTTGGGACGTGCCCATTGAGTAGCCGTTGTTTTCGATCACAAAAACCACGGGAATCTCAAACAAGCCGGAAAGGTTGAGCGATTCGTGAAAGGTACCTTGGTTGACGGCACCATCGCCGAGGTAACACAGGCAGCAGCCCTCGCGGCCGAGATATTTGAGGCCAAAGGCAAGCCCCAGGCCGAGCGGGGTCTGGCCGGCGACGATGCCGTGTCCACCCCAGAAATTCTTGTCGGGAGCGAAGAAATGCATCGAACCGCCCTTGCCCTTGGAGCAACCGGTTTGTTTGCCGAACATTTCCGCCATGCACTCGTTCATGCCCATGCCAACGGACAGCGCGTGGCCGTGGTCGCGGTAAGCGGTGATGAAGTGGTCGTCGGGCCCGGCGAGGGAAATGGTGCCCACCGCGACGGCCTCCTGCCCGATGTAAAGGTGAAGGAAGCCGCCCATCTTGCCGGCATTGTAATACTTGAGGGCCGCTTGTTCAAACCGGCGGATGCGCACCATGAGGGTGTAGAGGCCGATTTTTTGCGCGGTGGTGAGGGCTTGGTTGATGGCGGAAGTGCCGAAATCAAGGGCGGGCGGTGGGACGCTGGACATGAGGCGATGGAGGGAAAAAGGCGGACGTTTCTCAAGGGGCCGTGGCGGACGCGGTGGTGGATGCGGTGACGAAGCGCGGCAGGCAAATGCGGGCACTGAGGAAAATCCCGCTGAACAGGAGGTTGGCGGCGGCGAAGTTACGCAAAAACACCCAGGAAGGAAGCGGCGCGCCGGGCGCACCACTCCAGATGGATTGCACCAGTCCGCCGAGGCTCTTGGCGTAGCGCGGATCAAGCAACCACGCCGCGCCATTGGTGAGGAGATGGAAAGTGAGCGCCGCAGTGAGTGAGCCCAGCAGCAGGGTTGGCAGCGAGCGGGAGGCCAGTGACTTGCCAAGGAAGAAAGTGACGGCGAAGGCGAGCAGCGTGGTGGTGAAGACGAGTGGGCCGCCCACCGGGACGCCCTGGCAAAGCAGTGGCAACGGGTAGCTCACGACCCAGGCACCCAGGGGGATGGCAAAGCCCCGCCAGCCGGTCGCCAGCAGTGCGCCACAGAAAAACAGGGCCGCAAGCGGTTGGAAATTGGGCATGGCTTCCGGAAACGCTGCACCGAGGCAGCGGAAAACGATGAGCAGACCGAGGATGAGCAGGAGTGGCAGGGTGCGGTGCATGGCGGGGAATATGAGTGGCTTTCTGCCAATGTGCGAGCGGAAATTTCAAGGGGTGACCGACAAAAATGCGGGCCAGCAGGGGCTCCGGAATAGCCGTCACTGGCATGTGCGTTAAGTTTAGGGGCTATATCGGCCTTGCCAATGGATCCGCGTCTTGTAGCGACGCGTCTATGACCGCCAAAGTGCATGAGCCGCCCATTGGCTGCGACGCTCACAGAGTGCCCCTACAGTGCGGTGCATTGGCTTGCGACGCTCACAGAACTTCGCACAACCCATCCCAGATGCCTTGCGACAGTTGTTGTTGCGCTGGCATTTTGATGACCCACATGCCGACGGAGCGCCATGGATTTTCCTTGGTCTGACGGCCTGGCCGGTGTACTACATCAGCCATGGATTGGGACTTAATGGTGAAAGTGGCTTGGGACCTGCGCGAACGGGCCTACGCCCCCTACTCGAAGTTTCCCGTGGGCGCGGCCGTGATGGCGGCTGATGGTCGGATTTTCGCCGGTTGCAACGTCGAGAACCTGTCCTACGGCCTGACCCAGTGCGCCGAGCGGGTCGCCGTGGGAGTGGCGATTGCCGCCGGAGCGCGTGAGCTGGTGGCGCTCGCGGTGGTGGCCGATACCCAGGTGCCGATCTCGCCCTGCGGGGCTTGCCGCCAGGTTTTGGCTGAGTTTGGAGTCAAGCGGGTGCTGTTGGCCAACCGTGGGGAGCGGCTGGAGTTTGCTTTGGAGGAATTGCTGCCGCGGGCCACAGCGGGGATTTTGGACCGGAGCGAGTGAGATGTTCCACGTGGAACACGGGCTGGTATCCGCCGCGCTGTAGCGGCGCGTCTATGACCGCCGCTGGCCATGAACCGCCATGGAGAACCCGCGGTTCCCACCTGCGTCACCTCGTTGGAATCGGCCCTCACAGAGCGCTGCCGCAACACAGCCCTGCGGCTTTGCGGCCAGGCAATCACCAATTTGTGTTGAGCGCGGTGCCACCGACGCTAGGCTGCGCGCAGACGATGTTCAGATACCCCAAACCGTACGATGTGATTGTGATTGGTGCCGGCCATGCCGGTGTGGAGGCGGCGTTGGCCGCCGCCCGACTGGGCTGTGAGGTGGCGCTGCTCACCCAGAACCTCGATTCTGTCGCCCAGATGTCGTGCAACCCGGCCATCGGCGGGCTTGCCAAGGGCCACTTGGTGCGAGAGATCGATGCCTTGGGCGGCGCAATGGGCCTCAACACCGATGCCACCGCCATCCAGTGGCGAATGCTGAACGCCTCCAAGGGGCCGTCGGTCCGCGCACCGCGGGCACAGTGTGACAAGAAGGCCTACCAGTTCCGGCTCAAGCGCCTGCTCGAGGAGACTGCGGGAGTCGACCTCCATCAGGCGAATGTCGCGGATTTGCTGGTGGTGGGGGACCGGATCGTGGGCGTGACGACATCGCTCGGCTTGGAACTGGCCGGGCGGGCGGTGATCCTGAGCGCTGGCACCTTCATGCGGGGGCTGATGCACGTCGGCTTGCGCAGCGAGAAGGGTGGCAGGATGGGGGATGCCTCCTCCAGCGTCTCGGATGCCCTGCGGCGGCTGGGGTTCCAAGTGGAACGCTTCAAAACCGGCACGCCCTGCCGGCTCAACGGCCGGTCGTTGGATTTGAGCCGCTGCGAGCGCCAGGAGGGGGATAGCCCGGTGCCGCACTTCAGTTTCATGGCCGACACCCTGGAGCGGGGGCCTGACGACCTGTTTACGCTCAATCCGTGGGGTGATCCAACGTTCCACGTGGAACAAATCCCCTGTTGGGTCACTTACACCAATCCGGCGACCCACGAGATCATCCGCAACAACCTCGACCAATCACCGATGTATTGCGGGGTGATCGAGGGGATCGGGCCGCGCTATTGCCCGTCGATCGAGGACAAGGTGGTGCGCTTTGCCGAAAAGGACCGGCACCAGATCTTTCTCGAGCCGGAGGGCCGTCATACGCTGGAGTACTACGTGAACGGGGTCTCCACCTCGTTGCCCTACGCGGTGCAGCTGGCTTTTCTACGCAGCATCCGGGGCCTGGAAAAGTGCGAGATCTTGCGCCCGGGTTACGCCGTGGAGTACGACTACTGCCCGCCGACCCAACTACAGCCGACCTTGGAGACCAAGCGGGTGGAAGGATTGTATTTTGCCGGACAAATCAACGGCACCTCGGGTTATGAGGAAGCGGCGGGGCAGGGGTTGATGGCCGGGGCCAATGCCGCGCTCAAAGTGCTCGGCAAACCCCCGTGGGTGCTTGGCCGGGATGAGGCTTACCTCGGCGTGATGGTGGATGACTTGGTCACCCGCGGTTGCACCGAGCCGTACCGGATGTTCACCAGCCGCGCCGAGTATCGCCTGTTGTTGCGCCAAGACAATGCCGACCTCCGCCTCACGCCCAAGGCCGCCGCCATCGGCCTCGCTGACGGTGAGCGGGTGCGGCGCGTGACGGAAAAGCTCGTCGCCATGGAGCGGGCCGACACCTGGGTGCGGCAAACCCCCCATGACGGCGTCAAACTCGACCTGTGGCTGCGGCGCAGCGAGAATTCCTGGAGCGCCCTGCCCGATGCGCTGCGCAGCGAGTTCTCCGACGAGCTTTGGCCCCTCATCGAGACGAATTTCAAGTATGAAGGTCATCTAGGACGTCAACAGAGCCAAATCGACCGCATGGCCCGTCAGGAAGGCAAGCGGCTGCCGGAGACGCTCGATTACGAGGCGATCCGCGGGCTCAAGAAAGAGGCGCAAGTCCGCTTCAGCGAAATCCGCCCCGCCACCATCGGCCAAGCCGGGCGCATCCCCGGCATCACCCCTGCGGATTTGGCGATTCTGATGGTGTGGCTGGAAAAACGCGACCGGGAAGGGCTGACTGCGGCCAGCGACCTTCCGGTGTCCTAGCTACCTTCATGAAGTGCGGTGGCAAGTGCCAGCGCGACACCGTTTTGGCCCGATGCCGGGCCGAGCTGAGGCCTCCACTAGGTCAGGTCCGTCGCCGAGATTCCACGTTTCCCGGTCTGTGAGTTGTTTATCCGCCAGACGGCGTGCGCCCGCAGGGAACTCCGGATCGCTGCCGGTTGAGCCAAAGCGGCGTGGCGGGCTCCGCCCCTTCGCGCCGCACTCCACACATTGGCTGCGCAGGGCGCATCTCGCGCCACCGGTCGCCACAATCTTACCCGGACCAAGTCGTTCCTTCCTAATACTGCGGCTAGTTGCGAAGAAAATGATACAACTGATTCATAATCAGGGAGATATGTTGTTCGCTCCCGATCTGCCCGTGCCGTCCTAGGACCGCCGACAGCCGGTACTACCGGCGAGGCCGCGGCTTTTTGGGGGTGAAATCCACCGCCTTCGGATCGAAGGCTTCCGGATCGTAGCCGGGATTCATCCATTCCGCATCGCCGTGCAGCGCCCGCATGTAGGCAAAGGCGCCACTGAAATCCTCCGGCGGGCAGGCTCGCGCCCCTTCCAACAATTCTGGCGGTCCACTTCCGGCGACCCGCTTTTCAAACACGATCTCGTGAATCCATTCGTCCGCGAAATCGTAGCGGTAGAGAATCCGGATGGGCAATTTCTTGCGGCCCAGAAATTCGGCCAGGGTCAGCGCGGTTTCATCTTGGAATTCCCCCACCGTCTGGTCTTCCAAGCCGACCGGGCCGATCACATCGACCAGGCGTTTGCCCTTGCCGTGGCGGAACTCGTGCGGGTGCTTGTTGTCCCAGCCCATCGCCGCCTGAATCGCATCGCTGAGCGCCAGAAACGTCACCTCCATCCCAATGCTGAAGCGCCGCCAAATCTGCGGTTGGATCCCGTAGAGGAACACCTTGATCGACACCCGGGTCTCGTCTTTCGCTTTGGCCATGCAGCAAGCTTGGCCCATACGATGGCTTCGATGCAAACAAGAATTTTCCGGGCCTCCTGCAGCGGTCGGGCTCGCGTGTCACCAGCCGGTCGTCGTTGTCAGCTGCGCAGCTTGCCGAGTCTCTCCAACATCTCAGTATCCTTGGCCCGCACGCTGAGCGCGTGTTGGTGGGATTGGTCGTTCTTGGTCAGGGCGAGGGTGTGGGGACGACCCGTGCGGAGAGTGACCTGGTCGAGGTCGAGGAAATGGCGGCTGATGTATTCGGCTACCACTGAACGGTCACTTTCCGCGCGGGCAAAGTTGTGGGTTTTGGCGCTGGGATCGGCCATAAAGGCGACGAGTTCAAGAATCGGATCGGGCTTGCCGGAGGATGCAAGCCGGCCATACAGCGAGGGCACTGCGGATTGCGGGCCGGGGCAGGGGCGCGACCAGTTCGGGTAAGGTGGCAGGGGGCGCTTCACCTCGGCGGCGAGAAGGTCCTTTGCGAATGTTAGAATCGCCGGCCCCAGGGAATTCGCGTGTTTGAGGTGCTTGACGCTGGTTTTGTGCAGCAATGCCGGGCAGAGGATTTGGCGGAGGTACGGCAGGGAGCTATCGCCTTGGAGAAAAGCGCGGACGGCCTGGCGATCTTTGGCATTTTCCAAAAAGTGGGAGGCGGCGATGAAAATTTGGCTTTCCTCGAGGTCGCCGACAGCTGCGGGGTCGCGCTGCGGGTTCCACGAATGGTTTAGGGGTTGCTTGAGAGCGAGGGTGGCTAGGCGCGCGGCCAAGGCCTGCACGCGGGAGGCGGCGTCCTTGCGGGTGCTGAGCGCGCCGAGGATTTGAAATAGAGTGTGCCGGTGGGATAGCGGACTTTCCTTGAGGAGGACCTTGCAGGTCGCGTCAAACGGTTCCATGCCAAACGCTTGGTACAGGTGTGACCACAGCGGGATGTCGCATATGCCAAAGGCAGCGGCGGGCAGATTTTTGAGCAGGCGCTCCAGGAGGTCGCGGGAGCCGGTCTTGGCGAGCACCGCGAACAACAAGTGAAGCGGGTGGCCGCTGAGGTCCAGGCTGCCGGGATGCCCGCCGATGTAGGGCAAGATTTCGGGATAGCGTGCAATGACTGCTGTGGCAAGCCGGTGAAATGGGGAGCCGGGGCCGGTGGTCTTGGCCGCCGCGAGCTTCCCGAGGGAGGCGCTGGCACCGCGGAAATTGTATTGGCAGAGGATGTTTTCATGGTCTTCCGCCGGCCACAAAACAATGGCGGCGCGGCGATACCAGTAGTCCATCGTGCAACCCGCGTTGCCGGTGTATCCTTCGGACTCCTGTTGGTCAGGATCGCCCACACCGATTGTCTCCTTGCTGACAAGTGCGTCATTGTCTATCAAATAAGTCCCAAGATCGGCCTTGCGGTCACGCTTGTCCCGCCACTGCGAGATGGTCAAATCCTCCTCGTAAATCTCGCCCATCGTCCCGGCTGTGGACTCCTCGTCGTCATCGTCATCATAGCGGCGACGACGGCGGTTGTGGTGGTCATCGTCATCGAGCTCGCCCGATTGGTGGAAGGTGACCAGCGCGAGGTGGGCGGTGAAGCCGGCCTCCTCCGCGGCGGCGAGCAGCGCGTGGGCGCGGGCCTGGTCGCTGCCCTTGAGGTTGCGCAGCGCCAAGTTGGCCTCGGTGTAACTGTGATCTAACATAACTGCGCGCAACCCGCCGGCGCTGTTCCGCTTGAGGGCGGCCAGCGCCGGCAGCAGGGTGCGCGCTTGAACAGTTAGAGAAAGATTGAGCAAGCCAGGATCGCCTTCGTCGAGCCGAAGGTTATAGACCAGGCAGCAGCGGTAGCCGGAGCGCACGGGTTCAACTTCGTGCTCGCAGTCGGCGAAAAACGCCGCGTGCTGTAAATCATGGCGATGTTGTTCGCTGCTGAAATCAACCTCGATTTCCCGCCCGTCGTGGCGGATGAACAGCCGCCCGCCCTCATGCTTCGAGGGCAGCGCGATGACGAGCGTGCCAAACATGGCATCGAGTTTTTCGCTATCCTTGTGGGCCTTGAAATGACCGCCCTTGCCATATAACAATAACTTGTATGGCTTCGCCGAGATCTTGCCCTTGATGCCGAGATCCGTGCCTATGGTGGTTAGAGTCTGCTTGAGAAACTTTTTCCATAGCGGCGAGTCGATTGAGAAGCATGAGGCATCGATCTGCCAGCACTTGCGGATGTTTTCATTGAACACGGTGCGGGTACCCTTGCCATAGGGCGCCGCCTCCGCGATTGCAATGAGCTCATTTGCTTGGGAGGCGTGCAGCGGAAATGCGATCTCGCCGAACCCTTTGACGCAGAGCCCGGGAAAGAAAAACGGCACGGTCCCGGCGGAGTGGAAGTTTCCCGTCCCGGTGATTTTCGAGAAAGCGGATAGAAAGAGCTTGTTCGCGTTCATAAGCAAAGCCAAGCATACATCAAGGGACGCCACTTGCCAAGTGCCGTGTCCCAAGAGGGGCACGGGCCAGCTTGCCCGTGTGGCCCTTGTTTAGCAATTGTTAGAATGGGAGAAGTGCCGTGCCGGCTTCCCGGCGTCGCTCCATCCACGCAAGACTTTGGCAAGTCCCGCCCCCCCCCCGCTCTCATTTCCCGCTCCAAACCAACGAGCCCCGAACAAAATTTCTGACGCAGAGGCTGCTGGAACTCCGCTCGCTCTATGAATGCCTCCAAGCGAGAATTTTGGAATTGATAGAGACCCTGGACGAGGTGCGCGCCAGCCCGGATCTTGAGATCTATCAATTAGCGGAGCAAGATGAGGCGGTGCTTGAGCGCATCGCCGCCGAGCAGAGGGCGGAACTGGAGACGGAAATCGCCACACTGCAATCCGAGGCGGAACGGCAGGCGGCGGAGGCGGCGGAACTATTTGGAACGCTGCTGTTTTGACGCGGGCCTCAGACATCCTGACGAGTGCCAGGCAATGAGCGTGCTTAGGGAAAGTCAGTGAGCCCGTGAATCCGGGCAGGATGCCTGGACCCCCGTGGCGTCCGCTCAAGCGGCGTACACGTAGCAACCGACACCAGCCTTAGCGAGTAAATTGGGTGACTTGCGATCTACCGGTTTGGGCACGATTTGGCGGTGAATTGGGGCTCACTGGGCGATCTCCGTGAGACCGGGGGCACCGTCCCCGGGGCGTTGCATGCTGAAGATAGAAATCATGCTGGTTCCACTGCGGCTCCCGTACGGCGGTTGACCGCGCCCAGGCGGCTCAGAGTTTTTCCACTTCCACGCACACTTCCAGCCGGCAGTGGGCGGTGCCGCGGTAGCTGCCGACCACCGGTGCCACGTCATCGTAGTCCCGGCCCACCGCGATTTTCACATAGCGCTCGTCGGCCAGCGTGTTGTTGGTCGGATCGAAGCCGATCCAACCCGCCCCCGGCAGATACACCTCGCACCAGGCGTGCGACGCCTGGGCACCCACCAACGCGTCGCGCGGCCCGTTGTAGAGATAGCCGGATGCGTAGCGCGCGGCGACCCCCACCGAGCGGCACATGCCGACCATCACATGGGTGAAATCCTGGCACACGCCGCGCTTCAAGGCGAACGATTCCTCGAGGTGGGCCTTGACACCGGTCGCGCCCGGTTCATAGCGGAATTCCCGGTGGATCCATTCCATCAAGGCAGCGGCCTGCTCGTAAACGGCGGTCAGGCCATGGGTGATATCCAACGCCTGGCGCCAGACCTCGGGGGACTGGCGCACCCGGTTGCTTTCCTGCAAATACGGCCAAATCCGCTCATGGACGGCTGGGTCCGCCAGTTCGTCCCGGCCCGCCGCGCGGCTCGCCGGCAGGATGGTCAAGGGCAGATTGTGCACCCGGATGCGGCTCTCGATCTCGAGCCTGACGTGCGGCTCGGGCAGCTCGAAGTGATGGGTGGGGTTTTCGAACAGGTCGGTGAAGCGTCGCAAGCGGGTCGCCGGGAGCACCCGGATGAGGGAGGCCAGGGTTTTCTGATAGGGAAACGTCCGCGGTTCCAGATGCAGCGTGTTGAGGCTGTGGGTGACCGGCGCGCCATAATGGAAGGTGGTGCGGTGCAGCACCGCCAGCCTCATACCGACGCCGGGACTTGCTGATTCAGCGGGTCCGCTCACTGTTGTTGTTGTTGTTGCATCTGCCATGCCGCGAGGGCGGACAATGACTGACCGGCGTCTACCAGGCAACCTTCAATCCGCTCCGGCATCAGCACGTAGCTCTCAAAAATTGCCTCCCCGATCCGATTGAAGCGCGTTTGCAGTGAGTCGAGGTACTCGTGCAGCCCGCCGCTGAAGGCATCGTCGGCCGCACCGAAATTCAAATCAGCCAGCAAGCGGCCGGTTTCGCGTTCGGCGTCGTTGGAAAAGGTGCCGCGCGGGGTACCCGAGATGCGGTGCAGGCTGACGTCCGCCTTGTCGATGCAGAAGCGCACCGAGCGGGGGAAATCTCTGGAAAAGACCAGAAAATCGACGACCGCGTGGGCCGTGATGTTGCGGTTGAGGGCGCGAAATGCCCCCAGCGCCCCGCATGAGCGCAGGATCGCCGACCAATGCAGTCCGTCGGAGGCCGCCGTCGTGCCCTCTTCCTCGCCGGACAGATAGCTCGACACATCCAGGAACCGGGTGGTCTTGTCGGCACGTTCCAGATGCCGGCCGAGGTCCATGAATTCCCACGCCTCATCGCGTGACAAGGTGGAGGCGGCGATGCCGAGGAACGTTTCCGACGAGCGCCGGATGTTCTGGTAAAAGCGCGGCGGATCGGACGCGATGAGGTGCTTGGCCTCCGCCGAGCGGGTGAACAAATAGAGCGCGTTGAGGGCCTCCCACAGGTCGTCGGACAATTGGTCGCGGACGGTGCGGGCGTTTTCCCGCGCCAAGCCGATGCACGAGGTGATGCTGTTGGGATTGCGAGTGTCGTCGGACAGGAAACGGATGACCTCGGAGCTGCCCGCCTCGTCGTAGAGGGAATTGAACAGGTCTTCCTCGCCGGTGCTGAGGATGATCGGTTGCCAGAAACCGCGCAGGCGCTCGCTGTCGAGCCGCTCGGAATCCAGCAACAGCTGCTGGTTGACGTCGATCAAACGGGCCAGATTATCGGCCCGCTCGACGTAGCGGACCATCCAGTAAAGTGTATTGGCGACACGGGAGAGCATGACAATGGTGGTTAGTGGCGGAGCACCCAGGTGTCCTTGCTGCCCCCGCCTTGGGACGAGTTGACGATGAGCGAATCCTTGGTGAGCGCCACGCGGGTGAGCCCGCCGGGGACGATTTTCACGTCCTTGCCGTAAATGATGTAGGGCCGCAGATCGAGGTGACGGCCTTCCATCGCACCGTCGCACCACGTGGGCGAGCGTGACAAGGCCACCACCGGCTGGGCAATGTAATTGCGCGGATTGGCCAGAATGCGGCCGCGAAAGTCGGTGATCTCGGCGGCACTGGCGGTCGGCCCCATCAACATGCCGTAGCCGCCGGACTCATTGGCCGCTTTGACCACCAATTCCGGCAGGTGGCCGAGGATGAATTTCAAATCGTCCGCCTCGGACGCCAGATAGGTCGGCACGTTTGGCAGGATCGGTTTTTGGCCGAGGTAATATTCGATCATCTTTGGCACGAAGTAGTAGATGACCTTGTCGTCGGCGACGCCGGTGCCCACGGCATTGGCGAGGGCGACGTTGCCGGCGCGGTAGGCATTCATCAGGCCGGGCACGCCGAGCACTGAATCCTTGCGGAAGACCACCGGATCGATGAAATCGTCATCGATGCGCCGGTAAATCACATCGACGCGCTTGAGGCCGCGGGTGGTGCGCATGTAGACGAACTGGTCGACGACGATGAGATCGCGGCCCTCGACGATGGCGATGCCCATTTCGCGGGCGAGGTAGCAATGTTCGAAATAGGCGCTGTTGTGGCAGCCGGGGGTGAGCAGCACGCAGACCGGATCGGCGTCGCGACTCGGCGAAATGTGATGCAGCATGGCGAGCAGGTCGTGCGGGTAGGAATCGACCGGGCGGACGCCCATTTCATCGAAGATGGCGGGGAACGTGCGCTTGAGGGCATTGCGGTTTTCCAACAAGTACGAAGCGCCCGACGGGCAGCGCCCGTTGTCTTCCAGCACGTAGTAGACGCCGTCGGCACCGCGGATCAGATCGCTGCCGCAGATATGGATGTAGATGTTTTCCGGCACATCGACGCCGCGAAACTCGGGCCGGTAATGGGTCGCCTGCTCGACGTACCAGCGCGGGATCACCTCGTCCTTGAGGATTTGCTGGTCGTGGTAAATGTCATGCAAAAACAAATTGAGGGCCACCATCCGCTGGGTGAGCCCGGCTTCCAGATGCTCCCACTCGTGGGCCGGCATCACCCGCGGGATCGGGTCAAACGGGAAAATCCGCTCGGTGCCGCGCTCGTCGTGGTACACATTGAAAGTGATGCCCTGGCGCAGGAAGTAGAGCTCGGAGTTGGCCTTGCGCGCCAGGAAATCCTTTTGGTCGAGCTGGCCGAAGCGGTGGAGCAGCGGCGCACAATGACCCCTGACGCTGCCATCAGCACCGAACATCTCGTCGTAAAATTTTCCCGGATCGTAGCCTTTGAACATTTCCATAGCGTTGCAATATGCTAATATAGCAGACGGCAGGCCACTTTGAAAAAAACTTCAATTTATGTCAGCGGATGGCGGCGCGCACGGCCGCCATCAGTGCGCCGATGCGCAGGGCCAGGGGAGCATGGCTGGGGGTCTCAAAGGTGAACGAGAGCGGGCAGCCGCGCTTGGCCAGAAAGATGGCTTCGGGCCAGCCCTGTGGCACATCCGCCTCGGCCTCGTGGTAAATCCAGCCCTCGGCGCGGGCCTGATGGCCGTCGATTTCCGGGCCTTGGTCAGGCGGGCACCACGGCCGCACGGCCTCGATGATCGCTTGCGCCCGCTGCGGGTCATCCCCGCCCAAGTTGATTTCGTAAAAATAAAACCCGGTGGCCTCCCAATCCTCGTGCAACGACAGAAACAAGTCGGGAGCCGGCCTGGCTTCAAGCCATGCCGCATGTGCCTGTGCCTCCAGCGAGCGGCGCTTCCAATAATCGCGGTTCAGGTCCCGGCCGCTGAGATTGCCGCGGGTGCCCGCCGCCAGCCCGTCGGGATTGAGCGCCGGGCACAGCAACCATTGAATGTCAGGCGTGAAAAACTCCGCCCTCAACAACTCGAGGAGGGCCAGCGGCCCGGCCGGCTCGTCGCCATGAATCCCGGCCGACAGATAGACCCGGGGCCCGGCCGGCGGACTTTCCCAAGCCATCAATGGCCCGCCCGCCAACTCGGCCAGCACTTGACCGGCAAATCCACGCGCTTCCGCAGCCTGCGAAAACGCAGACAAAAACCCCGGCCACTCCAATCGCGCATGCATGCGGCACCAGCATGACCACTTTTCCGCCCGCAGCAATACCCGACATACCCGGCTCTGGCTGCGGAACGTCCGGCCGCAAGTGTTAAGATTGTGTAATATTTTGCGACCTTGGTGACTCGCGGTGGTTGATAGCGCTTGAACCCCACCAAGCCACCCATGCAACCCAGTCTCCTGCTCTTCGCCCTGCTCGCCGCGCCGGCCATCGCCGCCGAACCGCTCCTGCCTTACACCATCGTGGATAGCGGCCTTCAGCGTTGCTATAACAACCAGGGCGAAATGCCGCCGCCCACCCCCGGCCAGCCGTTTTTCGGCCAGGACGGCAATTTCCGCGGCCACCCGTCCAGCTACACGATCAGCGCCGATGGCGTTACCGCCCTCGACAACCAAACTGGGCTGACTTGGCAGCGGGTGCCCGAAACCAACCTCGACGGCATCCTCACCCACGCCGACAAACTCACCTGGGAAGACGCGCTGGCCCAGCCCGCCAAACTCAACGCCGCGAAATTCGGCGGTTTCAGTGATTGGAGGCTCCCCGCCATCAAGGAAATTTACTCGCTCTTCGACTGCCGGGGCACCGACCCCAGCGGCGCTCAAGGCACCGATACTTCGGGCCTCACCCCGTTTCTCGACGCCAAGGTGTTCCCCTTCATCTACGGCGACGTCGCCCATGGCGGCCGCGTCATCGACTCGCAATACGCGTCAGCCACCAAGGACGTGAACAAATCCGCCCGCGGCGTCGACAAAGTTTTCGGCGTCAACTTCGCCGACGGCCGCATCAAGGGCTACGACCAGGAAATGCCCGGCGGCTCCCGCAAATTCAAGTTTTTCGTCCTCTGCGTGCGCGGCAACCCGCTCTACGGCAAAAACGCGTTCCACGACAATGGCGATGGCAGCGTCACCGACCGCGCCACCGCGCTGACCTGGTCGAAAGCCGACAGCGGCAAAGGCATGAACTGGGAGGCCGCCCTCGCCTGGGTGCAGCAAATGAACGCCGCCAAACACCTCGGTCATGACGATTGGCGCATGCCCAGCATCAAGGAACTCGAGAGCATCGTCGACTATTCCAAATCACCCGATACCACCCACTCCGCCGCCATCGACCCCGTCTTTTCCTGCACCGAAATCACCAACGAAGGCGGCAAATCCGACTACCCGTGCTATTGGAGCGGCTCCACCCACGTCGGCCACCTCGGCGGCGCTGCCGCCATGTACGTCGCCTTCGGCCGCGCCGGCGGCTTCCTGTCCGAACGCGCGCTCGCCGGCGGCCCGCCGACCCGCAGCCAAGGTGGCAGCCCCGGTGCAGGTGGGCCCGGTGCAGGTGGGCCCGCCACAGGCAGCCAGGGTGCAGGCAGCTCCGGTGCCGATGACGGCCCGTATCGTTTCGTCGACGTCCACGGTGCCGGTGCCCAGCGCAGTGATCCGAAGACCGGCGACCCGAAACTCTTCCCCCACGGCCGTGGCCCTCAAGGCGATGTCATCCGCATCTTCAACCACGTCCGCCTCGTGCGCGGCGGCGGCGTCACCGCTCAAACATCCGTCCCTGCCACCCCCTTGACCAACCCGCCCGCCGCCCGGCCCGCCGCCCAGCCGCACGCGCCGTCGTCAGCTCTGCCCACCAGCGAAGCCGGCCGTTCGCTGCCCGCCTCCCCCATCATCGCCGCGCTGGACACCAACCATGACGGCGTCATCGATGCCGACGAAATCGCCCACGCCGTCGAGGCCCTCAAGTCGCTCGATAAAAACCACGACGGCAAACTCACCGCCGATGAATACCGCCCTCAAATGCAGGCCGGCCCCGGCGGCCAATCCGCCATGCCCGGTGCCATGCCCGGCGGCGCACCCGGCGGCGCACCCGGTCGCCCGGCCGAACGCTAAGCCTAGAAAGGACAATGGAAAGGGTTGCAGCGACGTTTTTTTACCACAACCGAGCGAAGCGAGATAGCCTGACTGACTGCTTTTCAAATAATCAGGCAAATTTCACGGATTGAAGAGGATTACACGGAAAATAAGACCTCGATCCATCTGCTCCTCGGCTCACCCTAAAGGTATCTGCCAAATAATTCATAACTCTTTCATTATCTGAGTAATCTGTGGTTCCTACTTGCCTTTCTAGGCTAAGCCGCCGCCGCAAGAATATCTGTCGCCTTGTAGCGGCGTGTCTATGACCGCCGCTGCCCATGCTCCGCCCCTTGGGCGACGACGCTCACAGAGCGCCGCCACAAATCACCGCCTTGTAGCGGCGCATCAAATCACGTGGGTATCGCCGGGCAGCGGGACGATGATTTCCGTATCCGGCAGGCGGCGGCGGATTTCCTGCTCGAACCAGGCGAGGGCGGGCGCGTCGCCATGCACGAGGAACGTCTTTTTCGGCCGGACCTTCACGATGTAGTCGGCGATGGCCTCGCGGGTCGAGTGGCCGCTGAAGTCAAACACCCGCATCTCGCAGTGCAATGGCACCGGCGGATAGGCCGGATCCAACAACACATCCTCGCCCGGCAGGGCGCAGCGGATGCGGCCGCCCGGCGATGCCGGATCGGCGTAACCAACGAAAAACAACCCGTGGCGCTTGTTCTCAAGCACACCTTGCCGGGCAAAATTGTTCGAAACGGTTTTTTCGGTCATCATGCCGCTGGACAGGGCGTAGATGCAGCCGGAAATAAACGGGATCGGGCCGCGGTTCTTGCGGGCTCCGGTTTCAAGCACCATGTCCGTTAGGAAATCGAAGCCCGGGAGTTGGCGCCGCGACACGTCGCTGAAGTTATCGAAAATGTGGGTCATTTTCGTGCTCAGGCCGCCGATGTAGACCGGGGTCTTTTTTGGGATGAGGTGTTGGCGTTTGAAGCGGTGGAGCATCGCGAGCACCTCCTGGGTTTTGCCGATGGCAAACACCGGAATGAGCACCGACCCCTTGCGGGCTAGCACCCGCTCGATTGCCGCCGCGAAGGCGTCCTCCTCGCTGGCACGGGTGTAATCCGGCCGCCGCTCGTGGTTGCCGCGGGTGGTCTCGACGATGAGGGCATCCACCGGCTCCTCTGGAAACCTCGCGCCTTTTTGCAGCGATGCATCTTCAAAATTCACGTCGCCGGTGTACATGATGCGTTTGCCCTCGGCCTCGAGGGTGACGCCCACCGAGCCGAGGATATGCCCGGCATCGTGGAAGGTGGCGCGGATGCTGCCCTGCGGATCCAAGTCGAAGGGCCGCTCGATGGCACGCCGCTCGAAGCACTTTTTGAGCTCGTCGAGTTCGCGGTGCTCAAACAACGGGTACTCGGCAATCCCCAGTTCGATGCGCTTGGATTGCATCACGTTGACCGAGTTGTGGAGCAGCGCCAAGGCCAGATCCGCAGTCTCCTCCGATAGAAAAACCCTGGCCTGGGGCTGCGATTCCAGCAACACCGGCAGCGTGCCCACGTGGTCGAGGTGAGAGTGCGTTATGATCGCCGAGTCGATGCTGCCTTCCTCCAACATCTCGAAATGAGGGATTGCCTCGGCCCCCTCGTGCTTCGGGTGCATGCCGGCGTCCAGCACGATGCGGGCCTTGGCGGTTTCGAGTAAATAAGAATTGGCACCGATTTCGGCGTGGCGGCAGAGACTCTTGAAAATCATGAAGGATGGGACGGGCCCGCCGGAGAGTGCAGGGGGGAGCCCCCGCTGTCAACCCACGCTTTCTGGACACTCCGCCCGTTTGCCAATACACAGCCAGATCCCCCTTGCCAAACTCTTGACGCGGGTGGGAAATTGCATAATTTTGAGGCTTTGTCTGCACAGGTGAACCAAATCCGGACTTCTTTTTTATCAACACCAGCCCTGTCACTTTCACTCCGCCAATTCGTGTGATCCTCGTCGAGGATGACCACGAGCTGCGCATCAATCTGAGCGCCATGCTGGCCCGCCAACCCGGGCTGGAGGTGATCGGCAGTTACGGCACTGCGGAGGAAGCACTTGCCAGGGCCGACTGGCCGCTTGCCACGCTGTTGCTGAGTGATCTCGACCTCCCCGGGTTGTCGGGTGTCGAATTGATCCGCCAGGTGAAACTGGCCACTCCCGGCGTGATCGCGGCGGCCTACACGATTTATGATGACCGCCAATACGTATTTGACGCACTTGCCGCCGGGGCCGTCGGCTACCTGATCAAAGGCAGCGCGCCTGCCATACTCGTTGCCGAGTTGCGATCACTGGCAGCCGGCGGCGCATCGATCAGCCCGGCCATTGCCATGATGTTGCTGGAAAACATGTACGGCAAACCGCAGCAGCAAGTGGCGGACAAACGCCTTACCCCCCGGGAAGTGGAAATGCTCGAGCGCCTTGCCGAGGGCCAACTCTACAAGGAAATCTCGGCCAACTACCACATCAGCATTCACACGGTACACACCCACATCAAGCGGATCTACCAGAAACTGCAGGCCACCTGCCGCAATGAAGCCGTCAGCAACGCCCGCAGCCATGGATATTTGTCCTAGCATCATTTCGCCGCCTCATGGATCCAGACTATTACTCCGCGGTGACGGCCGCCTTGTTGGCGACCGCCTCGCAGATGTTGGTGTTTGGGATGTTGTGGCGGATCCAGCGCGGCACGCCGGGCATGGGTCTGTGGTTCGGTTCCACGGTGATGATTGTGGCCGCGATGCTGGTGTTCATGACCCGCAGCAACGTTTGGTTCAACCAGAGCGCTGCCAGCCTCGGGTTCAGCCTCAGCCGGATCTTACTGCCCAACCTGCTGCTGAGCGCTGCACCGCTGGTGTTCCTCGCCGGGGCGCGGCGCTTTCTGGGCAAACCCACGCTGGCCCCGCTGCCGCTGCTGGTGTTGGCGACCAATCTCGGCGTGTTGACCTGGTACACGCTGGTGACGCCCGATCTGGCGCTGCGCACCTTTCTCCAGGAAGCCACGCGCGCGGTTTTTTTCCTGCTTACTGCGGCGACCCTGTTTGCTCATCGCGATCCAGACCTGCGCTTGTCCACCCGCGTGGCTGGGGTGATTTTCGCCCTGGTCACATGCAGTTTTTCGGCGCGTGCCGCGTTGGTGTTTCCGGAGATCGGAGCCGCCATTCCCAATGAGCAGATCCTGCTCAGCAAGAACGCGTTACTTGGCACCACTGTCAACTGCATGCTGTGGACCTTCGGTGCCGTTTTCCTGGTCCAGCAACGCCAGGCGGCCGTCATCGCCCGCCTGCACCGCGACGCGCTGGCCATGGAGGGCGAAAAACGCGTCGCCGAACACCAACTGCGCCTGTCGCGTGACCTGCACGATGGCTTTGGCGGGGCCGCCGCATCCATCCACCTGCTCGCCGCCACCGATGCCTCGCCCGAGGACAGCCGCCGACTGCTGGAAAAAATCGCCTTGCTGGCGGGTGAGGCCAACAGCGACATCCGCTCGATGATGAACAAGCTCGATAACCCGGAGCTTTCCCGCAGCAAATGGCTGGCTGAGTTCCGGTTTTACGCCTCGACGCTGCTCGATGGAGCGGGGCTGCGGCTGGAGTGGCAGGCCACGGGCTTCGACTCCGCGCTCATCGGTGATGCCTTGGCATCGCTGTCGCTGCTGCGCGCCCTCAAGGAAGTCTTGCACAACATCGTGCGCCATGCCCAGGCACACACCGTCACCATCTCGTGTCACGCCACCACCGAGGCGCTCGCCATCCACTTGCGCGATGATGGCATCGGCATTCCGCCGGGGCCCACCACCGGCCGCGGCCTGCCCGGTTTGCACGTGCGCGCCGCCGACCTCGGTGGCAGCCTGCGCATCACGCCGGCCGCTCCCGGCACATCTCTGGAATTCCTCATCCCTCTGCCCCTCGCCTTCACACCGACCGGGCAGGGCTGACCCGCCGCCGCCCCGCAGCGGAACGACACTTGCCAAGTGTCGTGTGCGGAAACCAAGAACGAGTGGCAGGCGGAAGGAACGCCGGCTTCAAGTTGGCGCATTGTAGCGGCGCGGCTATGACCGCCGCTGCCAACGGACCGCCAGCGAACCCGCAGCACGCCGACACTCGCCAGCAAGCTGGATCGGTCTGGCGGCAACGAGCTGCCGCACTCAAGGAGAGGTGGCCTCCGGCCGCCATCGCCCATGGGGTGTCAATGGCCTGCGCCCTGCCTTCACACATTGGCTCACCATCGGCATGCCGGCTTTCAGCCCCCGTGTGTCGGCGCGGGCGGAGCAGAGGGTTGAGCGCTGGGGCTCACAGGGCAGCGCAGGGCGACTCACAGGGGATGAATGAATACGAACATCTTCTCCTGTGCCTGGGACGAGCAAGAGAATCCCCCTGAGCGCCCGCCCTTGCTCTGCGCATGGGCACTGGCGGCGAGGACGCCGCCAGCACGGCCTGCGCCGGGACGCCGCCAGCCGCGCGGAGAATCCGGTCCGGCCGTACCCATAATATACCCAGTTTGACAGGTTGGCAGGGGCTGGGTTGGCTTCCACCCTTAGCCCCGTTGTGCCTTTTCTGGCAACACCTCCACACAGATCAACCCAA
>CAIVSK010000331.1 GCA_903908495.1 Akkermansiaceae bacterium
ATGGATGCCAAAGCGTTCCTGAATCACCTCAATGTCGGTGAAGGTCAAAACCCGTTCATTCCACATCAGGCGGCTCGATCCTTCCGCCGACCAACTCCTGACCACGAGAAACAGGTGGTCCATCTGGCAGTCCACCGTTAGAAACCGCAGCGGAATGAGGCCGGTTCGTTCGGGCAATGGAGCCGCAAGCATGGAGCGTGTCTTGGGGTCGATGGCACCCTCTTCCTCCCATGTTTCGCCGCGCTTGTACCCGGACTTGACGATCTCCAGCTTGTAATCCTCGACGTATTCGCGCCACGGCAAGCCGAGACGCTTCTGATAGAACTGTTGGAGCGACGAAACATCCCCTTTGCGGGCCGCCGCCTTTGCCCGGAGATATAGCTCGGCAAGCTGCCCCCAGCTCATCGCACACAACGCATTCCAATGGAACCCGACGTTTTCCTTCGATGCCTTTGGGTTCTTGGAGACAAACTTGCCCGTGGCATTGAGTTCGCGCCGCATCCGGTCGCCATCGTCAAAATGGTGGTTGCACGACTCGCAGCGCATGGAAGTGGTGCGCCGGACCTCATCGAAATCCCAATCGCCGAATTCGTCGCGGGCTGATTTGCTCCACTCGACGCATTCCCACTTGAACGGTTGGCGCTGGCCGCATTCGGGACATTTGAATGTCCACTCGCGCTGGTCGGTCGTTAGAAACTTGCGGTGCGTGTCATCGTCCTCCTCGCCGCCCTGACTCATGAAGATGCACTTGCCCAGCCAGCCGAACGCGGTGACGCGGGCCTCTGCCTCAGCCATGTGACCTTCGGGCCAACGCCATGTTTCGTCCCCAACAAGCCAGCGGATCGACCGGCGCTGCAGGTTCGTCTTGTTGTGCGCCCCGAGAATCCACAGCACCATGCCGTTGTTGAAGTGGATGGCGTTGTTCTTGCGCTTGTGGCGGTGGATGCCGGTGGGCATGAGGCGGGCCACCGGCTGGCATTGGTCGAACAACTTCTGCAACCGCGCCTCCGAGTAGTCGCGGGCATCCTCGTCAGTCTGATCGAGCCACAGCGTGGGGCCGGGAAGGTTGGAGATGATATAGCAAAGCGTGAGTTCCGGTGCCGTCGTTTTCGATGACTGGACCGACGCAATGATGGAGACAAGGCGGATGCGCGGGTCAACGATGGCTTCCATGACCTCGCGGATCCACGGCGAGTTTTCCGAACGAAAGCGGCCCGGGTTGGGTGAATACGGGATGCCCTCGACATGATCCTCGCACCATTCCCACGGCGGCCGCCGGTCCGGTGGCTGCCACGCCTCACGCCAGATGTCATTCAGGATCTTCATGATTGGTGGAGGCTGCGGAGGACTTCATCAATCGCCTGACGGCACTCGCGCTGAATGCCGGTGGCGTCCAAACCTGATAGAATCGGGGGCAATTCGTTTTCAAACTTCGCTCGCAGGATAGAAGTGGCTTGGGCAACCAGTCCGATCCATTCGGTTCTGACCTGATGCAGCGGCACATACTCGCCCTTTTTGACGGCGATCCGCAGTTCCCTCTCTTCCACCTCGGCAAGCAGTTTGCGGGCCTTGAGCGCCTCCTCGTTGCCAACCGGCGTCTTGCCTGCCTTGAGCCCCCGGACCCGGACGAA
>CAIVSK010000332.1 GCA_903908495.1 Akkermansiaceae bacterium
ACCTGCCCAACCCTGATACGGACACCATCGCGAGTTTGGTCATCAACGGATCGGCCCTGCCGGACGGCATCTATGGCGCATCCAGTCCGGCCACAAGCGGTTACCTTACCGGTGCCGGCAAGCTTCAGGTCGGTACCGGCGGTTTTGACGGCTGGGCCGCCCTCAATGCTGGCGGTCAGACTGCCAGTGAGGACTTTGACCTGGATGGCGTTGCCAACGGCGTCGAGTTCTTCATGGGTGCCACCGGCACTGCGTTCACCGCCAGTCCGTCGGTGGTGACGGTGGGAGCGGTTAGCAGCATCACCTGGCCCAACGGCGGCAACATCGCCTCCTCCGCTTACGGCACCCGGTTTGTGGTGCAGACGTCGGCGGATCTGACGACTTGGACGGATGTGCTTGCCGTCGATGCCAACCTCAGCAACACCAGCGGCGCGGTTAGGTACACTCTGCCCAGTGGTCCGGACAGTGTCTTCGTCCGCCTGTCAGTCACGCCGAACTGACCCTCAGGCAGGTCTCGTGAGACCAAGCCATCTCCAGCTCAGTCAGCATGGCTGAGGCGTGGAGACCAGGCTGGCCATGTGCAATTGAGGGGTGGACAGCTGCGGGCCTGATCGCTACGCTCGCCGTCGCGACCAGTGCCGACTCCATCCATGCCGGCCCACCGGTGGCGACTTCGGAATCTCCACCTGTTTTACAAAAAAAACACCCTCGAAGACTCGTCGGATGGACGGGGATTCATCCGCTTGAAAGCCTCCTCCATGCCCGCCCCCCGCTTCAATTTCCCAGTTTCCGCGCTCCGCAGTCTGGCAGTCATAGGCGCGTTGGCTGGACTTTTCGCCACCGTCCACGCCGCCACCCCGGTGGCTTGGTTCAAGGCGGATTCGATTGCGGTGGCGAACGGCGCGGCGGTCGGTCTGTGGGCGGATTCCAGCCGCAACGGCCACGTCGCCCAGGCCGGCACCGGGGTTCCGACTTATTCGGCCACGGGCATGAACGGCTTTCCCTCCGTGCATTTCAACGGCAGCCAAACGATGGTTTTCCCTCGGCCGGTGCAGGATGATTTCTCCATCATCGTGTTGTTCAAGACTGCGGATGGCTCGGGCACAGCAGTCAATTTTTACTCGGGAGCGGCGCTGGTGAGCGGCGAGCAACCGGGAGTGGTCAATGATTTTGCGTTGAGCATCCTGAAAAGCGGCAGCGTGCTGGCCGGGACCGGCAACCCGGATGTCACCCTGGCTTCAAATACCGGTTATGATAATGGCAATGCCCACATCGCCACCTTTACCCGCATCCGCTCCACCGGGGCGCTGCAACTCTATGTCGACCGCGCCGTCCGGGCAACTGGCACGGGCGGCACCCAGTCATGCAATGTCTTCCAGCAACTCTGCATCGGCGCTCACCCCGGCCCCGTCGGGCCCTTCATCAATGGCGATATCGCTGAAATCATCGTCTTCGAGGGGTCCCTGAGCGCCAGTGAGGCACTCGCCCAGGAAGAAGCCTTGCGCGGCAAATACGGCCTCGCCAACGGCACCCCGCCGGTGGCCCCCATCAACGTCACCGCTGCGGGAGCTCACGTCACGTGGAGCGAATCCACCGGTGCCAGAACCTACAAAGTGCTGCGCGCGGCTTCGGCGGCGGGGCCGTTTACCATGATTGCCCAGAACCTCGTGGCCGGCGAGTACACCGATCCGTCCCCCGTGCCGAACCAGGCCAACTACTATCAGATTGTCGCGGTCAACGCGATTGGGTCCAGCGCCGCGTCGGCCACCGCCGAGGGCGGTACGCTGGTGCTTCCTGCCAGCGGTCCGGTGCTGATCAATGAAATCCACTACAACGGCCTGAATAACTCGGTGCACAGCGATTTCATCGAATTATATAATTTCAGCGCCGCCCCGGCGGATCTCAGCGGCTGGCTGCTGAGCGGTGGTATTGATTTCACGTTCCCCGCCGGCACCGTGATTCCCGCCGGCGGTTACCTCGTCATCGCCGAGGACCCCGCCACCGTGCAGGCACTGTGGGGCGCCACCGCGCTGGGTCCCTATGTGAAAACCCTCAGCTCGGATGGTGAAACCCTCCGCCTCCGCAACCCCGCCAACGCCATCATTTGCGAAGTGGCCTATAGCTCCGGCTTCCCCTGGCCTTGCGCCGCCAACGGTGGCGGCCCGTCGGCCGAACTGGTCAACCCAACGCTCGACCCCGCCAAGGGCAGTTCGTGGCGCTCGTCGGTCACATCCAGCACGGCGCTCACCGGCGAAGTCGCCTCGCCCGGTGCCCAGAACTACCAGTTCCGGCTCAATCCCCCGCCTAACATCGAGGAGGTCGTCCATGCGCCGCAACAACCGGCCTCCGCCACGCCCATCACGGTGACCGCCCGCATCAACGACGCCAACGGCCTGGCCGGGGCGCAACTTTCCTATCAGGTTGTGACGCCGGGCAACCACATCCCTGCCTATTTGCCGACGCCCATCGTCAACCACCTGATCGATACCAGCGTGGCACGGACGCCCAACCCGGCATTCGAACTAGCCGCCAACTGGACCTCCATCACGATGCGGGACGACGGTACCGGCGGCGATGCCGTGGCGGGCGACGGGGTGTTCACCGCGGTCATTCCGGGGCAGGCCCACCGGTCCCTGGTGCGTTACCGGATCACCGCCACCGACACGCTGGGCGTTGCGACGCGGGCGCCGTTTGCCGACGATGCGTCGAAGAACTTCGCGGTGTTCGTCTACAACGGGGTGCCGGATTACCAGGGGGTGGCCGCCTCCACCCTCACCACGCTGCCTGTCTATCACATTCTAACACGCAAGGCCGACTACGACCAATGCGTTGCCTACAACTCCGCCGATCAATTGACCGGCAACACCCCGGCCTGGACTTGTGAGAACTGGGAGGCCACGATCGTGTTTGACGGGATTGTCTATGATCATATCACCTATCGCCTGCACGGCGGCAACGGCCGCTATTATTTCACCAGCAAGCGCGGCTTCCGGTTCTTCTTCAACAAGGGCCGGGAGTTCCAGAACCGCGACAACGACGGCGACCCGAGCCCGACGACGTGGAGCAGCCTGACCACCGAGAATTGTTGGGAAAACCGCGGCACGCTCACCTATTCGCTCAATGAAGTGGTCAATTTCCACCTCTGGGAGCAACTCGGGATTCCCTCGCCGCGCAGCAATTGGGGCCACTTCCGCACCGTCACCACCGCCGTCGAGCAGGCCGATGCCTACCACGGCGATTTCTGGGGGCTCATCATGATCCACGAGGACTACGACCGCCGCTTCCTCGATTCCCATAACATGGAGAAGGGCAACCTCTACAAACTCACCCGCGACACGGTCGACGGCGCGTCCCAACAACGCTATCAGGCACCTGACACCGTGGCCGACGGCTCAGACCACCATAACATCTATGCCAACCTGACAGTGGACAAGGACGACGCGTTCGTCAACCGCTATGTGAACCTCGGCAAGTGGTCGACCTATCACGCGCTGTGCCAGGCCATCCGCCACTACGATTACTGGCCCACCGGCGACAACAACGGTTGTTATTATTTCCAACCGGATTTCACCGACCAGACCACCACCGATCATTACGGGAAACTCTCGATCATGCCCAGCGATGTGGATGCCACCTGGGGCCCCACTTGGAACGAGGGCAAGGACCCGGTTTATGCGGCGATTTTCGACAACCCCGGCAATCCCGGTCTCTATCCAACGTACTTCAACGCGGTCCGCGAGCTGCGCGACCTGCTGTGGCAGCCCGAGCAGATCAATGCCGTCATCGACCAGTACGCCGCGGTTATCGCCCCGTTCGTCGCGGCCGATTCGCTGCGCTGGAAGGGCGGCCCTAACGAAGCCGGCAACTACAACGGCCTCGGCGGTGCCGGCGCGGTGTCCCTGGCCAACCTGGTGAGCGACATGAAAAACTTCGCCTGGACCGGCGGATCCTGGCCGGGCGGCGATGTGGCCGCCGGCGGGCGCGCGGCGTTTCTCGACACCCTGCAGCTCGGCGTGGCTAACAGCGAGGGCGCGGCCATGCCTGCCACACCGACGTTGACCTATCAAGGACCGGTCGGTTACCCGACGAACCTCCTGACCTTTGGCAGCAGCAACTTCAGTGATCCGCAGGGGGCCGCCGATTTTGCCGCCATCCAGTGGCGCGTCGCCGAAGTCACCGACCCGGGCGCGCCGGCCTACGACCCGGCGAAGAAATTCAAACTCGAATGGAACGCGGATTACGATACCGGTGCGCTGCCAGCATTCGCGGGATCGTTCAGCTTTCCCGGCACGGTGTGCAAAGCGGGCCACGCCTATCGGGCCCGGGTGCGGCACCAGGATCTGAGCGGCCGCTGGAGCCATTGGTCCGCGCCGCTGCAGTTCACCGCGAACACCGGCACCGACGCCTTGCAGGTGGTTCCCAGCGAGTTCCTCTACAAGCCGCCGCTGCCCACCGACGCGGAGATTGCCGCGGGCTTCACTGACCGGGACATGTTCGAGTTCTTCGAAATCCGCAATGTGGGATCCGTCGCTGCGGACCTGTCAGGTTGCAAATTCACCAAGGGGGTCACCTTCACCTTTCCCGCTGCCAGCATCCTTGCTCCCGGTGCCTCGACCCTGGTGGTCTCCAATGCCGTCGCCTTCGCCATTCGTCACGGCACCGGGCGTCCCGTCGCCGGCACCTACACCGGTAATCTATCCAATTCAGGCGAGCGGGTCCAGTTCACCACCGCCGCGGGCACGCCGTTGTTCGATTTCACCTATCTGGATGCCGCGCCGTGGCCCGTCGAGGCGAACACCGGTGGCTACAGCCTGGTGCTCATCAACCCGGCGTCCAGGGCGGACCCCAAACTCGCCGGCAACTGGCGCGCCAGCCGCCGCCCCGGCGGCGCGCCCGGAGTGGCCGATGATATATCATTCGCCGAGTGGGCCTTGCCTAACAGCGTTGGCAGCCCCGCCGCCGATGACGACCATGACGGCCTGCCGAACGCCGTCGAATACGCGCTGCTCACCGACCCGCGGCTGCCCACCGCGCCTCCCGCCGGCGAATATCGGCTGCTGACCGTGGCGGGTGTCACGGCCAACTATCTGACCACCACGTTTCGCTGCCGGGTGGATGCCTCGGACATCGTCTATCACGTCGAGTACTCGAGCGATTGCCGCACCTGGAACGAGTCCGCCGTGCTCGACAATGTGATTGACCTGTACGACGGCACCCTCACCGAGACTTGGCGCGCGCCCACAGCGGCCGGAGTTGCGCGAGGTTTCCTGCGCATCGGGATCAGCGGGACGGCGCTACAGCCAGCGCCATGACGCCGATTGGCTTCATGGATGTTTGATTTCGTTTGCCTGAAACAATTGCGGCGCGGCGTCCGTTTCATGACTTGGAGTGCGGGGCTGGTCCCGAATCCAACCCCGAATCCAACACCATGACCACCCCTCCAACCACTGATCGCCGCAGCGTTCTGAAACTCCTGGCCGCCTCCACTGCAGGTCCGTTCATCCTTCCTAGCCGCTTGTTCGGCGCCGACGCCCCGTCGAAAAAAATCACTTTGGGTTGCATCGGCGTGGGGTGGCAGGGTGGCAGCAATCTCGATTCGTTTCTCGGTCAGGACGCCTGCCAGGTGGTGGCCATCTGCGACGTGGACGCAGGCCACCTCAACGAGGCGGTCACCAAGGTCAACGGCCACTACAACAATAAAGACTGCAAGAGCTACAAGGATTTTGAGGAGTTGCTGGCCCGCAAGGATATCGATGCGGTGTGCATTTGCACGCCCGACCACTGGCACTCGATCCCGGCCATCGCCGCCGCCAATGCAGGCAAGGACATTTTTTGTGAGAAGCCACTCTCGCACACGCTCAACGAAGGCATTGCCATGGTCAATGCCGCCCACAACAACAAGGTCATCTGGCAGACCGGCTCGTGGCAGCGCGCCCAGGCCTCGTTCCGCTGGGCCGCCGAATTGGTCCAAAACGGGTACCTCGGCAAGGTCACTCACGTGGAGGTCGGCCTGCCCCAAGGCCACTCGGATTTTGATGGCAGCGGCAAGGACAAACCCAACGGCCCGGTGCCCGCCGGCGTGGATTACGATCGCTGGATCGGCCCGGCCCAAATGATGCCTTTCAACCCCAGCCGCTTCCACAAGAACTGGCGCTGGAATTACAACACCGGCGGTGGCCAGCTCATGGATTGGATCGGCCACCATTGCGACATCGCCCATTGGGGGCTGGCCAATCCGCAATTCGGCGCCGGTCCGGACGACGCCGTCGGCCCGCTGGAGGTCTCCGCCACGGCCGAGTTTCCGCCCAAGGATGATGTCTGGAACACGGCCACCAAGTATCGCATCCAATGCAAGTATCCCGGCAATATCGACCTCGTCATCGCCGGCGGCTACAAGGAGATTCAGGGCGGGGCGAAATGGATCGGCCCTAACGGTTGGGTGCGGGTGGACCGCGGCACGTTGCAAGCGTCCAATCCAGACTGGATCCGCGAGATCCAGAAACTCGACAAGGCCGGCACCCTCAAGGCGCAACTCTACAACAGCCCCGGCCACCACAAGGAATTCCTCGACTCGGTCAAGTCACGCAAGCGCACCCTCACCCCCGTGGAAATCGCCCATCGCTCGCAAACGCCCGGCCATCTCGGCTACATCGCCGCAGTGGTCGGCCGCACATTGAAATGGGACGCCGTCAAGCAGGAGATCGTCGGCGATGCCGAGGCCAGCAAGATGCTGAGTAAGAAAATGCGCGCACCGTGGCATATCTAACAACCTCTTCGGGAAGCTCCGCACAGCCCACTGTGCGGGGCATCGGTTGAGAACTGCGGAGCGGGGACACGGGTCCCCACACGCAAGACTAGGACGCCCGGAGCTGCGCCCCAGCCCGGCAACCAAGCCTCCCGATTTCACGCTTCAAAGCAAACCCAAGGCCGCGGAAATGAGCAGATCGTCGTCGATCAGCCATTTGACGGTTTCCCCCCCTGGCGAGGAGGGCTTGGCAGGCGCGGTGGCAGGCGACACCTCCAGGGTGAGCCCTTCGCCGCGGATTCGGCGGATGACGCCGCCGCCATCATAGACCGCCATGAACGCCGCCAGAACCGCGACGGCCGCCAGACTGAGGCCGGGATCGTCGTTAGGTCCGAGCAGCGCGTCGAGCAACCCCGGCATGGGATCAGTGGCACAGGAAAGGCGGACAACGGAATTTTCCTGGATCGCGGTGAGGCCGGCAACACCTGCGGCGGTGAGCTGCGCGGCCAGGGAGTTGGTGCGCGCTGACAAATCGGCAGGTTGCAGGGCTTCCGGCAGGCGGTGTTCCAGCGCGGTAGCCAGCTCGATTTGGCGGGCATGCAGGTGGATCCACTCCGGCGAGCGCAAATCCGAATCGCCGCACGATCCGGTGCGGCGGCCAGCCACGCCGGTTTGCACGAAATTGGCGATGGCTTCGGCGGCATTCCGGCTGGGAATGCGCGCGCAGACCGGAACCAAGGCGAAGGCGGCGAGGCGGCTGGAAATGAGGACATTGCCCATGGCCTGCATTTTCGCACTCAACAAGGCGTCGCGTTCGCGTTTCACCGTGAAAAATTCCATGGCATAGCGCAAGTTGATCTCCAGCTGCGGGATGTCCCAGGGTTTGGTGATGTAGCGGAAGATACCGCCCAGATTCACCGAACCGATGGCCGCATCGATATCCGAGTAGGCGGTTGAGAGGATCTTGATGATGTCAGGATAATCCCCGGCGATCTTGGAAAGGAAGGCCACCCCCGTTTCGTTGGGCATGCGCTGGTCGGTGACGATGATACCGATTTCATGAGCATGCTGACGAAACACCGCAAGCGCCTGCACTCCATCTTCCGCTTCCAGGATCCGGAACTTATCGCCGAACAGGCGGCGGAAATACTTGCGGGTGATCGCTTCGTCATCCACAAAAAGGATGGCGTAGCGTTGATAGTCATAGTCGTCGGCATTAGTACTCATGGTGGTCGCTAGTGGGATGGAGGTACGGGACGGATCGGGATTGCGGGCATGCGGCAGGGGTGAGGCAGGCGGCGGCTTCAGTCAGACGGGGCGTGGGCGTAGGCTTCGAGAGTGGATGGATCGAGCGTGATTGCGGCATCGGGAGTCTCGCCGAAACTTGCTTGCGGAAAAACGGTGCGAAAACAGGCGTATTCGCCCGCGCGGCTATCCACTTCGATGAGTGCTTTGTGACTGCGAAGAATTCGATGGATGATCGAGAGGCCGAGGCCCATGCCTTTGCCGACGTCCTTGGAGGTGAAGAAAGGGTCGAAGATCTTCGGCAGGTTTTCCGCCGTGATGCCAATGCCGTTGTCGCGCACGCTCACCTCCCAGCCGCCGCCGGCGGGGTTCACGGCGACGTCGATGCAGCCGGGCACGCCGCCGTCGCATTGGATGCGCTGCTGGATGGCATCGATACTATTCTGGAAGAAATTGATGAACACCTGGACGAGCTGGTTGGGATTGCCGCGGATCACGGCGACCTCGGGGCCCGTGAGATTGAAGTTGAGATCCGGTCCGAGCTGGTGGCCGACCATGCGGCGGGCGCGGGTGACGATTTCCACCAAGTCGGCGTCGCCCGAGATGCTGTCGTCGTCGCGGGTGAACTTGCGCAGGTCGATGACGATCTGGGAGACGCGCTGCACGCCCTCGCGGATGTCCTTGAGAATGTCGTCGAAATCGGCTTGGTCGTCGGCAGGAAGAGCCTTGGTGAAGGTGGCCAGGGCGTGGATGCCGGCGCTGGCGTAGTTGAGGGGATTGTTGATTTCGTGGATAATTCCGGCGCTCATGCGGCCGAGCGAGGAGAGCTTTTCGTTGCGGACCATGAGCACTTCGTTCTCCTTGATCTGCTCGATGGCGGCTCGGAGTTCGGTGTTCAGATCGGCCATTTCACGCCGGATCCGGCTCATCGCCAGCTGGTTCTCCAAGCGCAGCGCCAGTTCGGCCGATGAGAACGGCTTGGTCAGGAAATCGCTCGCCCCGGCCTGCAGCGCGGCTAGTTTCGTTTGCTCGTCGGCGCGGGCGGTGAGAATGATCACCGCCACGCCGCGGGTACTGTGGTTGTCGCGGATGCGCCGGCACACCTCGATGCCATCCATTTCGGGCATCATGTGGTCGAGCAAGGCAAGTTGGGGGCGGCGCAGACGGGCGAGTTCGAGCGCCTCGGCACCATCACTGGCCTCAATCACATCGACGTTTTCCATCTGCATCCGCAGGAACCGCCGGATGTCAGGTTCGTCATCCGCAATCAACACCAAGGGCCTCAAGCCGTCGGGCCGGCCAATGACCGGGCCGGCTAACTGGCCGCTGGGCTGGATCGGCGAGGCACCGCGGGCGGCCACCTTGCCAGGCATCGACAACGCCGCCTTGCGGTGAAGCTGGGCGATGTTGCCGCCGTCCTGAAGCGGCCCGTCGCTCGCTCCGCTCTCATCGCCGGCCTGACCCGCAGCGCAACCGGCGGCGGGCAATTCAATGGTGAAAAGGGTGCCATGGCCGAGTTTGCTATCAACTCTAACCGAGCCGTCCATCGCCTCGGTGAGGCTGCGCACCAGCGCCAGACCGATGCCGGCACCGCGGAATTTGCGGGTGGACGAGTTATCCACTTGCCAGAAGCGCTCAAAGATGTGCGGCAGCACTTCCGGCGGTATACCCACGCCGGTATCGGCGACCACCAGCCGCAGCAAGTTGTCTGTCACCGCCACTCTCACCGTGATTGAGCCGCCGGAGGGCGTGAACTTGATCGCATTGATGACCAGATTGAGCAGGATCTTGTCGAACTTGTCGCGATCGAGTTGGATGAGTTCGTGCTCACTCTGGCATTCCCACAGCAGCGCGACGCGGTCCTGCTCGGCAAGGTGGGCCAGCGAGCGGAGCAGACCGTCGATCAAGGCGGTGATGCGGGTGGGTTGCCGGATGACGTCGGCGTGACCGGTGTCGAAGCGGACCAAATCCAGCAGGTCATCAATGAGTTTGAGCAGGCGCAGGCCGTTTTGCTCGAGCATGCCGGTCATATCGTGCACGCCCGGCTCGGCGGCCTGGGCACCGAGCACGCTCTTGAGCCGCTCGGTGATGCCCAGCATGATGGTCAGCGGCGTGCGCAGCTCGTGGCTGATGTTGGCAA
Organism: Akkermansiaceae bacterium; assembly: GCA_903908495.1. GTDB lineage: Bacteria > Verrucomicrobiota > Verrucomicrobiia > Verrucomicrobiales > Akkermansiaceae > Luteolibacter. The sequence goes on from CAIVSK010000332.1 coordinate 10,131, forward strand.
AGAACCGGGTCTTCGCCTCGTCGAGCTCGCTGAGTTGGAGGTTTTTCGACTCGAGCAACTGGTGCGACCGCTCGACCTCGGCGCGCAGCGAGAATTCGCGGAAGCGCAGCTGTTCGTAGAAATAGCAACCGGCCAACACAAACACTGCGGTGACGCACAGAAAATAACCGTTGTTGTACAGCACGGTGTAATTCGGTGGATTGGGTGCCAAACCCACGCTGGTGGCGTAGGCCACGAAGCAGGCGGCGATGATCACCAGCGAATTGACAAACGTCCACCGCAGGACCAGCGAAAGCCCCACCAGAATCAGATTGAGGCCGGCATAATACACCGAATTGCCGCCGCCGGTGCGGGCAATCATCACGCAAATGCCAATCATCGGCAGCAGCGATGCCCCCAGCGACGCAAAGTAACAGGTCTTGGATCCGGGGGCCTCGCCGATGAACAGGAAAATGCAGCCCAGCAATGACGCGCAGGCCAGCCGAATGACCAGGAATAGCCAAATCTGCGCCGGAAACACGATCACGTCCAGCGACCAACCCAGCAGCATGAAAACACTGCCCAAGGCCAGCGCACGCTTCACATTGGCCACCGCCACATGATCCTCATATAGACGGAACGCCGCCAACAATGCCGGATCTTTCGTCCGGACGCTGAACTGGATTTCAGCCATTTTCGAGCTCGATTTCCAAAAACAGGTTCACCTCCGTTGCATCCGCCAGAATCCGGGTGCTTCTAACCGGCACATTTTCCGGAATCAGGTCCTCCAGTTCCTTGTGCCCCCGATAGATCAGGTTCCATTCCACCAAATATTCCATCCACGCCTTGCTCGGGTTGCTGTCAGACACGTTGGTAACGATGACCAGTCCGCCGGGCTTGGCCATCGTGCAGAACAATTCCACCAGCCGCTTGCAGACCCGCTGCGACAGGTAATCGAACAAGCCCGCGCAATAGACGATGTCGTAACCGGTGAACTCGTCGGCCCCGCCCTGGGTTGCAGCACGCAGCAGTTGGTGCACCGAGCGTTGAAAATAGGCCACCTTGGTTTCGCGGCCCCCGGCCATCCGGGCTTCCTGAATCCGCTCGCGGGTGAAATCGAGCGTTTCGGCGTTGAAGTCGAGCAAGTCGATTTCCGCCAGATCGCTTTCCTCGCATTCGCGCAGGAAGCGCTGGACTTCCACGGCGGGACCGCAGGCAAGGTTGAAAATGCGGGTCTTGCCCTTGGCCACCCGGCGGGCGCACTCGCCTCGCAGTTTGTCCAGCAGGTAATCGATGCGGTTGCGGTGGGCGACGACCGGAGCGGTGTTGAGCAAGGCGAAATTCAACAGTTTGGCAAATGCGGAGGACCCCTCGTAGGGATTGCGCAGCATCATGTTGACCATTTCATAGTCCCCCGCGTAGCCCAGCGGCTTGGTGTAGGTGCGGAACAAAAACGGCGAGCACAGCATGATGGGATGCAACTCGCGCCGGGCGTAGGATTTGTGCACCGCAATCTCGCCAGACTCCACCTCGGCAACCACCTCCTCAAACCGTTGCATCGCCGGCAGCACCTCTTCCACCACCCGCCCCTGCACGCTGGAAAAAATCTCCTGTTCCAGATCCGCCCGCCTCCGCGTCACCGTCGTGCGAATCCCCACGTCCACCGCCGTCAGCCAGTGCTGCACCCCCGTCAACATGCTTGCCATGTTGGAAACCACCAGCTTGAAGGGCGTTTGAACCTGGTTGGCCGACTTCCATTCATTCATGAAATTGGAAAACTGGCCTGCCAGATCCCCGCTGCCCGGCCCCGCCGTCCCGCTCTGGCCCGCCACGCTGGAAAGAAAATCCACTTCCACCCAGCCTTCGTCGAGCATCGCCTCGCACACCAGCACGATGCCGGTGTTGAGCAGGTTGCTGACCACCGCCTTGCCGTGATACAACAGCCGCCGCGAAGCCATGATGCGGAAATCCGACAGCACCTCGGACAACTGCAGGATACTGTAGGGGTTGTAGACTTCGAAAACGACGGAATACCGCTTGATTCGAAGTAAGTTCGCTGTCAGTTGCGTACCTTGGCTGTTCTGGCACGTGATGACGCTTTGGGATGATTCGCTTGTTAGATCCATATCCGCTGATCGATGAAGACTCGCGAAGGATGGCACGTGTTCTCATCATCGCAAGTCGCGATCGGTTTTTTTTGACGGCCTCGTCCCTTGTCCCCTCAATTCAGGCCAAACGGGCTCCACGACAACCCCAGCCGACTCACAGATGGAGCCGCTGGTCGGATTCGAACCGACGACCTGCTCATTACGAATGAGCTGCTCTACCCCTGAGCTACAGCGGCGTAAGTGACACAGCTTCAGAGACTTGCGAAGGATCTGAGGCTGCGATTGGATTTCGCGAGGGGGGGCTTGGCCACCGGATGAAACGGGAGGCACCGGCTGAACGCGCGGACAGAGGGAAGCAAGCCACAGAGGTTGCGTCAAGGAGTATGTCCAAGATTTCGCGCGTCCGGCGATTTTTAACGGTGCGGGCAAGGAGCGTCAGGCGTGACGCTGTGTGCGCCGGGAGGGTTCGGAAGCGAACCCGTCGCGGTGAATTTGGAAAATCGGGTTTGGCCTGATTGCCAGCCCGCCCGCTGGACCGCGCGACGAGGGTTTCACCCTGGACATCCTGCTGCTGCGTGCCTTTTGGCAAGTATTAATCATTCTCCAGACCGGTGTCCTGCGGCTTGGGGTGGGACGTCCTGCCCTGGGCCTGGCGCGCGGTCAGGGCTTCCAGCACGGGGGTCGGCACGTAGCGGCGGACGCTCTCGTGCCAGCCATGCGGCCCGGTGAGGCCGATGACCATGTTGGAGGAGAGTTCGGAGATGTCGCGCGGCGGCATCAGGAACACCGTGTTGATCTCCGGTGCCATGTCGGAATTGATGTGGCGCATCACCCGCTCATATTCGTAGTCGTGGGTGGAGCGGATTCCGCGCAAAATGTAGTCCGCCTCCATGAGTTTCGCGTAGTCCACCAGGTAACGGTTGTCGAAATGCGCGATGATGAGCCGCTCACAGGGCTGGGTGGAGGCCCGTAGCAAGCCGAGGCGCTCCTCCACGGTGAAGGTGTAGTGCTTCGACGGGTTCTCACCGATGGCGACGATGAGGATATCAAACAATTCCAGCCCGCGCTCGATCATCCACAGGTGACCATTGGTGGGCGGATCAAACGATCCAGCATAGACGGCGGTGCGCATGCCGCCAAGCTAGCATCGATTGCGGCCATGGAAACCCCAAACTGGCGGTCAGTGATTTGATTGTGCTTGTGGCTGGCGGGTTGGATGGGTAGCCTCAAGCCACAGGCTTCTGCCATGAAAATGCGATTTTCCCAACTGCTTCTTGCCACGCTGTTTTGCGCAATTCTGGGCCGGGGCCCGGCGCAGGCCGCCAGCCCGCCCAACTACCATGTCCGCGAGTGGACCAACACCGAGGGCAAGACGCTCACTGCGGAGTACCTCGGGACGCAGGGAGCGAATGTGGTTCTCAAGTTGCCTAACGGAACCATCACGCCCGTTCCACTGGCCAAGTTCTCGCCGGCCGACAACACCTTCGTCAAACAAAACCCCCTGGACTATCACGCGCCGGGGCCGGTCCATTCGCCCTGGCCGGCATGGTCGGGGTGGCCGTCCGAGGTGCAGTTTCCGATGTCTTTTGTCGACGTCAGGGAGACTCCCGGCGAGGCGGGCGAGTTTGTCTATACCACGGCCCACTTCCGCTTCAGAACCGACGTCAACCTCGGCGGCACCTTGATGAAGGATCTGGCGAAGGTGTTCGAACTGACGTATTGCCTGCAATCGAAATCGCCCTTTGGCATTCTTGCCACACCCGCTGGCGGCTTGTTTGAGGCGCGGCTGTTTGGCACCCTGCAGCAATACAAGGCGGCGGGAGGCCCGGCCATGACCGCCGGTGTGTACAAGCCGAAAGAAAAAGTTTTTCTTGCCCCGCTGGACCTGATGGGGGTGCAACCCGGCCCGTCCGGCTGGCGCAAGGGTTCACAAGCCGACTATGACCCGTCCACCGTGGTCCACGAGCTCACTCACATGCTCACTAACGACATGCTCGACAATCTGCCGGTATGGGTCAACGAGGGCTACGCCGAATACATCAGGTGCATCCCGCTGGAAAGCGCATCATTCAAGGTTGCCAAGGACAAGATCAAACAAGGGGTGGTGGACCGGATTGTGAGTGACTACGAGGCGTCGCAACGCCACAAGGTGAAACTCAAGGGAGCTGAACGCAAAGACTTTCTCAAGGGCGACAGGGTTCCATTCGTGACTGATGTAGCCAAAGTATTGCAAATGACCGATGTGGAATGGGCGACCGGCAGAGCACCCCGCGCAGTGGCTGATGGAATGCCCGGCAGCCGCGGGCCCACCATCTCCGCCTCGAGCATGCCGGACACGCGCCTGCCCCAACTCTATCGGACGGCCCATTTGATTGTTTACTATTTCATCCAGATCGAGGGCGACAAAGGCGTGGCTAAACTCCGGCAGTTTCTCGACAAAAACCGCCTCCTCCTCGCCCAATACCATCAATACGTCGCGGACTACTCAACCTATGAGGACCGCATGAAGGCATTCATGCTGCTGCCCGGGGTGAAACTCACGGGTGGCCGCATCCAGTACCCTGCCAACCTGGTGCCCCCCAAGGCACCCGAGGCTCCCTTCACCGACCCTAACCAGCTGAAATCCGGCGGTCTCGACGCCCTGCTCGGCGGAGAGTCCGCCCAAGTGGTCGGCAAGCGCATCGAGGCCGCCCTGCGCCAGAACCTGGAAGTCAACCTCCGCTTTGTTAGCAACTGACCACCCACCGCGACGCCCGATGCTGGTCACTAAATAAATCAGTGTCCTCAGTGTCCTCAGTGGGATTCAGTGGGATTCAGTGGCATCAGTGGTAATATCAGCCTGTCCTACCTTGTGTAGTCCAAGCCACAGACTCCTCAGTCATTGAACAGTATTGACCGCCAAGCCCGTGAAATTTCAGCCCCCCAGCATCTCCCTGTTAGCCGCGCTGGCCGCGCTGGCCGCGCTGGCCCTCGGTGCCGGCAGCGCCCTCCACGCGCAGGATGCCGCCGCCCTGCAAGCCTGGACCGCCAGCGACGGCCGCGTGATTCAGGCGCAATTTGTCGGATTGGACGGCGAGGCGCTCGTCGTCGACAAGGATGGCCACCGCTTCAGCGTGGCATTTGCCAAACTCAGCCCCGCCAGCGTGGCCTTGGCGCGGAGTTTGGCCCTCGCCGCTGAGGCCGCGCCCGGCGGAGCGGAGCGGCGGGTGGCCGCCGCCGCGCCGGCGGGTTTTGCGCGGGTTCCAGCCGGCCCATTCACCATGGGCGACACCCTGGATGGCGAGCAGGACGCGCCCCTCCATCAGGTCACCGTGAGTGCCTTCCACATGCAGATCAACGAGGTCAACCGGGCCCAGTGGGACGCGGTGCGCAGCTGGGGCCTCAAGCATGGCTATCCGGCGGCCGACGAAACCGATCCGCGCGGCACCCACACCGGCTCGTGCCGGGTGGGGCGCGGCGGCGGCTGGAACAACGGCGCGCAAAGCTGCCGCGTTGCCGCCCGCGGTTTCGGTACCGCCACCAACTCCGGCACCGTCGGCTTCCGCACAGCCCGCAGCGCGCCGCCGTGACGCCCATGGATGACATGCGTCTCGCCTGTCTTGGACGACGGGTTTCCCGCCTGTTGTTTTCATTGGCGGAGCAAGCGCATCGGCGGTCATAGACGCGCCGCTACAATTACGGGTTCATTGGCCGACAGGCGGGACGCGCTGTCTGCCCTCACAGGCTGGAAGCCCGTTCCCCAATCAGAAAGCGCTAAGCTGGCAGCCCGAGTCAGCCTGCCTCAGCGCTGCTGCAAAATCTGGAACAGGTTGTGCGCATGGTCCGTCCACAACGGCACGTCCAGCGCCCGCGCATAGGACGGCGGCACCGGCGGATGCGCCCGGATGAATCCCGCGTTCTTGCTCAGCAGCAGGTAGTCGGGTTGATAGTGGCCGGCCAGGTCGCCCGGATCCACACACTGCCGGGTCGTTAGAAAACCGTATTCCTTGGCGAGTCGCTCGACCACCGGGGCGAGGTTGAGGTATTTGTTGGTAATGTGCACGGCGATCACGCCGTCCGGCTGCAAGTGGCGCTGGTAAATGGCAAACGCCTCGCGGGTGAGCAGATGCACCGGCACCGAGTCGCCGCTGAAGGCATCCAGCAGCAGCACATCGAAGTGCTGGTCCGGCTCATGCTCCAACGACAGCCGCGCATCCCCCAGCGCCAATTCGTACTTGGCACCGCGCGCTTCCAGGTCATCGACGAAGGTAAACCACTTGCGCGCCATGCTCACCACGTCGGGATTGATCTCATAAAACCGATAGGTCTGGCCCCGCTCGGCATAACACGCCACGGTGGCGGTGCCCATGCCGATGATGCCGACCCTGGCGTCCGGCTTGTCCTTGAGCGCGTCGAGCGCCATGCCGACGCCGGTTTCGTGGCCATAATAGGTGAGCGGTTCGCGGCGCCCGGCCGGCTCCATGTTTTGGCGGCCGTGCTCGGTGCCACTGCAATAGAGCGAGTGCACCTTGCCGCCCTCGTCATCGGTCCAGGCCTCCACCCGCAGGGTGCCGTAAAAACTTCGCGAGCGCGCCAAGGCGCTGCCAAACGACAAAAACTCCCAGTTCACGATGAAATACAGCGCCACCACCGCAAGCGCCGCAAACCCGACTCCAACAAGTTTGCGAGTGCCCGCAGCGCGCCCTGCCACCACCCCGCGATAGGCGACCCAGCTGACCAGCACAAAGCCGCCGGCCAGGCCCAACGACCATTCCATGAACGACGTGAACACCACGGGTGCTACCAAACTCACCACCAAGCCGCCCAAAGCCCCGCCGGCCGACATCAGCAAATAGTATTCGGTCAGATGCGAGGTGCCCGGCTTCAACCGCGCCAATTCCCCGTGGCACACCATGCAGACGAAAAACATCGTCGCAAAGAAAATCACCAGTTCCATCACGAAACCCGGCTCCCAACTCCACGGAATATTGTACAGCCCCGAAGCCAGCACAATGGCCAACATCGCAGGCACCGCCCACACCCAGCGCCGATACCAGCGCGGATGGTCAAAGCAAATGATGAAGGTCACCAGGTAGAGCGCCAGCGGCACCACCCACAAGAACGGAATCACCGCCACGTCCTGGCACACGTGATTGGTCGTGGCCAACAGCATCAGCGAGGCAAAGGCCGGCAAAAACACCCACTGCACCCGCCGCCACGCCCCAGGCCCGGGCGTCAAGGCGTCAACGACCTCGGCCGCATGCACCCGCCGCGAGGCCTCCGCGCTGCCGCGTTTCCATTCGCCCAGCGCACACGCACCCATCAGCAGCGCAAACAGCGCAAACGCACCCGACCAAATCCACGCCTGCCACACCACGTCCCAGCGCGGCTCAATGAGAATCGGATAGGTCAGCAGCGCCGTCAGCGACCCGGCATTGGACAGCGCGTACAAGCGCCAGGGCGAACGGCTTGGATAGACGCGGGAATACCACACCTGCACCAGCGGGCTGGTGGCGGAGAGCACGAAATACGGCAACCCCACCGTGGCCAACAATAACACCAGTATCTGCCACGATGGATTGGCCGCTCCCAGCGGCTTCAAGCCGGCACCGGGCACGATCGGCAACACCAGCAAGGCCAGCCCCAGCAACGCCACATGCACCCAGGCCTGGGTCAGCGGCTTGCGCCGGCTCAGCACGTGCGCGTAACTGTACCCGCCGAACAACACCATCTGGAAAAACAACATGCACGTGGTCCACACCCCGGGGCTGCCGCCGAACCACGGCAAGATGAACTTGCTGATGACCGGTTGCACCTGAAACAAAAGAAACGCCCCTAGCAGGCTGACCAGACAGAAAATATAGTTCATAACACGATCCAGCGAACAAGGCTGCCACCACGGCCACGCCCCGCGCCGCAGAGTAGTCCCGCCCCGGCCCACCAACGCAACAGAAAATGTGCTTTGTCACAGCTTATCTCGCTTCGCAGCCCCCTCCCCCCCGCGATTTCCGGCTTAGGGAGGGTCCATCCAGCAACGGTTTTTTTTCTTGTCGCGAATGCGGCAGGCGTGCAAGAAGCGCGCGGGGCTCGGCGTAACGAGCGTCCCTTCAAACCAGACCCATCCATGAGCATTCGCCACACCCCACGCGTTTTTGTCGCAACCTCCCTGATGTTAGGCGCTTGCACGCCGGCCCTGTTGTCAGCGGCCCAACCCGACCCCATGCTCGACCCACTGGTGGTGACGGCGGAGCGCACGACCGGCAGTGTCTTGCTAGGCAAGGATCTGGACCTGTTCCAGGTCGACTCGGTCGCGAATCTATCGGGTTTGGTGCCAAACTTTGCGGTGGTCACCAGCGATTCCCGCGGCTATGGCGACATCATCTCGATGCGCGGATCGGCGAACACCCTGTTTTTTTCGCCGCCGGCGGTGGGAATGATGGTCGACGACGTGCCGATGGGCGACACCTGCAGCTATCCGGCCGGATTGTTGGACATGGACCAGGTGAAAATCCTGCGCGGCCCGCAGGGCAGCATTTACGGCCGCAACGGCGCGGCGGGGATGCTCGACATGAGCACCCCGCAGCCGGGAGCCATCACCGAGACGCATTTCACCACCGATTACGGTTCTTATGATGCGTGGGGTGCGCGGCTGCGCAGCGGTGGCCCGTTAGGTGCGGGTTTCTCCCAAACCCTCCAACTCTATCATCAGGAGAGGGACGGCTTCATCAACGATTCCACGCTCGGTCGCGCCATCGACGGCCGCTCGATCTCCGGCGGCCTGGCCAATTTGTACTACAAGCCCGAGGCGGACACCGAGTGGCGGCTGCGGGTGCTGGTGGAGCGCGCGGATGACGGCGGCCAGCGCCTGAGCCGGTTGGATAGCCCGGATCCGTTCACCGTCGCTTCGGAAATTGCCGGCAAGTCCGTGATGGAACGCCACCAGATCTCGCTGCACTGGACCAAAGAGGGGCCGTGGGGCCGGCTCAAGTCGATCACCGCCTGGCAGGACTGGAAGCTCGATCCGAACGTGACAGATCTGGATTTGATGGCGAGTTATCCGGGGTACGAGTCGACCTCGACGATTATCCAGAACCAACGGCTGTGGACTCAGGAATTCCGCTGGGAATCACCGCAGGATGCCGGCCCGTGGTCGTGGCGCAGCGGGGTGTTTTTCATGGACCAGGCGAGCAGCGGCGACGCCACCCGGGCGTTTCCGGCGCAAGTGGCACCCGGTTTCTATGTGCCGTTTGCCGAGCGCACACTCTACAACCTCGATCAATGGAACGCCGCAGGCTATGGCCGGGCGTCCTACGCGGTCACCTCGGCGCTCAGCCTGCAAGCCGGTGCCCGTCTCGAGTATGTGGATGTTTCCATCGACCGCAGCAAGACGGATTCCTTCTTCACCACCAGCCTGGTCAACGCTGACCTGAGTGCCTGCTATTTCTCGCCCGAACTCGGTGCCACCTACGCCCTGAGCGACACCTCCCGGCTGTATGCCCGCAGCGCCATCGGCACCAAACCCGCCGGGTTTTCCGCCTTTGCCAGCAGTCCCGCCACCGCCCGCTACGCCGACGAACGCGCCTGGACCAACGAACTGGGCAGCGAGCTGTCCCTGCCTGACGAGCACCTCACGGTGTCGTTGGCCGGCTTCTGGAACCGCATCAACGACTACCAGGTGAACCGCTCGGCGGTGTATTCGACGGATTTTTACACGGTGAATGCCGGCCTGGTGAATTCCCTGGGACTGGAGACCGAACTGCGCTGGCAGCCGCTGGCCGGGCTGACCCTGCAAGGCAGCGCGGGTTACGTGAACGCGCAATTTGATGCTTCGCCGTTCAAGGGCAACGCGGTGCCGTTTGTCCCCGAGTTCACCGGCAGCCTCGGTGCCCGCTACGATTTCCCCAAGGGCTATTACGTGCAAACGGCGGTACGGATGACCGGCCCGACCTATTTTGACGAAGCCAACAACCACGCGTTCCGCCAAGGCACGTATGCATGTTGGGACGCGGAAATCGGCTATGCCACCAAGAATTTCTCGTTGGCATTGTTCGGGCGCAACATGTTGGACGAGCGCTATTACACGTTCATCAACCCGCAAATCCTCGCCGGTGCTCCCGGCGACCCCCAGATTTTCGGCGTCCGCGCGTCACTGGACTTCTGAGTCCGCCAGCCCGAACCTTGCATGAGGGAGACGGGACGGCTGAGAGAAACGGGCGGCCCGCCCAATACTGGCAGTTTAGTGCCCTCTGATCGGAAAACTGGCGTCCCGCCTGTGAGGGAAGACAGGCGGGACTCCTGTTTTCCCTGACCGCCGGGACGGCTGAGCTCCGCCATTTCCCCCTTAAGTTGGCGCGCGGGAGCTCGGGGGCTCACTCGCTCGGCGGGCTCACCTCGCGGGTGGTCGCTCCGTTGGTCTCGCTAAGGATGAGGATGGCGAACTTGTCGATGTCCGGCAACTCGGCGGGCTTGAGCATCTGATAGTCCAGGCCGTTGGGCGGTGCCGCAGCCTGCCGCGGCATGTCTTGCCCCAGAGGCAGCGGTTGGCCTGACGCACCGCCGTTGAGGCTGGCGTAATCGAAGCGGCCGCGCAAATCGGTGTAGCCGTCCTTGAAGAAGCGCACGGTGCCGTTTTTGAGCCGCGCGTATACCTTGACGTAGGCCTTGCTCACGGCGCGCTCGCTGGCGCTGTCGCGGGTCTCGAGGCGGCCGTAGTTTTCGGCCAGCACCAGCTTGAGGGTGTTGGCGTGATACGCCTGGGCCTTGCGTTGGCCGGCGGCCACGATTTCAACCAGCACGTTGGCCTTGGCAAATTCGGCGGGCAACGCCACCTCGAGCGCGTCCTTGTCCCCGGCCAATGCCAGCACGGCGGACTTGTTCGGCTTGATGATGCTGAAGCGGCTGGCGTCCTCGCTGACGAACGGATTGCTGCTGAACGAGAACTCCGGGTCCATCAGATAGTAATTCACCGCCACCTCGCCGAGGTTCCGATAGGTCAGGGCGATGCTCTTGTTTTCGACCTTGAACTCGAAGGCCGGCTCGCTGGCGGCCAGTTCCGCCTGCTGCTTCTCGCGGTCCGGCTTGTCGCCCGTTTCCACCTTGCTCCCCTTGCCTTCGATTTCATCGAGCTGGCTGGTCACGTCGGCAAACAACAAGCGCCAGCGCGCAACCGGATAATCGCTGTAGCGCGCGGCGATCCCGCGGGCCTCCGCCAACGTGCTCTCAAAGAAGCCGGCATAGCATTGGAAGTAGTCGTGCTGCAGGCGGATCGGCAAGCCATTGCCCTCGACCTGATGGAAGCGGCCGAGCGCTTCATCGACGCGGTCTTGCAGGAACAGATAATAGGTGGCGCTCATGTTATCGGCGGCATCCAGCGCCGGCTTGTGGGCGAGTATATCTAGCAACCCGCGGTACTCGGCGAGCACCGCGGGGTTGGCGATGCGCGCCGCATTGCCGAGGCGGTGGGCGCGCTGATTGACCAGCGGGCTGTATTCGAGGTGTTCGTAGGCGCGGCGTTCGACCGGATCGAGCATAACCAGGGTGGATGCGAGGTAGGGTCCGCACTGGGCGACGAACTCGTTCTTATGCTGGAGCCATTCGCGCAGCGTGGCGGCATCGTTGTGGAGCAGGGCATAACTGTAGATGGTCTCGTCCCACACGTGGTGCGCGGCCAGAAATCCGGTGAGTTTGGCAAAAAACCTGGCATCATGACAGCGCCAGGCGACGCGAGGCAGGGCGAGTGCGGCGAGGTTGTTTTGCTCCAGAAAAGCGAACACGTCGGTCTCGCTGCCGTACTGCGAGATATAGTCCCACGACGCCTTGTCCACCTGGGTGAGCTTGGCGACGACGTTGAACTCAAACGGTTTGGCCGCGCCGGCGACGCTGCCGCTGACGGCGACGTTGACCGGGAACTGGGGGAAATTGTGCGCGCCGGCGGTGGCGGGGAAATAGAAATGATACTCGAACGTCTTGGTGGTGTACGGTTCCAGCCGCACCGAGCGCGAGTCGGTCGCCTTGCTGCCGAGCACCGGCAATGCACCTTGCGGGATTTGCAGCAACACCTCGGCCTTGGCCGGAGCGCTGGTCGGGTTGGTCACCACGATGTTGGCACCATACACCGTCCCAGTTAGGAACTCGGCGGTGACGTATTTGTCGAATTTCTCGTTGCCCTCCATCCGGTAGCGGTCGCCGGCGCGGAAGAAACTCTGTGAGACGAGCAGCGCCACCGCCTGGGCATTGGCCGCCAGCGGCACCGACGGCTTGATTTCCTTGTGGAACACGATGAGCGGCCCACCCGCAGTCAGGGTGAACTCGCCGGCCTCGGTCCTGCCACCCTGCTTGGGCGCCTCAAACGGCAGGTCGAGCACGGCGAGAGCCAGCATCATTTCCGCGAAGTTGTGGCTGGCCTCGGCCACGCAGGACGAGACAAACGCGCCGTGGCCGCCCTCGGCATTCCATTTGGCATAATCGCGCCAGAAGCCGCTCACCGGAACGAGTGCGCCGTCCTGTTGGGTGATGCGCAGATGATAGTAGTTGTTTTCCGCCCATTCCTTGGTGGGACCCAGCTCGCGATAGTAGGCGCGCACCAGGCCGCGGCTGGCGGCGGCAACCTCACTACCGAAGAAGCCGCCGTCCGCGACGCCGTTTGCCACGCCGACCGCCCCGCCCTTCCGGAAGCTCAGCTGGCGGTTGCCAGCGCTTTGCAACTCCTCCTTGAGCGCCTTCCGGTCAGCGGGTGCAGCGGCGGCGAAGGCGTCGGCTGGCATGTCCGCGAGCAATTCCATCTCGCCGACGTCGCGCGCCACGCCGGCCCGCACCTTGGTGGCAATGCGGCGACCGGACTCGGCCTTGTCCATCGCGGCCGCAGCGGGCAGCTTCATCGCCGCGGCCGGCGCGGCGACCGGAGCAGGCGCGGCACCACCTGCGGGGGCCTCGGCCATGGCGCGCAATTCGCCGGTGGCGACGGCCGCTTGCTTGTTCTTTTCGCGCTTCAATTCGTCAGACCATCCGGGCTGGCCGGCGGCGGCCTCGAGGGCGCGGCCGCGCAAGGCGGTTTCGAACAAGCGCTCCTGCAGTTCGGGATTAGGCGGCACCAGTTCCCATAACTCGCGCAACCCGCGCGCGGCGTTGGGTGCCTCATCCTTGATCCGCAGGCCTAACAAAACCCGCTCGACCACATTGAGCCTGGCGTAGGCGGTGGGCAGCAAGTAGCGGGCGAGGTCGCCATCCAGCAGGAAATCATCCATGAAGGTCTTGTCCTTCTTGTTAGCCAGGGCCGGCTTGACGACCTTGGCGAAAAACGCGGCATCCTTGCGGGAGAGGAAAAAGTTCAACTCGTGGCAGGCGAACTCGGAATACTTGGCACGTTTCTCGGCATCCTTGAGTTGCGGCCATTGCAGGACCCAGGCAAACTTGGCGAGGGTCGGGTCGCCGCTGAGCGTGGTGAACAGCGCGTGGACGCTGCCCAGCGTGTCGTAGGTCTCCATCTCGCTTGTTAGAACATCGGCCAGCGTGAGCGTTTTACCTTGTTCCAGCACGGTGACTTCCTTGCGTTGGGTGAAGGGCTTTGCCGGGTCGAGGTTGCGGGCGAGCCGCTGGTCGGCAAACTTGGTGGGCAGCTCGGCCAGCGCAAAGGACTGCCACGCCGCGTTGGCCAGATCCTCGGCATATACCTGCACGTGCTGGCGGTCGCCCAGCGCCTTGCGGTCGATGCGCACGATGCCATCCTTGTCCGGCAGCAGGTTGTAGAGGGTCGGCTCGCTGGCCGCCACAAAATCGAGGTCGGTTTCGGCAGCCGCGCCGCCGGGGGCGCCGGCGGGCGGTGTGGCCGGCGGTTCCGCTTTGGCACCGGCGCGGCCCTCGCTGCGGTCGCCGGCGGTGGCGGCGGCTTGTTGCATGGCTTTGAGGGAGAGTTCGTCGAGGCCGGTATCGCGCACTTCCCACGGGTTGAGCAGGAGGCCGGGGCGGGTGAGCATGTTGCCCGGGTAGAGTTTGCCGTATCGGCGTTCGAGGATGTAGCGGTATTCGTCGCCGATCTGGCGGCCGGCGGAGAACAAGTTCGGCTGTTTGGCGGGCGATCCGGACGCCACTCCGAAGCGGGCGAAGCCACCCAGCCCGGCAAACAATCCCCTGCCCGGCTCAAACCGCGAGGCGGCGATGTGGACGCGGGTGAACACGCTGGCATTGGCCAGTTTGATGGTTAGAAACTCCTCTTCAGTGTTGATCCCGGTGATTTGCAGCGGCGCGCTGGTCTTGAGTTCGAGGTTGCGGCACTTGCCTAGCAGCCAGCCGGCCACCTGTTTGCCCTCACTGACTTTGATGGTGAAGTCGCGCTCCTCGCCCAATTGGCGCAGCGAATAATCGCCGGGTGCCAGGCCGCTGATCTCGATGAAGCCATCCTTGCACGCGAGCTTGGCCGCATGATCCGCGGTGAACGTGCCGGCCCTCATTTCCAGCAAGGACAGCGCGGGCGGCGCACCCGCCGCGAAATTACCGCCCGGCTGCGGCACCCGCACCACGCTGCCGGCCGCCGCGTGCAGGTCGGCCGACCAGGTGCGCTCGGACTCATCGAGTTCCCAGCTTGACTCGCGGCCGTTGGAGGATTTCGCTTGGACGTTGGCGATGCCGGGCAGCGCGCCAAGGGCGATGCGGCCCTGCTCATCGGACTTGAGCGCCACGCTCTGCGGCGTGGCGAACCCGCGGTGGCGGAAATTAAACACCACCTGTTGGTCCGCCACCGCTTCACCATTTTTTCCTAGCAACTCAAACACATAACTCCCGGCAAACTTCGCCAGGTGGCCGTCGTTGGTCGCGTCGGTCTTGTCGATGCCGTTGAGCGACCACGTGTGCGTGGCGCTCAGATCGCGCTTCTCGCCGCCGGCGCTGAGGACATCGATTTTGCCTGTTAGGGTGACGGTGAGCTGGGCGAGCCGTTCGGGCACGCTGAGCGTGTGGGTGAGCACGCTGCCGGCGCTGAGCTTGAGGTTCTTGACCTCGCGGGTGGTGGCAATGCCGTCGAGCGTGGTCGAGGTGATGGTCAGGAGCGGCTCGGAAATGAGGGCGGGGTCGAGATGCGACTCGCCGAGCATGAGAGCGGCGCGCACGGCGAGGGTGGCGTCGCGCCTGGCTAACAACTGCTCGCGTTCGATGTGGAACTGGGCGTCGAGCCGGTAGTCCTCGGCGTGATGCTCGAACTGGGTGAGGGTGGCGAAGGTGCCCGCCGCATCACTGACCACCACTTGCCGCATGCCAGGCTGCTTGGTGAAGGGCACCACGATGCGGCCGAGTTTCTCGTCACGGGTGAACTTGCGGCCGTCGAGCCAGACCACGGCGTTCTCGACCGGCTCGCCATTTTCATCCAGAACTAACAACAAATCGCCGCCCGGGCCGGTTTGTTGGATGACCTGCCATTGGCCGACGCGCAGCAGCGCGCGGCTGCTGCGGCCGGTGCCGATGAACTCGATGATCCAGGCACCGCGCTGGCCCTTGAGCTCGGGAAACTTGAACGTCTGGCGGGTGCGCTTGAAGGGGCCGCTGTCGAAGCTATGCGTCTGTTCGCTGTTAGCCACCAGGCCGTCGAGGGTGAGGTCGGTGTTGAGCTGGCGCTTTTGGGTTAGAAAGTAATTGAGCGCGTTGAGTTCATAGATTTTGACGATAAGCTTGGGCGTGTTCTTGACGATCACGTCGAATTGGGCGGTTTCGCCGGGTTGGAACAACGGCGGATTGGTGGCCGGGAACTCGATGTCCACGCGCTCCTTGAGCGCTTGGAAAGCGGTCGGATTGAGCAGTGAGGCCCAGCGTTCGGCATCGCCATGGCCGCCGACGATGAGAGCCTCGGCCAGCAGTGGGCGGAGCCAGGAATCCAACACATAATCGGTGTAGGGGGCCATCATCTTCTCGCCGAGCCCGGCCGGATCCGCCTTGGCGGCTTGGTCGAACACGGCGAGGAAATACTCGCGCACCAGCGGTTCGTCGACGCCGATGGGCCGGTTGACGAGCAAGGCCGCGCTGAGGTCGGCGTTGAGGTCGCACTGGGGTTCATTGGTGGCGGCGCGCGCTTGCAACCATTGCGGGTTCACATAGCCAAATCCGCGCGGCAGTTTGAGGTAATCGAGAAAACGGGCCGGGTCGTAGACTCCCTTCATGCGGTCGTGGTCGAGCCGTTGATAGAGCAGCTGCGCCTTGAGCGAGTTGAAGGCCGGCGGCAGGGTCTTGGCATAGGTCCACAAGCGCTCCAGCCACGCCTCGCGCTCGGCGGGGTTGAAGGCGACATCGACATCCGGCGAGGGGGCGAGCTTGCGCAGGCGGGAGTAAACAAAGGCCGCGTGGGTGGCGAGGGCCGGGATGGCCTCGACCAAGGTGTCGAGCTGGGCGGGCAGCAGCGCGCGATGGATGGCGAACTCGCCGAAGCCCTGGGATTCCGGGGCCTTGAGGTCGGTGATGACCAGTTCGGGCAGGTTTGGCACATCGGGTCGTTGGAGTTTTGAAAGCAACGCGCGGCGTTGTTGGGGGCTGAGCGTGGCCTTGTTGCGCACCAAGGTTTCCAAGGAGTATTGCGTCAAGCCGCCGAGCGCCGGGTCATGCGCGAGGGCATCGCCCTCAAACACCTCGCGGCTCACCCGCTTCGGCTCCAGCGCGCTGGGCAGGTTCGGTTTTTGGTCGCGGACCTCCTGTTGATGGTTGTGAGTCACGCCGAGTTGGCGCTTCAGATAGTCCAGCGTCTGTTGGGGGGTGGCATCGTAGTCGAGCAGCGCCTGGCGGTTCTCAATGATCCGGCGGCGGGCATTCTCGTCGGGAAACCGCTTGCGCCATTGCTCGATGAACTCGCTGAATTTCGCCCCGTTGCGGCTGCTCTGATAGTGCAGGCAGTGGAAAAAATAATATTCTTCGCTGCCCGGCACGAGTTCGCCGAGTGCCTTTTCGCGGTCGGCGGCGAGGGCAAAGCGCTCGATGAAGCCGATTTCATTCTGCCCAAGCAGGACTGGCGGATGGACGATGCCGGCGGCCAAGGCGGCGGCGACGAACAAGCTGACAAGCGACGGGTGTGGTTTCATGACGGGAGTATTGGTTAGAGGATCGGCGAAGGAGTGGTGCCGGGCCAAGCCCGCATGCAGCCAGCGCACCGTGATGAGGAGCCTTCGAGCATAGGGACACGCGGGGCGCTGGATTCTTAGGAGAAAATTGGCTGGAGAGGTCCGGTTTCACGGGATCAAGTCGACGCCGAAGCGTTTGGCCAATAGTGCGGTCGCGGCGAAGCTCGCCATCGTCACCACTGCGCAGATGCCCAGAGCCAGCCAGAAATTCACGCCCTTGGCCAGCAACCACGGCATCACCAGAAACATCGGCAAGGTCGGCAGCACGTACCAGAACGTGTAGAATGCGTGATTGCCAATCCTGCGGCTGCCCTGGCGCTCGACCTGCAGCCAGATCATGACCATGAGGGTGACAAACGGCAGCGAGGAAATCAGTGCGCCCAACTTGTCGCTGCGCTTGGCCACTTCCGAGACCAACACGATGATCAGGGCTGTGACGGCGTATTTGATGACGATCATGGGCATGGGCGATACGGCAGCGGGCGGTTTGGCTTGGCACCTCCGGCCCAAGCCAGCAGTGCTGGCGCTCTTCTTACCCTGCCACAGCCGCCGGAGCTAGGGGAATCGTGGGATTTCTTGCGGCCGCGCAGGGAACTCCGGCACTCTCCCGGTCTAGCCAAAGCGGCGTGGCGGGCTCCGCCCCTTCCCGCCGCACTCCACACATTGGCAGCGCAGGGGCAGCTCATGCATGGACTGCGGTGGCAAGCGCCAGCGCGACACCGCTTTGGCTCGCTGCTGGTCCGCGCTACCGCCAGCCAAAGTCCCGCTCCGCCATCACCGCAGCATATTGCCGGTTTTGGGGGATGCCGTCCTGCCCCACGGTTCTCGCGGGACAGGCAGGCAAAATGGCGGCTTTGGCCAGGTGGACGGGCGCGGCCCAATCTTCTGTCAGGATTTCACTGTGCCTGCACCCGCACGAACAACGTGGTGCCGACCGGAGGTGAGGTCAAGGTGACCTCAACAGTGGCGACGCCATTGCCATCGGCAGCGCCGACATTTTCGGTCACTGCGGCAGGGCCATCCCAAGTTTGTAGATCCGTGGACGTCCACACCGTATAACTCAGACCACTGGCCGCCAGCCGGGTATAGCTGAACTTGTGGCTGTCCTTGTCGAGTGACGCGGTGATCGGGTTGGACGAGGCACCGCTGGCCGGGTTGAGGCCAAAGGCGAACTCCTCGAAGTTGCTCATCCCGTCATGGTCGGGATCGCCGCCGGGCGTCTTGTCGGAGAGGCCCGGATAGTGAGCGTCCATCCACGCGGTGAACGGGTCGGCTGCCGCCGCGCTACCCGGGATCGAGGCATTGTCCATGGTCAGCCAGCCCCAGCCACCGCGGCTCGAGTTGATCAACTCCACGCTGCAGATCTCGCCGACATAGGGTGCCAACTCGTCTACGGTGAACGTCACGGTGACCATGGCGTCGCCTTCGCTAGTCCTGGGTTTGGTGAGCACGAAGACGCCGTCGCTGGCGCGCCGCAGGGCGACGCCCTTCCAGCCGGTATCGGGGTTGGCGGCATAAGGCACCGACGCTTCATCGGTTGGAGCCGGGCCGTGAGCCATGCCCTTGGCCATTTGCACCGTCAGATCCCCCGTCGCGTTGAGGATGAAAAGTGGCGAGCGGAGCCACACCGTGTTCAGGTGATTGTCATTCTGGCCGCCATTCGGC
Source organism: Akkermansiaceae bacterium (assembly GCA_903908495.1). Lineage (GTDB taxonomy): Bacteria > Verrucomicrobiota > Verrucomicrobiia > Verrucomicrobiales > Akkermansiaceae > Luteolibacter. The sequence continues at coordinate 28,951 of CAIVSK010000332.1, forward strand.
TGGACGATTCCATCGGTGATCTTAAACAGATAGTCGTCGCCCGACGGCGGTTGGATGGCGCCGCCATTGATGGTGGACGGCATTGCGATGACGTTCGGGGCGAGATCAACCCAAGCCCCGGCGCTCGCATCCCAGACGCGGTTGTGCCAGCCCTGGAGGGTCCCGTCGTTGAAGTTATTGCCGGCGGTGACCGTCACGGTATAGACCGTGCTAATCAGGGGATCCGACGAGGTGACCGTGTATGTCTGCGGGGTGTTGAAATCCAGCGCGGTGCCGGAAACCGGATTGCAGGTGGCTCCGGCGGTCAGCGTGAAGGTGGGTGCCAGCGCCGTCACGTTGGTGCCCAGCGGCAAGCTCAGCGAAATGTTAGAATTGGCGATAACCGCTTGGAAGCCGGGCACGCCGAAGGCGCGGATCTTCGCCTCCGGAGCCTGTGCTGGCGTTGCTGTGGTCATGACGGATTGCACCTGGTTGGAGAACAGCGCCTGCTGGTAGATGCGGACGTCGTATAACAAGCCCGAAAAATATCCGTCGTAGTTGGTGTCGGCGTTTTGCTGGCGGGCGCCGAGTATCAGGGACCTGTCCGCTGCCAGGCTCATCGTCTGACCGATGACGTTGTGTTCCACCGACGAGATCACGCCGTCCACGTACAGGGTGCGGGTACCGGTGGACTGATCCCAAACGCCGGCGAAATGGTGCCATGTCGGGCTGAGATCATTGATGTTGGTGCCGGTGCTGGTGCCGTCGTCATTGCTGAGGCCGCGCAAGGTGAAGCAGGCGTTTGAATCGCCGGAATGGCGGCGGATTTGCCAACCGGCGCCGTTTTCGCCTTTTTTGGACACCCACGGGCCCCATGTATCGGGAAACCCTTTGGCCCAGAAGGCGATGGTGAATTGGTTGCTGAGAGGCGCATCGTAGGTGCTCACATAGCCGTCGGAGGTGTTGGATGTGCTGGCTATCAGCACGCCGACATTGCCGGCCCGCAGGTCGAGCGAACTGCCGCCGAATGTGCTCGGCACGTCATCCGCACTGAAGGCGAGCGCCCCGGCATTCGGGCCTGCCGCCATTCCGTCATGGGTGCCCGCGACGGTGAATCCGGACGAGTCCGTCAGGTTGGGCTCACCGGAAACCCAGTGACCGACGAGGGCAGCTGCCGGATCGGCTTGGACCACGGCGGTGACGGTGTAGACGGTGGTGAGCAGGAGGTCGGAGGAGGTGACGGTGTAGGTGACGGGGCTGGAGAAGTTGTGGCTGCTGCCGGAAACCTTGTCGCAAGTCGCACCGGCTGAGAGCGTGAAGACTGGAGCCAAGGCCGCCGGATCGGTGCCGAAAGGCACGGCCAGGGTGATATCGGTGGCGAGCCCGCAGGGACGCCCCAACAGGCTGAACCCGGTGAAAGTGGCGGCCGGGGCGAGCGTGCCCGGAATGGACACGTTATCCATGTAGGTCCAACCCCAACCGCCCATGTTGTCGTCGATGTAGTCGAGGGTGTATTTCTTGCCGTTGTGCGCATAAGGCGCGAGGTCCGCCGCAGTGAAGGTCACTTGCTGCCAATTGCCGTAGCCGCTGTGGCGTCTGCTCATGATATAGGTGTCGGTGGCCACGTCGCGCAGCGCCACCCCGCCGAAGCCGCCGCCATTGATCGCGGTGGCGGGAATCGCGGAAGGAGCAGCACTGGGTGTTGCCAGCGGCGATTGTCCGCCGTCCAGCCAGGCCGTGAGGTCGCCCAGGTTGTTGATGTAGAATTCCGGGGACCGGCCGAAGCGGGTGAAATTGTCATCGTTATCATGACCCGAGCCGAGTTGATTGCCATCCCACAGACGGCCGCTCGCCGGGATCGGCCAGATTTGGGTCCACCCTTGCAGGCTGTCGGTGAAGTCGTAAGTGACGGGAGCGTGCATGACGACGGTGACGGTATAACTCTTGGTGGATCCATCCTCGGCGGTGATGGTGTAGGTACGAGGGCTGGCGAAGTTTCTGCTGGCACCGGACGGGTTGGCGGCATCTTCGGTGGCGAAGGGGGAAATCGTGTAGGTCACCGCGAGGCTGGAGACGTCGGTGCCTAGCGGGACGTCCTTGACGATGTTAGTGCCGACCAATGTGGCGGGTCCCTGGCCGGTGAAATTGAATGTTAGTATATCCTTGGCAGAGCCGAGGGCCGGCGTCGTGCTCACTTCAGCGGAGTAGGCGCTGCTGCCCATGCCATTGGTGGCCTGGACCTTGAAGGCATAGAGCGTGCCGTTGTCGAGGCCGGTTTTTGAGAAAAACGCATCGGTGGTGGCGTTGGTTTGCTCGACGTTGGTGGTCATGTTCTTGGTCCACACGACGTAGCCGGTCGCGCCGGGCTTGGGCGCCCACAACAGACCGACCTTGGCATTGCCGGGCGTCGCCGCCAAGCCGCTGGGGGTGGTGGGTGGGAGCAACTGCAGGACTTCGGTTTGGCTGAGCGGAGCGTTGTAGATGCGCACATCAAACAATTTGCCGGAAAAATAACTTTCATAGCCGGTGCCGCCTTGCTCGCGGGCACCGATGGTGAGGTGTTTGCCAGTGGCAGGGGTCATCACCTGGGCGGTGTTGTTATTGACCACATGGGACAACACGCCATCGACATAGAGAACGCGGGTGCCGGTGGACTGGTTCCAAACGCCGGCAAAATGGTGCCAGATGGCCGGGCTGTCATTGACGTTGATGGCGCTGCCCGTGCCGTCGGGGTTATCCACGCCGCGGAGGGTGAACCCGGAAACCGGGTCGTTGCCCATGCGGCGCAATTGCCAACCGATGGAGTCTTCGCCGCGCTTGCAGACCCAGGGTCCCCATGTCCCCGGAAACCCTTTGGCCCAGAACGCGACCGTGAATTGGCTGTTGATCCCATCGTCATAGGTGTTGACGTAACCGCTATCACCAGAGGCACTCTTGGCGACACTCACACCAACGTTGCCGACAGATAGATCCAGCGACTGACCACTGCAACCGGCCGGCACATCGGTACTGAATGCCAGCGCTCCGGCATTGCCGCCCACCGCCACCCCGTCGTGGGTGCCTGCGATGCGGTAACCTGAGGTTTCGCTGAGGTTGGGCGCCCCGCCGATCCAGTGGCCGACCAGCGTTGCGGGGGCGCTGGGGGTGGTGGCTAAAATGACCGCCGCTGCCAATGCGGCAGCGCGGGCGAGTGGGGGCCGTTTGTGGCCGCCGTGGGTGGGTCCGTTGGGTGGGTTCATGACTGGGGTTGTTGTCTCGTTACTAACTAGCGTCGCAAATGGGCTTGCTGGGATTATTGGCTATCCGTTAGGAAAAGCTGAATGCGACGTTACCTATCCGATACGCTTTGCCAAGGATTATTTTGAAGGATTATTTTGAAGGTCGCAATTATTTAGGTGTAAAGTCTGAGCAATTTATGCACATTTGCCCATCTCACCCCCTCATGGCACCATCGGCAATGGAACCGCAACTCATCATGCGCCAGATGGGCAGGGCGGGTTGTTACCCCAGCAAGACGGAGGGAGTGGCGGCATGCCACCTGCGGCGACGGCAGAGCGTTCGCGCTGGGGCTTTGCGCTGTTGCTGCTGGCCGTCCTGATCGCAGGCGGGGTCCTCACCTACGGCAAGACCTTTGCCGTCACCGCTACCGCAGGCCCGGAATTTCTCACATTGCACCCGTTGTGGCTGGCCTGGCTGACCGCCCTGACCGGCCTCTGCCTCACCGCCGCGCTGGCCAATGGCCTCAGCTTGACGCTGCACCGACGCGAGAAGCTGGAACGCCTGGTGCTCCAGCGCAGCAGCGAACTGCTGCATAGTGAGGCGCGCTTCGCCCAGCTGGCCCAGCAAAGCGCCACCATCGTCTGGGAAGTGGACAGCCACGGGCTCTACACCTACGTGAGCCAGGCATCGGCGGCCGTTCTGGGTTACCCCCCGGACGAACTCATCGGCCGGATGCATTTCTACGACCTGCATCCCTTCGGCGGGCGTGAGGAATTCAAGGCGGCGGCCTTCGCCGTCATCGAGCGACGGGATCAATTCCTGGCACTGATCAACGCCGCACAAACCAACGACGGTCGGTGCGTGTGGTTATCCACATGCGGCTTCCCGCTTTTCAATGCGGACGGATCCCTCCATGGGTATCGCGGCTCCAGTGCCGACATCACAGATCGCAAGCGAGCAGAAGATGCGCTGTGCGATAGCGAAAGTCTCCACCGCTCGGTGCTGGCCGCCATGGTCGAAGGCATTGTCGTTCACGCTGCGGATGGCGAGATCATTGATTGCAACCAGAGTGCAGAGAGAATACTGGGCCTGAGCCACGACCAAATTCTGGGGCGCGGCACGATGGACCCGAGGTGGCAAGCCGTCGATGAGAATGAGCGCCCCTTTCCCGGCGAGCAACATCCCGCAATGGTGAGTTTGCGCACGGGCCAGACCCGCCACGGCGTGACGATGGGGCTGCAGCTGCCCTGCGGGATTCAGAAATGGATCAGCATCAATGCCGTGCCGATCTTCCACAGCGGTGAGACCCGTCCCCACGCGGTGGTCACCTCCTTTGCCGATATCACAGAGCGCCGCCAGGTGCTCGAATCGTTGCGCCTGACCAGTGAGCGTTTGACGCTGGCCGCCGGGGCCAGCAGTGTTGGCATCTGGGAGTACGACGTGGCCAGCAACCGTCTGGCATGGGACCAACAAATGTTCCAGCTCTACGGCATCACACAGGATGCCTTCAGCGGGGCTTACGACGCCTGGCAGGCGGGAGTCCACCCGGATGACCGGCAGCGCTGGGACGCCGAAATCCAGGCGGCGTTGCAGGATGAAAACGACTACGACACCGAGTTCCGGGTCGTCTGGCCGGACGGCAGCATCCACAATATCCGCGCCATCGCCCTCGTACAGCGTGACGCCGACGGCCAGGCCTTGCGCATGGTCGGCACCAATCGGGACATCACCGCCAGCAAGCAGACGATGGCGGCCCTCAAGGAGAGCGAAGCGAACTTCCGTGCCTTCTTCGAGTCGATGACCGACTTGGTCTTTGTCTGCTCACCGGCGGGCCGCATCGTTTTCACCAACAGCGCCGTCACCCGCACACTGGGCTACAGCCTCGGAGAACTCACCGCAATGCGGGTGTTGGACGTGCATCCGGCCGACTGCCAAGCGGAAGCCGGGGCGATCCTCGGTGCCATGTTACGTGGCGATGACGATAGTTGCCCACTGCCGCTGGCACGCAAAGACGGCAGCTTGGTGCCCGTCGAGACCCGCGTCTGGTTTGGCAAGTGGAACGGTGAGGCTTGCATCTTCGGCTGTTCGAAGAACCTGACCGCCGAACTGGAGGCGCAGCAACGCTTCGAGCGGCTGTTCCGCAGCAACCCCACCCTGATGGCACTCTCCACCCTGCCCGAACGCCGGTTCTTCGATGTCAATGACGCCTTTCTCAACACGCTCGGCTATGCCAGAAACGAGGTCATCGGCCGCACATCCTCCGAATTGAATCTGTTCCCGGACCCGCAACGTCATGCCGCGATGGCGAAGCAATTGCTGGCGGCCGACCGCATCACCAACCTCGAACTCCAAATCCGCAGCGCGGACGGAACTGTTTTCAACGGGCTTTTCTCCGGGGAAATCATCCGCAGTCACGGCCAGGAATACTTCCTGACGGTAATGATTGACATCACCGCCCGCAAGCGGGCCGAGGATGCGCTGCAGGAGGCCAACCGCCAGCTCACTGCCGTCGCCGTCGCCGCCACCGAACTCGCCGGCAAGGCCGAACTGGCCAACCGTGCCAAGAGCGAGTTTCTGGCCAACATGAGCCACGAAATCCGCACCCCGATGAACGGCGTCATCGGCATGATCAGCTTGCTTCTGGACAGCTCGCTCACCAACGAGCAGCGTGAGTATGCCCAAATGGCCCAAACCTGCGGCGAGGACCTGCTCAATCTCATTAGCAATATTCTGGATCTTTCCAAAATCGAGGCGGGTAAACTCGACTTTGAAATCCTGGGCTTCAGCCTGCCCGTGATATTGCGCGAGCTGGGTGACTCGCTGAACATCAGAGCCCGTGACAAGGGCCTCCAATTCAGTTGTACCATGACCCCGGGCACCCCTGAATTGCTGAGTGGCGATTCTAACCGCTTGCACCAGGTGCTGCTCAATTTGGCTGGCAATGCCATCAAATTCACCCCGCACGGCGAGGTTGCCGTGCAGGCCAGTCTGGTCTCGGCCAGCGCCGCCGGCATCGTCGTGCGCTTTGCGGTGCGCGACACGGGCATCGGCATCCCGGCGGACAAACAGGCGTTGCTGTTCAAGAAATTCAGTCAGGTGGATGCATCGACAACCCGGCTTTACGGTGGATCCGGCTTGGGTTTGGCCATCTCCAAACAACTCGTCGGCCTCATGGGCGGCGAGATCGGCGTATCGAGCGTCGTTGGCCACGGTTCGGAGTTTTGGTTCACCGCTTGTTTTGCCAACGGATCCGTCCAGAGCCCGGCCGCAGACCTACCCGCGCCACCAGCCCCCGCACGCAACCACTGGCCTACCCTGCGGGTGCTGCTGGCCGAAGACCACCTCATTAACCAAAAGGTGGCTGCGGGCTACTTGCACAGCATGGGACTGTCGATGGATGCGGTGGCCAACGGTCTGGACGCCGTTGAGGCCATTAGCAGGACCGCCTATGATCTGGTCCTCATGGACATGCAAATGCCTGAAATGGACGGCTTGGACGCTACCCGCATGATCCGCGCGGCCCACTCCCGGACCTCTCATGCCAAGATCCCGATCATTGCCATGACTGCCAATGCCATGCATGGGGATCGGGAAAGATGTCTGGATGCGGGCATGGATGACTACCTTCCCAAGCCCATCACCCCCGCGTCATTGGCAGTCATGCTCGAGCGCTGGCTGCCTGCTTTGACCCGCTTTGATTCGGCGAAAATCCTTGGCAAAGTTGACCGGATAGATACTTTCGCGCTTGAGGAGGGTTAGCGGGCAAGTGGCTTGTAACTGCTGTTGCTTGAGTAAATCCACCGCAATGCTCTGATTAGAGTCCATCCTTGCTTGCAGACTATCCGCCTTGCCAGAGTCCCCGCCGTCCCCCTGTCCACTCCCCTGCCCTCCCCCGCAATCCACTCACCCACCATGAACCTGACACCCCTGAAAGCCCCCACCCTGCTGGTGGCCACCCTCGTGACCTGCAGTCTGCTGCAAGCGCAAAAGGCACTGGCCGATTTTCGTCCCCCGGCGGTTCCGCTGGTCGCCTGCAATCCGTTTCTGAGCATCTGGTCGGAAGCCGACCATCTCAACGACGCCACCACCAAACACTGGACCCATCGCGACCATTCACTCGTCAGCCTGATCCGCATCGATGGCAAAACCTACCGGCTGATGGGGGCGGACCCGAAGCCATTGCCACCGCTCACCCAGAAATCCGTCGAGGTGTTGCCGACGCGCAGCATTTATGAATTTGAGGATGCCGGGGTTCACGTGACGATGACGTTCATGCAGCCGGCGCTGCCGGACGACCTGGACGTTTTTTCCTGGCCCCTGGCTTACATCACATGGAACGTCCGATCCACCGATGGCGCCACCCATCAGATTGAGATTTATGACAGCACCAGCGCGCAACTAACGGTCAACAACCCCGCTGAACCGGTCGTGTGGTCGCATCAGTCGGTGGGCGGCTTGACGCTGTTGCGGGCCGGTACCCAGGCCCAACCGGTGCTCGGTTCCTGCGGTGACGACCATCGCATCAACTGGGGTTTTGCCTATGCTGCGGCACCGCAAGCGCTCGCGAAATCCGCGATCGGCGCGAGCGAGGTGCTGGCTAAGTGCTTCGTGGAAAATGGCACACTCCCGGCGGAGGAAGACACGCGGATGCCGCGGGCCGCCAACGACGCGCAACCGGCGATGGCCTTTGCGTTTGATCTCGGCAAGATCGCCGCGGAGGCGGTGCAGCGCCAGGTCATCGTCGCCTATGACGAGATCTTCGCCGTCAGATATTTCGGTAAGAAACTTTTGCCCTACTGGGCGCGCAACGGCGGAAAGATCGACGGTCTGTTAGTGGCTGCGGCGCGGGATTATGAAAAACTGCTGCCTCGATGCGAGCGCTTCGACAAGGAACTCATGGCGGACATGACCCGCATCGGCGGCGAGAAATACGCCAAGATCACCGCGCTTTCCTATCGGGAGTGTGTCGCTGGCAACGGCCTTGCCGCCGACTCGAACAAACAACCGTTGTTTTTCACCAAGGAAAACACCAGCAATGGCAACATGGCAACGGTGGATGTGTTCTTCCCCATGGACCCGATCTGGATCCTGCTGAGCCCGTCGCTGGCCAAGGCATCGCTGGTTCACGTGCTGATGTACTCCGCCTCACCCCACTGGAAATTCCCCAACGCCCCGCATGACCTGGGCGAATACCCGCTGGTCTTCGGCCGCGACGACGGCGGCGAGGGCATGCCCGTCGAGGAGAGCGGCAACATGTTGATCTTGTGCGACGCGATCGCGCAAGCGGAAGGCAACGCGGATTTTGTGGCGCCATGGTGGCCGCAACTCACCCAGTGGGCGCATTACCTGGAGAAATACGGCCTCGATCCGGAAAACCAACTTTGCACCGACGACTTCATGGGCCACCTCGCCCATAACGCGAACCTATCGGTCAAAGCCATCCTCGGGCTGGCCACTTATGCCGATTTGTGCCGGATGCGCGGCGATAAGGCGAACGCAAAGAGATACATGGATCTGGCGAAAGCCGACGCACAACACTGGATGCAGGTCGCGGCCGACGGTGAGCACTATCGGCTAGCCTTCGACAAGCCGGGCACCTGGAGCCAGAAATACAATCTGGTTTGGGATCGCCTGCTCGGACTCAACGTCTTTCCGCCGAGCGTCGCTCAAAAAGAAGTCGCACACTACAAAAACGTCATGCTGCGCTACGGTGTGCCGCTGGATTCCCGCACCCATCTGACAAAAACCGACTGGTCCATCTGGTCGGCGACCCTGGCGGAAAACCCGTCCGACTTCGAGGGCTTCATCGCGCCGATTTTCGACTACCTCAATGAGACAAGCACCCGCGACCCGATCGCGGATTCCTATGAGACGGACAAGGTGAATAGCGGCGGCATGCATGCGCGCCCGGTCGTCGGCGGGTTTTTCATCAAGATGCTTTCCGATCGCGACACCTGGAAAAAATGGGCCTCGCGCGACAAGTTGAAGCCGGCGAAATGGGCACCTCTGCCGCCGCCGCCACAGATCAAGCCGGTCGTGGCCACCGCCCAGACATGGCTCTACACCACCAGCAAACCGGCTGACAACTGGGCGCAAGCCGACTTCGATGCGACGGCGTGGAAACAAGGTCAGGCCGGCTTCGGCACCAACCCGCCCGGTTTTGTCAGGCACACCGATTGGTCGAGCGCGGACATCTGGCTGCGGCGCGAATTCACCATGCCCGCGGGGCCTCATCCGGACCTCCAGTTGATATGTTATCACGACGAGGACGTTGAAATTTACGTCAACGGCGTCCTCGCCGCGCAGGACGGCGGCTTCAACTCAACCTTTGCGCCGCTGGAAATCTCCCGCACGGCGCGCGAGGTCATGACACCCGGCGCAAAGGTCAACATGGCCGTCCACTGTCATCAAACCGAGGGCGGCCAGGGCATCGACGTCGGCCTCGCCGATGTGAAGGAATAGCGATCGACAGGCACCTGGCGATTGCTCCCGCGTCAAGTCAGGGGCCGCCAGAGCATCATTCACCAGTTGACACGAAGGCCCGGCAACACGCCGGGCCTTTTTCCGATCCGGGTCGCACTACCGGATGCGTTGCCCTATCCCGGTGGGATTTGAGCAATGAGCCCGGGATTGAGGAGCGCCAGCGACGCATGCCCAGGCACTTGCCGCGCCTTCCACCCGCCAATGCCCACGCCGACGGCATCAACATCGACATCGAACAACTCAGCGCCGCGGAAAAGGATAACTTCAGCGAATGGATCAAGCGCCTCGTCACCGCCTTCCACGCCGATCACCTGCTGGTGAGCGTGGACGTCCCGCTCAACGACGACGCCTTTGATTATGAATACCTCGGTGAGGTGGCTGATGCCGTGGTCGTCATGGCGTATGACCAACACTATGCCGCCGGCCTGCCCGGTGCCATCGCCGGCAACGCCTGGCACACCGACGGCATTGAAGAACTCGTCAGCCAAGTGCCGCCGGCCAAGCTCATTGTGGCCCTCAGTGCCTATGGCTACGATTGGAACCTCGCCACCCACGAACCACCCACCACCTTGAGCTACGCGGAGGCGATGATTCTGGCCGCCGACGTGCAGGCCGATGTGGAAGCCTCCGGTGAGGAAATGAACCCGACCTTCACCTATCAGGACGACAAGGAACAAGCGCACGAGGTCTGGTTGCTGGATGCCATCGCGGCTTGGAACCAGGTATCCATCGCCCGCAAACAACAGGTGCACGGCTTCTCGCTGTGGCGGCTGGGCATGGAAGATCCCAGCGCGTGGGACTTTCTATCGGAACCGCTGCCCGAGCACTTCGATCCCACCCGCCTGCACATGGAAATCAACATCACCCAGCGGGTCATTGAATCCATCACCGGCCGCGGCACCAAGCTGTTTCGAGCCCCCTACGACACCGATACCTCACCGACCCGCGCCGCCGAACTCCAACCCCTCCATTCAGTCTGCCAACTCGGCTTTGTCATCGCCGACGGCGACATCGATTCCTGTGACTACCAGATGCCCGGCGCCGACGCCATCGTCAACAACATCACCAGGGCGCTCAAACCCGACGGCCCAAACATTATCGTCATGCACGATGGCGGTGGCGACCGGCATCAGACGCTGGAGGCTTTGCGCAAGCTCATTCCACAACTCAAGGCACAGGGCTATGAGTTTGTGTCGGTGGATCGTCTGATGGCCGTGGACCGGTTCGACTTGATGCCCGCGATCAACCGCAGCGAGAGTCTGGTGGTGGCCGGCAGCAGGATCTTCACCTGGTTGCGGACCCAGGGCTGGGTGGTGTTAGAGTGGTTGTTCTTCGCCACCACCGCCATCTCGATCCTGCGCATCGTTTTCCTGGGGGTCATGGTCCTGCGGGGACGCTCGCGCTTCGTCACGCCGGACGGCACGTTCCAACCGCCGGTGACGGTGCTGATCCCGGCCTACAATGAAGCGACAGTGATCCGGCGGACTCTCGACGGGGTGCTCGCGACCGATTACGCCGACCTGCAAATCCTCGTCATCGATGACGGCAGCAGCGATGACACCGCCGCCATCGTCGCAAGTTATGCCTTGCAACACCCGCAGGTGACTCTCATCGCCAAGCCCAACGGCGGCAAATGGTCGGCGCTCAATGCCGGCTTCGCGGCCTCCAGCCGTGAGTACATCGTCACCATCGACGCCGACACGATCGTCCCGCCGCACACCATCGCAGCCCTCATCGCGCCCTTCGCCGATCCGCGGGTCGACGCGGTGTGTGGCAATGTGCAGGTCGGCAACATCCACAATATTCTAACTGCATTCCAGGATTTGGAGTACGTCACCACCCAGAATTATGATAGGCGGGCGTTTCACGCGCTCAACTGCATCTCGGTGGTGCCCGGGGCCACCGGTGCCTGGAAGCGCCAAAGCGTGTTGTCGGCGGGTGCCTATTCACCGCAAACCCTAACCGAGGACGCCGATCTCACGTTGACGATGCTGGCCGACGGGGCGCGGATTGTCTACGCGCCGGACGCCCGCTCGGTGACGGAGGCACCGGACAGTTGCTCGGCGCTCTTCAAGCAACGCCTGCGCTGGAGTTTCGGCACCTTCCAATGCCTCTGGAAGCACCGCCAACAACTCTTCAAAGGCACCCTCGGCTGGGTGGCCATGCCCAATCTGCTGTGCTTCCAAGTGGTCTATCCGCTGCTCTCGCCCATCGGCGATCTGGTGTTTGTGCTGTCGCTGATGCGGGGGGATTTCGGGGCGGTGGCGGTGGGTTACCTGATGTTTTTGGCAATGGATCTGCTCGGCTCGCTGGTGGCCTTCCGGCTCGACGGCCGCAGCCCGCGCACCTTGTGGGTGGTATTGATCCAACGCTTCTTCTATCGGCAGTTCATGTATCTGGTGGCCTTCAGGTCGATTCTGGAAGCCGTGAAAGGCGGGCGTCAGGCCTGGAACAAGCTCGATCGCAAGGGCTCGGTGTCGCTGCCGGCCAGCGGCAGCCCATTGACCGTGATGGAGGTTCGGCCGTGAGCCTGGGGAATGCTCACCCTTCAACCCCGGGAATGACGTCCACGGCGACGGCGAGGGATTGCGCGCCGGCGCCGACGGTGACGCCGCGCAACGGGCTGACGTCTGAAAAGTCCCGCCCCCAGGCCACGGTGATGTGGCTCCCGCCGGTCAGCACGTTGTTGGTCGGGTCGGCATCCACCCAGCCGGCCGCTTCGCCGCAATACAGCGAAATCCAGGCGTGCGAGGCATCGGCCCCCAATAAGCGCGCTCTGCCCGGCGGCGGGGCGGTTTCCAGGTAGCCACTGACGTAGCGGGCGGGCAGACCTAACGAGCGCAGGCAGGCCAGCATGAGGTGGGCGAAGTCCTGGCAGACGCCGGCCCGTTGCCGCAGCACCTCGGCCACCGGCGTGCTCACCTCGGTGGCCCGCGGGTCGAACTTGAAATCACGAAATACCCGCTGAGTGAGGGCCAACAGCCCTTCCAGCACGGGCCGGCCCGGCGGGAAATCCGGGCGGGCGTAGGCGGCGAATTCCGGGCCCAGCGGCACCAGCGGCGAGGCGAAGCGCAACGCGCCGGCATCCACCGACGGGCGGTGCTTTTTGCCATGACAGGCGGCCCGCACGGTTTCCCAGGCGGGAGTGGAGGCGGGATCGGCTTGGCGCAGGACCACCACCTCGACCAGACTGCGCGCGACCACTTCGAGGGTTTCGTGCTTGCCTTCAATTTCGAAATAGGCGGCGGTGTTGCCAAAGGCATCGGTGTGCACACTGCGGCACACCGGTGCCGGGCGGATTTCCAATTCATGCCATGGGCAGCGCTGGCCCGGCAATGTGCGCGGTGCCAACCGCGCCAGATGGTGCGACACACTCACCGAACCGGTGTAACTGTAGGTGGTGCGGTGGACGATGGTGAATTTCACGGTGACGCTTGATTTAATAAACCCGGCGCACCGAGTGACTGAAGAAATGTTGGGTCAGCAAATCCGAAAATACCTCCAACGCGTCGTTGAGCGCCACATATTCGGCCACCTGCGGGGCGCGGGCATCGGCGAAACGTGCCGCCAAGCCCTCGGCATGGGCGCGGATCCGGGGCATCAGCCCAAAGTCCGGGGTGGTGGTAAAACGGGCGATCTCCACGCAGATCACCGCGATCTGATAGGCCACCGAGCGCGGATTGCTGCGATCGAAAAAAATCAGGTCGGTCACCGCGTCGAGGCGGGGCCGGGAGAAATGCCGGCGGCGGTAGGTCATCACGCTGTCGCAGGTTTCCAGCAACGGATCGAGCAACGGCGATTCGTCACCGACCTGGTCGGCGGCGCAGCGCAGCAAATGGAGACCGCCGAGCGCGCGTTCGAGGCGGCGGCCGAGTTCCAGAAAGCGCCAGCCATGGCCGCGTGTCATATTTTCGGCCTGCATGCCGGCAAAGGCGGCCAGATGGAGCACCAGGGTATCAAGGGTGTGCAGCAGTTCGGCGATATCGGGGCTGGCGGCCGGCGGGTTGACGATGCCTTCGAGTCGGTTGAAAAACCGCCAGGTGTCGTCGGACAGGCGATCGCGCGCGGCGCTGGCGTTGAGCAGCAGCGAGCGGGTCAAGGCGGGGATGCCACTGCCCGCCAGCGGATCGTGGATCAGGCTGGCGAGGGTTTTGAGCATGCCGCTGGCTGGAATCACCAGTGCTTCGGGGACCAACGCACAACCGGTCAGCAGCGCGAGGCAGGCGTCGAGCTGCGCCTGTTGGATGCGCCCGGCTTCGCCGCTCAGACAGCGCAGCGTAACGCGCAGCAGGCGGGTGGCCAACTCGACGCGTTCGGCATAGCGCCCGACCCAGAACAACTGCTCGGCAATCCGGCTGGGCACCTCGGGTGCGGCGGAATGCCGGGCCGGCGCCGCGCTTTGGATTTGCTGTTGGGCGCGCGGCAGGTAGTCGCCGGCCTCCGCGACCCACACATCCTTGGTGACGCCTGATTGGTTAGGCCATAACTGCGGCGCTTGCTGGCCATCGCCGACGCGCGCCAAGCCGCCGGGCAGGGCGAGTGGCTGGCCCGGCGCATTGAGGGCGAAGGCCCGCCACACCACCGGTCGCTGGCGGATGGATCGTGCGGCGAGCGAGGGAGCCTCGCTGGGACGCACCTCGGCCTGGACCACGAAATCATGCGGCCGTTGTTCAATCGCGGCCAGCCACGGCTTGCGGGCGGCAGGCGTGAGTGCCGACCAGCGCAGCGGCAGGCGCGGATCGCCGGCGGGGGCGGCCGCCAGCAGGACGAAGCGGTGCAATTGATCCATCACGCGCTGGCGGGATTCGGCTTGGCCGAGCCACCAGGTTTCCACGAACGGCAGCTTGAGCTCTTCGCCCAGCCAATCGCGGCAAATCCGTGGCAGAAACGGCATCAACGCCGGACTGGAGGCAAAGCCCGAGCCCGGCATGTTGGCCAGCATCACATTGCCGCTGCGCCACACCTGGATCAGGCCGGGCACGCCATCCGAGCACCCCCAATGCTCCAGCGGGTCGATGCCATCCTGATCGATCCGGCAGACCACCCCGTCGACGCGCCGCAGTCCGGCCAGTGTCTTGAGAAAAAGGCGGCCTTCGCGGACGGTCAGATCGGCCGGCTCAACCAGGGGAAACCCGAGCAAGCGCGCCTTGTAGGCGTGTTCAAAATACGACGCATGGCGGAAGCCGGGGGTGAGAAACACGATGTTGACCTCGTCGCGGCGGCCCACCGCCAAGGCGTTCAAGGTGGCACGTTCCAGCTCGAGGAACCCGCCGAGCGGCGCGACCTTGAGGGCGGCAAACGGGCCGGCCAGCAGGTTGGAGATGACGTTGCGGTTCTCAAACGCCTGGCCGAGGCCACCCGGGGTGCCGGTGTGGTCGCCCAGCACCATCCACATGCCGTTGGCCGAGCGGACCAGATCGCAGCCCGCAAAGACCAAACTGCGGCCGCCGGACCGGTTGCTGCCACCCATGTATGGCAAAAACGCGGGGTTGGAATGCACCAGGTCGGGCGGGATCAGCCCCTTATCCAACAAGGATTGGGGACCGTAGAGGTCGCTCAGCACGCCATCGAGCAAGCGCACGCGTTGGGCCAGGCCATCGGCCACACGCGCCCAGTCAGCGGGCGGAATGACCAGCGGGATCGGGTCAAGCTCGTAGGGCTGGCCTGCACCGTTGACGTCGCTGAAAACGTTGAAGGTGGTGCCCAAATCTTCAATCATGCGCCCGGCCGCCAGGCCCAAAGCGCCCCGTTCATCCGGCGTCCATGCATGCAGCGCAGCATCCAGAGGCTGCCAGTGCGGCCGGCACTGGCCGAAGGCGTCCGTCATTTCCTGCCACGCCCCGCCGACGGCTCCCGCCATCATCGGCGGCAACCACGGGGAGTTGAAACAAAAACCATCAGCCATGGGGTGCGCGAATCGGCGGCGGCAGCAGACAAGTTCAGGGAACCATGCGCAAGTCCAGAGTGAAGGGAAAATCCGGGCTGTGCGGCGGCTCAATGACCTTGCTGATGCCCCCGGTGTGGCCGTGGCGCGAGAAGCGGGCGAGGCGACGGGCCTCCGCCTCGTACGAGTTGACCGGGAAACTCTCGTGGCTGCGGCCACCCGGATGGGACGCGTGATAGGTGCAGCCGCCCAGTGAGCGATCGTTCCAGGTGTCGATCAAATCGAGGGTCAGCGGCGTGTGCACCGGGATGGTCGGGTGCAAACAATTAGGGGGCTGCCAGGCGCGATAGCGCAGCGCACCGACAAACTCGCCGTGGGTGCCGGTTGCGTGCATGGGCACCCGCAGACCGTTGCAGGTGACCACGTGGCGCTCGCCGGTAAGTCCCTTGACCAGAATCTGCATCCGCTCGACCGAGCTATCGACGAAGCGCACGGCCCCGCCCGGGCCCTCTTCGCCGAGCACGTGCCACGGCTCGATGGCGTGACGCATTTCCACCTCGATGCCGCGCTGGGTGAACTCGCCGATGCGCGGAAAGCGGAATTCCAAATGCGGTGCAAACCACTCGTCTTCGATCCGACAGCCGTGGCCGCGCAGGTCGGCGAGCACCTCGCCGAAATCCTGCCAGATAAAATGCGGCAGCATCCAGCGGTCGTGGATGGCGCTGTCCCAGCGGACGAGCGGTTTGGCGTACGGGTCCTGCCAGAAGCGGGCCACCAGTGCCCGCAGCACGAGGTGCTGGGCGAGGCTCATCTGATAGTGAGGCGGCATCTCGAAGTTGCGCATTTCCAACAAACCCAGGCGGCCGGTGGCGCTGTCCGGGCTGTAGAGTTTGTCGATGCAGAACTCGGCGCGGTGGGTGTTGCCGGTCGGATCAATGAGCAAGTTGCGCAATGCGCGGTCAACCTGCCACGGCAGCGCCGGACCCGCCTTTTCGAGGGTGGCAAAGGCGATTTCGAGTTCGTGGATCGAGTCGTTGCGGGCCTCATCGATGCGCGGGGCCTGCGAGGTCGGGCCGACAAACAGCCCGGAAAACAAGTAACTCAGCGACGGGTGGTGGTTCCAAAATGTCACCAAGCTGCGCAACAAATCCGGGCGCCGCAGCAACGGGCTGTCGGCAGGCGTGGCCCCACCCAGGATGATGTGATTGCCGCCGCCGGTCCCGCAGTGGCGGCCATCGACCATGAACTTTTCGGTGGCCAGGCGGCACTGGTGGGCTTCCTCGTAGAGCACGGAGGTATTGCGCAGCAGTTCATCCCACGACGCTGCGGGCTGCAAGTTGACCTCGATGACGCCGGGGTCGGGAGTGACTTTGAGCACCTCGATGCGTGGGTCATATTCCGGCGGAGTGCCTTCGATGATCACGGGCAGTTTGAGCAACGCGGCGGTTTGCTCGATGCAGGCAATCAGGTCGAGAAAATCCTCGCTCGTGTCCACCGGCGGTAGGAACACGTGCAGGCGGCCGTGGCGCGGCTCCAGACACAGCGCGGAGCGGGTGATCCAAGACGCGGATTCCTGCGCGGCAGGACGCCGTTCTAACGAGTCAGGGGCCGCTGCCGGCTGCTTGCCGGGCGGATTCAAGCGGCCGGGGTCGCGCAGCCCGTAGTGATCGGGAGCGGCGTTTTCGCGCTCGACGGCGCGGCGCTGCATGGCGATGCGTCGGCCGGAATCGGCCACCAGCGCGGGCAGGTCGCGGGTGGGGTCGGCGGGAATCGTCCACGGGTAGTCTTTCTCGGCCACCCACGGGAGCGACTCCAATGGCAGCCGCAGGCCGACCGGCGAGTCGCCCGGCAGCAAATACAACAAATCATCGCGTAAGAACCACGGGCTGCTGGCCCAGCGCTGCCCCAGCGCGGTCTCGGCGCGCTTGAGCGGCAGCACGTAAGCGACCACTTCGTTGAGCCCGTGATCAATAACCCGGGCAATGCGATCGCGCTCCAGCTGGTCCTTGAGGTTGGAGTGGGCGAAGTCGACGTTGGTCGGCAGCCGGCGCTCTTTCCACAGGTAGTAAAATGCATCCTCGTGGGCCGGCAGCATCCACTTGGGGTCAGCCCCCAGCGCTCCGGCCAGCGCCAGACCAAACGCCTTGGCGTCCTCGGCCGTGTGGCCGTAGTCGGTCGCCTCATCGGCGATGAGTGCCACGTCCTGCCAGATCGGCTGGCCGTCCTTGCGCCAATAACAATTGAGCGAATACCGTGGCAGTTGCTCGCCGGGATACCATTTGCCCTGACCGTAAAACAACAACCCGCCGGGCGCAAAACGCCGCCGCATGCGCTGGATCAACTCGCAGGACAAGCGCCGCTTGTCAGGCCCGACGGCCGAGACATTCCACTCGGCACCATCGAAGTCGTCCATCGAGATGAACGTCGGCTCGCCGCCCATGGTCAGACGGACGTCCATCGCCTCGAGCTGCCGATCGGTGGCACGGCCGCTCTCCACGATCTTTTGCCATTGCTCAGCCGAATAGGGCTGGGTGGTGCGCGGCGATTCGTAAATCCGGGTGAGCGTCATCTCGTGCTCCATCTCGGTTTCACAGGGCTCGACCCCGCCGGACACCGGTGCTGCACTCGACGGTTCCGGCGAGCACGCCAGCGGCAAGTGGCCTTCGCCGGCCAGCAAGCCGGAGGTGGGATCGAGCCCGATCCAGCCCCCGCCCGGCAGGTAGACCTCGGCCCACGCGTGGAGGTCGGTGAAGTCCACCTCGGTGCCGCTCGGGCCATCGAGCGATTTGACGTCGGGCTTGAGCTGGATGAGGTATCCGGACACAAAGCGTGCCGCCAACCCGAGGTGGCGCAGCAGCACGACGAGCAACCAGGCGGAATCGCGGCACGAGCCGGATGCTTCGGTGAGTGTTTCCTCCGGTGTCTGGACCCCGGGTTCCATCCGGATCTTGTAGCCAATGGCCGCCTGAATCGCCGAATTGACGGCCACCAGAAAGTCGTTGGTGCTGGATCGGTGGGCTTGAAACTTGGCGACCCACTCAAGCATCCGCGGGCCGGGTGCTTCGGTCACCAAAAACGGTGCCAACTCCCGCGCCAACCCGGCATCATAGGCAAACGGAAAATTTTCGGCATGCTCTTCGAGGAAATAATCGAAGGGGTTTTGCACCGACATTTCGACCACCAGGTCGACGACCACGTCCAGACTGGCCGCCTTTTCCAGAAACACCAACCGCGCCAAGTGGTTGCCTTGCGGGTCCTGTTGCCAATTGATGAAATGCTCGGCAGGGCCGACTTTCAAGCTGTAGGAAAGGATCCGCGACCGGCAGTGCGGGGCGGGACGGAGACGGACGACGTGAGCTCCGTGCCCAACCGGGCGTTCGTAGCGATAAGATGTGCGATGATGCAGGGCAACGTGGATTGACATGTAGGTTCGGCCACATCTTAGCAAATTGGGTGCCGCATTTGCAAATAATCTCAAAATTCGTGCACGATGACCCGCCGGAGCGGCCGATCTATCGGGTTGTCAAGCCCCCGTCCCGGGCCAGCGAAACCCTGAGCTAGATAGGAAAATAGAAACCACCGGTTGCACGGAACGCACGGATAAAGAGCGAGTTATGAATTTTTGGCATTCACCCCTTGAGGCAGCCTGAGATTTGTTAGGATAAGTGCCGCCGGGCGTCATTCCTCCGCCCCAAAAGAAAACCCGCCGTCGGCGAACCGACGGCGGGTGGAAGTTTCGTCAGACAGGCAGGATCAAGGCCCCGTCACCATCAGGCGGGTGAAGACCGTGGCACCCGCAGGCAGGGTGAATTCCACGGAACTGCTGCCGTCAGTGACATGTCCCGCGCCCGCGCCGATTGTGGCATTCGTCCAAGTGGCCAAGTCGGTGGACGTTTGGACGAAGTAATCGACGCCATAGACGCCGGTGTAGGCGGCGCCCTTGGTCCAGGTGACGCTGCGCACGCCGGCCGTTTCCACCACGCCGGGAAGGGCGGTGAACCCAGAGCCGCTTTGGCCCATGAAATACTCGATGCCGTTGGCCACGCCATCGTGGTCATAGTCTTGGGAGGCGGTCTGGCCGGGTGCGTTGATGCTGGCCCACGAGCTGTAATCCGCCCCGTGTGCCACATCGAGCAAGCCAGAACCGGAGAACCGGGTGTCATCGATGTGGGTGGCGCCCGAACCGCTGGCACCCCAGGTGCCGGCGACTTGCTGGGCGCTGCCGAAGAACAAGGTGCCCACCGTTTCCGTGCCGGTGAGATCAACTTTGCCACTGACGATGACCAGCTTGTTGGCATCCGGAATGGATGTTCCATTGACTGCCAGCGTCCCGCCATTGACCGTGGTCACACCGGTGTAGGTGTTGGCGCCGGTCATGCGCAGCAGGCCGTCGCCCGTTTTGGTGAGACTGCCTGAATTGCTGATCACACCGCTGATGACCAGGTCATCCGCCGCCTCGCCGTCGTACACCAACAAGGTCAGGTTGTTCACGAGGGTGAGCGGTGAGCCGATGGTGGAGGAGGTCGCTGCTGCGGCCGAGGTGTAGACCGCGCCGCTGAGGGAGCGGAGGCCGTCCATGCCGTAAACTCCGCTCGTGGTGCCGGCCGTCATGGTCAGAGTGCGGATGTATTGTTCACCGTTGAGGATCCAATTGCCGCCGTTGAGGGCCACCCTCGGCACATCGCCGCCGCCGCCAACCGAACTGCCCATCGAATGGATCGAGGTATTGAGCGTGCCATCCGGGCCGACGGTGATGAGCTTGCCAGCCGCGAAGGCCGTGCTCCAACCGCCGCCACGGGCGTA
>CAIVSK010000333.1 GCA_903908495.1 Akkermansiaceae bacterium
GGTGGTCGGTGGTCGGTGGTCGGTGGTCGGTGGTCGGTGGTCGGTGGTCGGTGGTCGGTGGTCGGTGGTCGGTGGTCGGTGGTCGGTGGTCGGTGGTCGGTGGCCGGTGGCCGGTGGTCGGTGGTCGGTGGTCGGTGGTCGGGTATTGGAAGGGATTCATGAACTGCGCGGCGCATATTTCCAATAACCAATAACCAATAACCAATAACCAATAACCAATAACCAATAACCCATAACCTCTAACTCTCCTCACCCGAAAGTTCCCCGGAGGTAGTCTTCGGTGAGTTTTTTGGCGGGATTGCTGAAGAGTTTGAGGGTGGCGGAGAATTCGATGAGTTCACCCAGATACAAGAAGGCGGTTTGGTCGGAGACGCGGGCGGCTTGCTGCATGCTATGGGTGACGATGATGATGGTGACTTGTTGCCTGAGGATGCGGATGAGGTCCTCGATCTTGGCGGTGGCGATGGGGTCGAGTGCGCTGCACGGCTCGTCCATGAGGATGATGCGGGGTTTGACGGCGAGGCTGCGGGCGATGCAGAGGCGTTGTTGCTGACCGCCGGATAGGGCCAGGGCGGATTCATGCAGGCGGTCCTTGACCTCATCCCAGAGGGCGGCGGAGATGAGGGCTTCCTCGACGGCTTGGGCGAGCAGGCTGCGGTTGCCCATGCGGTGGAGTTGCAGGCCGAAGGCGACGTTGTCAAAGATGCTGCGGGGAAACGGATTGGACTTCTGGAACACCATGCCAACCTCCCGCCGGAGTTTGACGACATCCACCGAGCGCTGGTGGATATCCACACCGCCAATGCGGATCGAGCCCCGGCTGAGGCGGGCACCGGGAATTTCGTCGTTCATGCGGTTGAAGCAGCGCAGCAAGGTGGACTTGCCACAACCCGACGGGCCGATGAAGGCGGTGACCTGGCGCGCCGGGATATTGAACGTTAGATACTTCAGGGCGCAGGCGTGGCCGTAGTTGAAATGCAAGTCGTGCACTTCGATGGACGGGGGCAGCGGTAGCGGTGACGGGATGGGCACGGACGGGGGGGGAACAGTTATCAGTTAGCGGGGCGATGACTTCAAGATTTCAAGACGCAAGAAAAGAACAGAGACGAGTGCTGGCAGGGAAATTACGGGCAGGAACATGCAGAAAGACGCAGGAGCAAGAGAAGAGGAAGATGAGACATGAAAAGGCGTGGGGCGCATTCCTGATAACCAATAACTAATAACTCTCTTCATCTTGTGTCTTGAAGTCTTGCGTCATGTTGTCTCTATCCGAAGGATCCGGTGACATAGGCGAGGGTTTGCGGGTGGTGCGGGGTGTTGAAGAGTTGCAGAGTGGGCCTGAATTCAATGAGCCGGCCGAGGTCCATGAAGGCGGTGTGGTCCGCGCAACGGGTGGCTTGCGCCATGCTGTGGGTCACGATGACAATGGTGTATTGTTTTTTCAATTGATGGAGGAGTTCCTCGATTTTGAGGGTGGCGATGGGGTCGAGCGCGGCGCAGGGCTCGTCCATGAGCAGGATATCAGGCTGGCTGGCGATGGCGCGGGCGATGCACAGGCGCTGCTGCTGGCCGCCGGAGAGGCCGAGCGCACGGGTGTGGAGGCGGTCCTTGACCTCATCCCAGAGGGCGGCGGCATGCAGGGCGGTTTCGGCGGTGGCATCGAGTTCGCTGCGCTTGTGGATGCCGCTGAGGCGCAGGCTGAAGACGACGTTTTCGTAGATGGATTTTGGAAACGGGTTGGATTTCTGGAAAACCATGCCGACGCGGCGGCGGAGCTCCTGCAGGTCGATATCGGGGCGGTTGATATCGATGCCGTGGATATGGATGGATCCGGCGGTGATGCGGGCACCTGGAATGCGGTCGTTGATGCGGTTGATGCAGCGCAGGAGGGTGGACTTGCCACAACCGGACGGGCCGATCAAGGCCGTGATCTGATGGGCCGGCAGGTCGAGTGTGATTTGCTGGAGGGCGGGTTTGGCATGATAGGCAAAGCACAGGTCCGCGATCCGGATGGCGGCGGGCAGCGGGGCGGCGGGGGGGGGCAGATCGGTCACCATTTGAGTTTGGAGCGGAGTTTGGCCCGCAGCAGCATTGAGCCGAAGGAGAGGGAGGCGACGAGGATGAGGAAGACGAAAACCGAGCCGTACTGGGCGCGCTGGGTGTATTCGGAGGCCGGGATGCGGGCGGCGAGGGTGTAGATGTGATAGGGCAGGGCCTGGACTTGTGACGCCAGCAGGTCGAAGGGATTGGCGAGGGCCTGCCAGGGCAGGTCGTCCTTGGCGGCGACTGCGGCGGTGAACATGATGGGGGCGGTTTCGCCGGCGACGCGGGTGATGGCGAGCAGCGAGGAGGTGAGGATGCCGGGGATGGAAAATGGCAGGACGCAGGTGCGGATGGCTTGCCAGCGGGTGGCGCCCATGGCCAGGGCGGCATCGCGAAACCCTTGCGGCACCGCGCGCAGGCTTTCCTCGGAAGCGGTGATGATCACCGGCAGGATCATGCAGGCAAGGGTCGCACACCCGGCCATCAACGACGAATTCCAGCCCTGGAAACTCAGCACGGCATCGCCGAAGAACAACGGCAGAATCAGCAGCGAGCGGTCGGCGGGCGTGCTGGTGATCACCGGCACGGCCAACACAAACACCGAGAACCCGAACAGCCCGAACACAATCGAGGGAATCCCCGCGAGGTTGAGAATGGCGAGTCGCACCGCATGGATGAACGGGCTTTGCCTCGCGTATTCGGATAGATAGATCGCCGCGCTGACGCCGAAGAACAACGCGAGGACCATCGAGCCGACGGTGAGCAGGACGGTGCCGACTATCGGGCCGATGATGCCCCCACCCGAGTAGGAGAACGTTTGTTCGTTGTAGATCGTTGCGCCGGCGTGATGTTTGACGTACTCGCTGTACTTCGAGGCGGGAAGCTGGTGGCGCTGGCCCTGGGCATCGTCGAAGACGTGGAGGGTCTCGTTTTTATCCAGCAAGAACCCGAGATCGACGTAGGGCGCCTTGGTGGTGAAGAGGACCGGCGCGCCGTCCTTGATGATTTTGCAGAACAGCAACGCGGCAATGATGACAATCAGATAGGTGCCGGCCGCAAGCAGCACCCGCACGGCGAGGTCCTTGCCGTGGCCCTTGGGCAGGCCGGTGCGAATCAGGGATTCGGGGTTGTTCATGGCAAAGTGGTGTTAGTGCCGGGACCGGCTGACGAACTTGTGGGCGGTGGCGTTGATGCCAAGCACGATGGCGAAAAGCAGGATGCCCACGACAAACAGCGCGCGGTAGTGGACGCTGCCGAGCGGGACCTCGCCGAGTTCCTGGGCAATGATGCCCGTAAGCGTGTGGGACGGCTGCAGAAACGCCCCGATGCCGCTGGAAAAATCCGGGATTTTGATGCGGTTGCCGGCGACGAGCAAAACGACCATGGTCTCACCGATGACGCGGCCCAGGCCGAGCAACACGGCCGCCAGGATGCCGGAGAAGGCGGCGGGGATGATGACGCGGAAGGACGTTTGGATGCGCGAGGCGCCGAGCGCGTCGGAGGCCTCGGCGTACGCGGCGGGGACGTTGTTGAGAGCGTCCTCGGCCAGCGTGAAGATGGTGGGAATGCTCATTAACGCCAGCAGACAACCGGCGGTGAAGATGTTGAGGCGTTCTTCGATGGGAAAGCCCGGGACCCAGGCCAGCGAGTCGAATTGTGAGATATCGCGCAGGACACTGCCAAAGACGAGGATGCCGATAAAGCCGAGCACCACCGATGGAATGGCTTGGATGAACTCAATGACGGGCTTGATGACGGCTTGTTCAAGGCGCGAGGCGAATTGATTGACGTAGATGGCGGCACCAACGCCCGCGGGGATGGCGAGGCAGAGGGCCACCAGCGAAATCATCAGCGACCCGACGAGCAAGGGCAGGATACCGTAGAAGTCCTGCCATTCGCCGCCGGTGACCCAGTCCTTGCCGGTCAGGAAGGAACCGATCGCAGCGGTTAGAGGCACCGGTGTGTCGTGCCGCCATTGGCCGATGCGCTGCGGGGCCTGTTCCAAATTGGCCATAAACGCTGGAATGGCCTTGCGGGCGACCCGCAGCAGGCGCTCCGCCTCGGGTTGGGAGAGGGCGGCGGGAAGTCCATCGAGAATGCCGGCGCAGGCCTGGCGCAAATCGGCATGGGCGGCGATGCACGCGGGTTTACGCAGCATCAGCGCCTGCATCGGCCCGTCGATGTCGGTCTTGGCCGCGAGCGAGGTCTGCGCGTCGGCGAGCAGTTTTTCCCGTGCGGCCGGTGTCTTGGCATGGGCGGCGGCGGCCACCAGCGTCGTGCGATTTTTCTCCAGCACGTCGCCAGCTTGGATCGCCTCCTTGGTGGCGGTGACGGCCACAGTCATTTCCGACACCAGCGCGGAAAGGTCGGTGCCGGCGGCGTCGAACGCATCGAGGGTCCCGCGCAGGCCGGCGAGCGGCTCGGCATGGGTTTGTTGGGCGGCGGCGTATTGCGCCGCGAGGGCGGTGACCAACGGCGGATCGTCCTTGCTGCTGACCTCACGGGTGGCGATGGATTGGATGAGGGCGGCGCGCTCGGCACGGGTCAGATGGGGGGTGGCGGGCAGTTCGGCGAGGGCCTTGCGGGTGCTGGCGGCGTGATTTTGCCGCAGGGTGGCGAGCATCTCGGAATCGGGGGCGATGCCGGCGTCGAGGTTGCTGACGATGAGGTCATGGGTGGCGGCGCTGCGCTCGGAGTAGGCGTTGAACACGGCCGCAGCCTCCTGCGAGCGCTTCAATTCACTCGCGCAGAGGCCGTTGATTTGGGCGAAATAAGCGCGGTTGAGGACGCTGGAGAGTTGTTCGTGGGCAGTGAGGTTGCTGCGCGAAAGGTCGACGAACTCAAGCCCGGCGATGCGGTAGACCTCGAGTTCCCGCCGGTAGCCGGGAAAAAACCCCAGGCCCTCCTTGAGCAGGAAGGCGATGATGAGGACGAGAATAACAATGGTCAGGCCGGCGTTCGACGCGAAGAAGAACCGGATCGCCTTCTCCAGAGAGAAGCCTTGTTTGCTGAATCGATGAGGAACCTCGTCGGTCTTCGACATGCTTGTGGTTGAGATGGAACGGATGAACAAAACGTGCGGCGCCAACGACGACCTGAAGCGGGGATGATTGGTGCCAGCGCGCAAAAGTCAAACCGGGACACAAGTTTCGCCGGGCACGGGGGCTGCATCCCTTGATCGGAAAACAGGCGTCCCGCCTGTGAGGGAAGACAGCGCGTCCCGCCTGTCCGCCAATGCAACGGCAGGCTGGAAGCCAGTCGTCCGTGCCAGCCAGGATCCCCTGTCCTCCATAACGGCCGCGCCGCCCGTGCCCCGTTGCGTGGCCCTCGGCTCGATCATTTGAGGTCCTTGAACGGGATGAAACCGACACTGCGAACGATGCCTTGTCCGGCGGGAGATTCAATGTAGGCGATGAAGGCCGAGGCTTCTGCAATGGGCTTCTCCGGCGCGTAGAGGAAGCACGAGCGTGAGTAGGGATATTTCTCGGCGTTTTTCGCCACCGGCTCCAGGCCATCGATGGCCAGCGCCTTGGTGCCGGAGGTTTTCGCGTAGGCGAGGCCGACGTAGCCGATGCCACTCTTGTTTTTGGCGACTTCCTGGGCGATTTGCTCATTGCCAGCCATCTTGAGTGCGCTGGATGGGTAATCGCGGCCGCCCATGGCGAGGTGCTGCCAGTCCTTGTAGGTGCCGGACGAGGTGTTGCGGGTGTAAATGGAGATTTTGCCCGGGGCACCGCCGATTTCCGACCAATCCTTGACTTGGCCGGTAAAGATTTTGGCGACCTGGGCGCTGGTGAGTTTGGCCAGCGGCGAGTTCTTGTTCACGATCACGCAGATCATGTCGTAACAAATCTGGTATTCTGTCAGGGCAACCCCCTGGGCATGGCAGTAGGTGCGCTCCTCGTCCTTGACCTTGCGCGACGACATGCCGAGCTGGGCAGTGCCGTTGGCCAGCGCCGGAAATGCCGTGGTGGATCCTTCAGCGGCAATCTCGAACTTCACATTCGTGTTACCGGCGGCCTTGAACCCTTCGGCAAGTTGCGGCACAAGCTTGGCCCCGAGGGTGTCACTGCCTTTGAGACTGAGGGTTTGGGCGTTGGCCATGGCGAGCATGGCGGTGGCGGAAATTAGGACGCTGATCGTTTTCATGGTGGGCGATGGCAGCGCTGTGGTGCTGACACGCTCCATTCATGGCGGATGCGGCGGCACGCAAAAGGATGTTTGCGTGACAAATTTGTCACCTGCGTGACGGAATTGTCACTAAATATGACTCGACATATCAACTTCTCTGTGATAGAATCGCCTTTCCGGCGTTTGAGTGTCGGATAGTTTCACCCGACCAAAAACACCCACCCGAATGAGTCCCGCCACCATCAATCCACTCCGCCTCACCCGCAACGCCCTCCTCGCCGCCTGTGTCTGCGGTGCCGCGGCCACCTCCTCCGCCTCCGCCCAAGCCGATGTACAAGCCGAGGCCAGCGGCCTGCTGCTGGGCAAGCTCAGCGGAAAAACCGCCATGGACCGGGCGTGGTCCGCCGCCACCCTCTACAAGGATAATTCCAACCCGATCCTCGAAGAGTTCAATCTGACCGGCCGGGCGCAGTTCGATTATTTCAAGGTGGATGCCGACAAGGGGCAGAACGACTTTTTTGAAATCCGCCGTCTGCGGATGGGAGTGGACACGTTTTGGGCCAACCGGCTCATCGAGGTGAAAGCCACCTTGGACACCACCCTGCACAGTTACAACACGCCGGAGGTGTTCTACAACCGGATGACGGACCTGTTCATCAACCTCCACTTCAGCGACGCGCTGAATCTGCGGATGGGCAAGTTCGAGCCCCATTTTGGCTATGACCGTGAGTTTTCGGACAACACGCAGGTGTTCTTCGAGCGCAGTTTCTTCGATGACCAGGTGTTCAATAACACCGGCAACGACTACGTCACCGGCGCCTCGCTGTCCGGCAAGCTCGGCAAATGGGGCTATCAGGCAGCGGTTTTCTCCGACAACGTGGGCCAGGAGTTCGGCCACTTCAACGGCGGCGAGAGCTTCCTCGGTGAGATCAGCTACGACTTCGCCGCAGACCTGCACGCCGACAAGGCGCTGTGGGCGCTGGACTTCATGCACATGAACAACAACGCCAACAGCAATGTGTTCAACACCATGGAAAATGCCGCGGCCACCTATTTTGACTTCCACATCGGCCAATGCGGGCTGGTGACCCAACTCGGCTACGGCGACGGGATTGACAGCAAGGGCGGCATCTATGAATTGATGATCATGCCGACCTACCTCATCACCAAGCAATTGGAACTCGTGACGCGCTACCAGCTCGGCCTGGCGGCCAAGGACAACGGCATCACCACCCTCAACCGCCAGGAGAAGACCGTGGGCAAATTCACCGGCGACACCGACAACGCCGTCTACGTGGGCCTTAATTACTACGTGTACGGGCCGAAACTCAAGCTGATGGCCGGCGAACAGTATGACAAGCTCACCGGCGGCACCGGCGTCAAAGCCGGCTACCAAGGCTGGACCACGCTGGTGGGACTGCGGATGTTCTTCTGATAGAGGGTAGCCCCCCTATCTGCGTCAGGTCGGATTCAGGGTGGGGAATTCCAGCCATCGGGATCAAGAGACCTGTGCCTATTGTGGAGCGCAGGTCTCAGCCCGTCATGCGATCCCCTTCTGCAAAGCCCTTACACTCCGTCCCGCCCCGCGGCCCGCTCTGGCACGTCGTCCCGTTTTCTCAATCATTGGGATTGGACCGAGACGCGGCTGAAGCAGGCCCTCGGCAGCGGCAGACCAAGCGGTTGATCGACAACGACGCGTTCCCAAGTAGCGTCGATGGGGGTCACGACAGGCGATGCCGTCATGGCTTTGAAATCATTCAAACCGTTAATAGAATAGAGCGGGGTATAGATGAGTCCACCGCTACGGCGGCGGATGAACTCCACGCGAGTGGATGTCGGTGGGCCACCAGTGGATGGTGTGGTCACGCAGGGGAGTCCGCTCGTGCCCGTCCCGGGAAGTAAGCGGCTCACATTGGGGCCGGTGAGCGGTATGTTGAAGGCATACTTGAGGAGGTTGGTCACGCCATCATTGAAAGGCGTGGCGGCAGGGTTGGCATCCGCACCGCTGATACCAAAGCCGGCGGCCCAGTCGGCGATGCCGACTGGCCCAGTTGCCGCTGTGGTGAAGGTGGCAGCAGCGGGGAAGTCGGTATAACTCGTCCCTTGTGAGTTGGTCGCGTAAGCATTGAAGCTGTAGCTGCTGTTCCCAATCAAAGCGGTGACGCTGGCAGAGAACGCCCCCGTCGTCCCGGCCACAACGATCTTGGTCGCACCGAGATCTCCAATCAACGGGTCCGAGTTTACAGAGCTGAGCGCGTAGACGATCCCGCGTTCGGTGATTGTCGCCCCGCCGTCGCTCACCACGTTGCCGCCAAGAGTTGCGCCGCTCGAGGTGATATTAGTAAACGTCGGAGTGCTGACTGCTGGGGGGGCAAGGGGTATGGTGTGGAAAGTTGCGGCGCTTGAATAAGTCGTCCCAACGGAGTTGGTGGCGTAGGCAGTAAAGCTATAGCGACTATTTGCGCTCAAAGTCGCGACACCCGTGGTGAACGCGCCAGTCGTCCCGCTTGCGATGGCTTTTGTCACTCCGCTGCCGCCGATCGCGGGGGACGCGTTCGCCGAAGTCAGCGCATAGACCACCCCTCGCTCGGTGATTGCCGCTCCGCCGTCGCTGCTCACGGTCCCGCCGAGCGTTGCGCTGCTCGATGTGACATTTGAAAGCGTGAGCGTTGTGACCGTTGGTGCAAGGGCCGCCGTGGTGAAAGCGGCGGCGCTTGTATAAGTCGTCCCTACTGAGTTGGTCGCGTAAGCCTTGTAGCTGTAGCCGTTATTCACGCTCAAACCAGCGATGTTCACGGTGAAAATGCCGGTCGTCGGGAATGGCGACGTCACCTTCGTCACCCCCGTGCCGCCGATCTGAGGATTTGAGTTTACCGATGTCAGCGCGTAGACCACCCCGCTCTCAGTGATCGACTCACCGCCACCGCTGGTCACATTGCCGCCGAGAGTCGCGCCGGTCGAAGTGATCGTCGTGCTCGTCGGCGCCGTCAGCCCAGGAAGTCGATTGATCGCCACCGAATCCACGTAGAAAGTCTGGTCCCCGTTCGCAGCCGGGGTGGTATTGGCGAACGTGAGCGTGTAGTTGCCTGGATTGGTCGCAGTGAATCGGACCGTAGTTGCAGTTGAAAAGGGCTGGCCTGTCACAAGGCTCCCGTTGACTGCGAGCAGCCCGCCACTGACCGAGATGGAATAATTTGTGGTTCCGCTCACTGGATAGCGCGCTGCCAACCGGTAAGACAGTTGATAATTTCCAGGCGGAAGATACATCGACTGCGAAATATTGCTTCCGAAGCTTTGCAGGAAGGCAAACTGCCCCGCGGACGCTCCGCTTACCGCGAAGCCATAGTTGTTCGAAATTCCTGCGTAGGTGGCAAACGTCCAAGGTTGCGAAGCAGTCACAGGCGGCGCGTATACATAAGAAGTCGGCGGGTTCTCGAATTCCCCCCCAGCAACGAACTTCGGCGTATAGCCAATGACGTCCATCACGCGCAGATCCACCGTCGTGAGAGGGTTCATAACCGAGGGTCCCGTGAATGCGTTGAAGGCGTCGTTGATTCCTCCAGTACTGATGGCCCAATCCTGCCTGTCGCCGGACGCGGTGGGATTGAATTGCTTGAGGAGGGTAGTGCCCCCGTCGATTGAGAACCAAACATTTGGGCCCTGGGTGAGAGAGCGCACCCCTGGAGCGGAAAACGCATAGAGATCGATAAGGTGGGGAGGACTCCCAAGTGCGGGTGCGATACGGTCCATGACTTCGGTGATCTCGTGGTACGCAACGCCGATGAAGTCCATACTCCCCGCTACCGCTCGATTACTTGGGTCGAAGGTATAGGGCCACCCCGCGCCAAAATTGAAGGTTCCGTCGGTCGAACCGTCGTCGGTCACAAGCCCCAGCACCTTGCCGAGGGCGGTTGTGACGGCCAAGTCAGTGGCGCCGACAGGGGCAGTGGCCGGCAGGCTCGCGATCGCCGCATTATCATCCAAGGTTGTCGCGCGGGAAATCAGCGCGGTGCGAACCGTGGTATAACTCCAAGTGTTGGCGCGGACCTGGGAGTGCCCGAGGATGGAGGTTCCCGCCACTGCCTTCAGCGTGATCCTGATATTGACGGGATCACTGTACAGCGCCTCCAGCTGCGCTGCGACGTAATCGAAGGCCGATCGGGCAGCATTCGCATTGGCGTTGCTGATAATGGAGATATCGTTGAGCGAAGGGTCGTCAGTGCGGATAATATGCAGCGCTTCCGCTGACGGAATGGGTGCGAGGAAGGCCACGCAAAGGAAGCAAGCGCGCAAGATCAGTGGCATCCTGCAAAGGGCTGGGCGGGTGAGAAAACTCATGTGAGGTCCGAAGGATGGGGGCGCGCGAAATCGCTAGCCGCTAGACGGCATGGATGGTACGCGGACTGAAAACGACACGCAAGAGAATAAAGAAAAACTTTTCTTTATATCCGCAAAGAACCCCACCGGAGCCCCGCTGCGGAGAAAGACGGGGTTCACGCATGCAACTCGCGCAGGATGGCATCCAAGCCGCGAAGACGGTAACGCCGGCACGCTTTGCGGATCGGGGCCAGATCCACCTCGGGATTGCGCCGGAGCAATTCGACAATATCCGCCCTGGACTTGCTGCCGCCCGCGTACAACTTGAGGGCAACAAGTTGGGGGAACGGGACAATGCGCAGCTTGCTGCCGGGATTGACCCGGACGTCGTCGCCCGCGAGGGCATCCCGAATCGCCGCCGGAAAACGATCCCCGAAACTGACGACTTGAACCAAGCCAAACGGACCGGAAACGTCGATGACACCGCCGAGGGGATCGTCACCATCCGGTTCCCTCAGTTCAGCCGTGAGACCGTCCTCGCGCAGGGTTGCCACGAGCATTCGCATGCGCGGCAAGTCCGCATCCACTCCCAAATCAATATCCTCGGTGAGGCGAACGTAGCGGTAAGCGGCCAGTGCCACGGCCCCGATGACCACGGCCGGTACGCCTTGTCCTTCCAATAAACCGGCGACCCGTTCCGCCGCCTGCAGGTTGGCTTCAGGATCGAACATCGCCTAGTTTTGCTTGCTGACCGGATGGAGCCATGAGAACCGCTTGCGCATGGAAAGCGCGGCCTTGATGCGCTCCTCGACGGTCATCCTTTGGACGCGCTCGATCTCCGCACGCAATGCCGCGTCTGCGCAACCGCTGCGGCGGGGTCGGTGTCGTTGCGGTTCTGATGGCTGCACCCCTTCAGTGTGGTTCAACTTCCGGCGCTCAGCAAGCCCGGATCACCCGGTCTGCGATTTTCCCTTATCATGGTTCGCTCCGGCCTTCTTGGCGGCGCTCACGCAGCCTCGGAACTCCTCGTGACTATTTCTCTGTCCCCTTGTACGGAACTCCTCGTGACTATTTCTCTGTCCCCATGTACGCTCTGTCCCCTTGTACGATGCGCCTTTCTCCGGGATCAGGCTGACCGGAGCTTGACGGCGGGGTTCGGCAGGGCATGCTGCGGCGCATGCGCATTCTCACCGGTTTACAAC
>CAIVSK010000334.1 GCA_903908495.1 Akkermansiaceae bacterium
ACGGACAAGCGGGTGCGAGATCTGCCGGCTGCCCTGGTGGTCTATTATGTGATCGGTCTGAGCTTATTCCCCGGAGTGGCCTACCGGAGCGTGCTGCGGTGGCTCATTGGCGGCTTGCAGTGGCTAGGCAACCACCACTTCCGCGTGGCCGGCTCGGAGGCTTTGAGCAAGGCGCGGCAACGCTTGGGCTCGCTGCCCCTGCAGCGGCTCCACGAAACGCTGGCCCACCCCATGAGAGAGCGGTCCCTGCCGGGCAGCTACTTCAAAGACCTGTTGCTCGTGGCCGTTGACGGCAGCACAGTGGCCCTGCAGGACACCGCGCTGAACTCCGCCGAGTTCGGGCGCTCAACCAACCAGAACGGGGATGGAGCCTGGCCCCTGGCAAGGTTTGTGGCATTGGTGGAGTGTGGCACGCACCTGATTTTCGGCGCGAGGATAGGAGCCTATAAGGATTCGGAAATCACCCTCGCCAAGGAACTGGCCCGGGCCCTCGGTCCGGGTATGCTGTGCATGGCTGACCGCCTCTTCCCCGGTTATGAGCTGTGGCGGCAATACGCGGCGACCGGCGCACACTTGCTCTGGCGGGCGAAAAATTCAGTACCCCTGCGCAAAATCAAAGATCTTCCCGATGGCTCCTGGCTGGCCGAATGGCTGCCGGAAGACCAACGGCGCAAGGGCCGCGAGGCGCTCATCGTGAGAGTGATCGAATACCGGATCAAGGATCCGGGCGCGACCGGCACCCAAGACGAGGTCTACAGGCTCATCACCACGATTCTGGATCCGGCGCAGGCCAGCGCGCGGGAACTCATCGCTCTTTATCCCCAGCGCTGGGAGATCGAGATCACGATCAAGGAAACCAAAACCATCCTGCGCAAGGGCAGGATCACTCTGCGCAGCAAGAAGCCCGAACTGGTCCGGCAGGAATTCTGGGGAATGATTCTGGCCCACTACCTGGTGCGCAAAATGATGGCCCAGGCAGCACTGGACAAAAAGAAAGATCCGGACCAGCTCAGTTACGAGGACAGCATCCAGATCATCAGATCCACGCAGGCAGGCCCGGTCCTGTCATTTACCCCCTAAGGCCAGAGCCGGCGTATTCGCGAGGATGCGCGAGGACATCGGCAATACCAAAACCAGCAGCAGTCGCGGACGAAGCACCCAACGATGTATCAAGCAGAAGCGGCGGCCCAAATTCACGGTCCGCAAGCAAGGCACCAAACCCGCCACCAGAAAACGCGATACCGTCGTCATGGTTTGTTAAGTGGACAGTATTTGGCGTCCCGCCTGTCTTGGAAGACGGGCTTCCAGCCTGTCGTTTCATGCGCAGACAGGCGGGACGCGCTGTCTTCCCTCACAGGCGGGACGCGATGTCTTCCCTCACAGGCGCGCCGGAGGGCCCCACCGCCTGCCCTCGGCGATATCTGTTAGCAAATGATTCCGACGATCGTCGGAATCATTTGCTAACAGCAGCTGTCACTGCCGCCCCAGCTACGGTGGCTTCATCCAGTGCCACTCGCCCTGGACGTCTGAGCCCGCGGTGCATTCTGCCCTTGAATCTCCGGGCATCCCGGTGAAAACTCCCGTGCCCATGGCCCCTGCCCTACCCACCCGCCCGATCCTTCCCGATGCCTCCGGTCATTTTGGCCAATTTGGCGGCATGTTTGTGCCGGAAACCTTGATGGCTCCCTTGCAGGAACTCACCGCCGCCTACCACCTCGCCAAGGCCGACCCGGCTTTCCAAGCTGAACTCACGGATTTACTCTGCAACTACGCCGGCCGCCCAACCCCGCTGTATTTCGCCGAGCGCTGGAGCCAGGCACTCGGCGGCGCAAAAATCTATCTCAAACGCGAGGACTTGCTGCACACCGGCGCCCACAAAATCAACAACGCCATCGGACAGATCCTGCTCGCCAAACGGTTAGGAAAGAAGCGCATCATCGCAGAGACCGGTGCCGGCCAACATGGCGTGGCCTCCGCCACGGTGTGCGCCCGCTTCGGCATGGACTGCGTCATCTACATGGGCAAAGTCGACATGGAGCGGCAGGCGCTCAACGTGGTGCGCATGCGCCTGATGGGCGCGGAAGTCCGCGCCGTGACCGCCGGCCAGGCCACCCTCAAGGAAGCAGTCAACGAGGCGATGCGAGATTGGGTGGCCAGCGTCGATCACACCCACTACATCCTCGGCTCGGCCCTGGGTGCCCATCCGTTTCCGATGATTGTGCGGGATTTCCAGCGCGTCATCGGCGTCGAGGCCCGCCGCCAAATCTTGGAAAAAGAAGGCCGCCTGCCCGATCTGCTCATCGCCTGTGTCGGCGGCGGCTCCAATGCCATCGGCTTGTTTCACCCGTTCCTCGACGATGCGGGCGTGCGCATGCTCGGCGTCGAGGCCGGCGGCGACGGGATTGTCCCGGAACGCCACGCCGCCCGCTTCCAAGGCGGCAAACTCGGCGTCCTCCAAGGCACCAAAACCTGGTTGCTGGCCGACGCCAATGGCCAGATCGAATTGACCCACTCGATATCCGCCGGCCTCGACTACGCCGCAGTCGGCCCCGAACACGCGTATTTGCAAGACTGCGGCCGCGTCGAATACACCTACGCCACCGACACCGAAGCTCTCGCCGCCTTCAAGGAACTGGCCCACACCGAGGGCATCCTGCCAGCCCTCGAAAGCGCCCACGCCATGGCCGGGGTCATCAAACTCGCCCCCACCCTGCCCCGCGATGCCATCCTCATCGCCAATCTATCCGGCAGGGGCGACAAGGACGTCGAGCAGGCGGCGAAGTTTTTGTTGGATTAATATTCATCGGTTTTTCGCTCACGATTCAACTTGCCACGCTCCGGCGGCTGGTATATTGGTCTGTTAGTTCGATGACTACCCAATGCGTCAAGCTCGGGGTTATACGCTGCGCGCTGTTCAGCGCCGCCGTCCTAACCGCGTGGACGCTCAAACAAGCCGCCCACCCACCGGCCGCCGCCCCGGCACCACCGCAGCCGCTCGTGGCACCGCTGTTACTCGCGGATCTAACCGACCCCATCTCCCGCGTCGCCCTCGCCCAGGCCCTCGTCGCAGCAGACGCGCCGCGCTTGCGGGAAATCGCCGAGATCTTGTCAGACCGGAGCGATCAGGACCTCCGGGTTTGGCGCGGCCTGTTTCAATGTTGGATGAAGGCCGAGCCGAAGGAAGCCTGGGGGTTCGCCCTCCAGCATGCCACTGCGGACTTCCCCGCCGCGGACTTCGATGCCTATCTTGGGGACCCGGCACGCGGCCACGGCAAGCTGTGCGCCGTTGCCATCGAGCAATGGGGCGCGCTGGATCCCCGTGCCGCCCGCGCAGCGCTCGGCGGCCCGGCCGCCCCGGAGTTTCTCGTCTTGGTGAGGGCCGCCATTCCCTGCGACGTCGAATACGGCTTCCGCCTGCTCGACGAATTGCTCACCTCCGGAGTGCTGATGCCAAAGGAACCCAACGGCGATGCGCTCCAATGGCTCAAGCACGACTGGGTCGCGGCGTTGGCTCGCAAGAAACCCGAACTGGCCCTCGACTGGGCACGGCGCCTCGACCCGGAACGCTTCCTGGCACCGCTGCTGCAAGGGTGGGCCGACTGCGATTGGCCGGCAGCGCGGAGCTGGCTCGAGCAACAGCCGAACCGCACGCACCTGCTGGACCAGACCGCCCAGCTGATGGCCGCCGACGGCCACGACTACCGTCCCTACCTGTTCGACGTCGTGCTCGCCGCCCTGCCTCCGGGCAGTGACAAGGCGCAACTGGTGCTGCAAATTTTCGAGTCACTCGCTGGCGTGGATGCCGGGCTGGCCGTCAGGGAATGCGCACGCTGCTTGCCGGATCCCGCCACGCGGGCCGAAACCATCGGCAAAATCGCCCAAGCCGTTGCCTACACCCATCCGCGGCAAGCCTGGGAAATCGTCAATCAACTCGATCCCGCCATGATGAACATCAGCCACGGCGACATCCCCAAAACCCAAATCATCGACCACGGCGATGCCAAGGAACTCGACCCGCTGCCAGGGCGCCAGCAGTGGCTGACCCTATCTTCCGGCCCGCTTGCGCCCGCCAAACTCAAGTCCGCCTTGCTGCGGCAAATCATGATGACCGACAAATCCCAAGCCTTGGCCTACCTGGCACAATGCCCAACCGAACAACTCGGTGTGATCGGACGCGACGCCATCGAAATCTGGACCTCCCATGACCCCGAGGAGGCCGCCAACTGGTTGGCTGACAAAATTGGAACCCACCACAATAACCTCGATCTGGAGCAATGGTTCGCGGACGCACCCCTCGATGCCCGCGCAATGCGGACGCTGGCCGAAACCTTGCCTGAAGGTACCGTTAGGGACGCGTTCGCGGCGTGGAGCGCCGCCCAACTCGCAAGCAACAATCCCACCGCCGCCCTCGAATTCGCCCGCCTCCACGCCGGCGCGGGCGACGCCGTGGCACAAGTCTATCAGGTATGGTCGGGGCTCGACCCGCAAGCTGCCATCCAACACCTCGCCGCCGACCCCGCAGCACCTCCCGCCGCCTGGCGCAGCGTCGTGGAGAATGCCTACCTCAAACTTCCCGAAGCAACCAACCGCTTGGTCGAGGCCTTGCCCGCAGGTGCAGCGCGCGACACCGCGCTCGTGGCAATGGTCACCACGGCCGTGCCCACCCCGCAGACGGGTGCCCGCTGGGCCTGCGATATCGGCGACACAAGCAGCCGCCACGCCGCGCTCGACACCATTTTAACGCAAGCCGGGCGCGACCTGCGGCTGGCCCGCGATGCGGCCACGGCCACCACCTTGGGGGATGTCATCGACGCCGCGGATCTCATGCCCGATGCGGAAAAACAACGCTGGCACGAGCGCATCGAGCAGGAACTTCCACCCCCATGAAACATGCTCTAACATCATTGGTGGTGGTGTCCGGATTCTGCGCCGGCTGGTTGCTGCCGCCACTGCGGCCGCAGACGTCCCCGCCACCCCGGCCTGCGGCCGCGCCCGCCTCCAAGCTCGCCGAGCACGCCCGCCACGCCAGGACCCGACAATTGTTAGCCCTGTTGCTCGACGAGCCGGAACGTGCCGCCTTCCGCCGCAAGTCCGCCAGATCCCTGGCCGGATTGTTAGGAGTCATCCGCCATTCCGGCCAGTTCTCCCAGCCGGACGTTGAGCGCATCGTCGCGATGGACCCCGCCACGGCCCTCGAACAATTGCTCAGCGCACCGGGGGCCTCAACCCAGCTGGGAGAGAGCATCGCCTTGGAGTGGGCAAGCCGCGATCCGGATGGCGCAATCGGTTTCTTGCTGGAAAAACCCAGCTATCGAGGGGAGGACTTCCTCTGCCAGGCGCTCATTGGTGCCTGCGGGAGCAATCCGCAACTCGTTGCTGAGACCATCCGCAAGCAATCCCGGCGCTGGCAGGAGCGAAACTTGGAAACCTTGTTTGCCAGCAAAATCTCCATTCCCACCGCCGCCGAACCGGCGGCCCCGAGCGGCGAATCAGATACGGACAACAGCACTTTCCGCAGTGCTTGGTTTGGCGAAGATATACTCAACTGTCTGGCTGACGAACCGTTGCGGGACAAGGCGCGGGCTTGTTGGAACAATAACCCGCCGCTCCGGCCCATCACCGCCAAAGCCGAGCCCGTGGCGGCCCTCGAGCTGGCTGAATTGAGCGCGCAGGACTATGGCGCGGCCAGCAGGTTGCGCGAACTCCTGCGGAGCCACCCCGACGAGACCCTCGCCGCCGTCGCTGAAAAAGGCAGTTATCAGGCGCGGGCCACGCTCATGATGCAATCCATCCAGGATTTTCCCATCGCCCAAGAGGCGTGGCCGGAAGGATTCAAACGGCTCGAAGACCTCATGGCAAAGCTCGAGGTCATCCCGATTCACCAACCGGGCCATCCCGAGACCGGGCCGTTCCTCCAGGGCAGCGCGGCGGCTGACTGGATCGCCAGTCAACCGCTGGCGCTGCAGCGGGCGTGGTCGCCTGCGTTCACCGAGACGTGGGCGCAAAGCGAACCGGCACTGGCCATCAACTGGGCCCGTGAACTGCCGCCGGGGGCCGCCGGCAACGAGGCCACCCAGCGCGGGTTGATCGTATGGGCGCACGCCAAGCCGCTGGAGGCCGCCGCCTATGTCGCCGACCTGCCGCCCGGCGATTTGCGCGACGCCGCCATCTCCAACACCGCCGCGGCATGGGCTGGCGTCGATCGCGCCGGTGCCGCCGCGTGGCTGGCCCAGCTGCCGGACAGCCCCGCCAAGGCCAGGGCCATCGAGCGCGTCAAGTGACAGGCATGCATTGTGGCGGCGCTCTGTGAGCGTCGTCGGCCCAAGGTCTGCACGCGCAGCGACGGTCACAGGCCGCCGCTAAAGGGCCATGCAATGCGTGCTTTTAAACCAGTGCCGACAGGCCCCGCAATGCGGGCTTGCCGTCGGGGCCGGGGTTGCTACGCTGCCGACATGATTCGCACCCTGGCATGGCTGGCGTTGGTGGTTCCCGCATGTGCGGCGGACTATGTGGTGGTGATTTCCGCGGCGACTTCGGCGGATGCTCCATGGCGGGCGGTGGCAGACAACTTGGCCAAAAAGCACGGCGGCGAGGTGGTCGAATGCAAGCTCTCACCGCTGGAACTGCGCGAAAAGCTGGCCGGCAAACACGCCCCGCGCTGGCTCGCCTGGGTGGCGCGCCCGCAGGAACTCGGGCCGGGCCCGGTGGCCGCAATGCACCGGCTGGCACGCGGCCTGGATGCCGACCCGTACGCCGACTGCCGCTGGGGAATTGTAACCGGTGGCAGCGCCGCGGTGGCAGCCCGGGTGGTGGCCGAAACGCCCCCCCTGGTGGTGCGCGAAGTCGGCGCCAGCACGTCCTTTGCCAGCGAATGCGTCACCAGCGGCCGTTGGTTTTCTGAATTCAAGGCAGGTGAAATCTGGCTCAAGGAACCCGGCGGCAAGGCCCACCTGGTGGCCGGCGACGCCGACTCGGTGCCTGCCATCGTGCGCTACCTCAACGAGGCCAAACCCGATTGTTTCATCACCTCCGGCCACGCCAGCGAACACGACTGGCAACCCGGCTACGGCTTCCGAGACGGTACCTTCGCCGCCAAACTCGGCACTCTAACCGGCCTGGCGCTCGATGGCAGCACCCACCCGGTCAATTCCCCCAATCCCAAGATTTTCCTGGCGGTAGGCAACTGCCGGGCCGGCAACATTCCCGCCAGCGACGATTGCATGATGCTCGCCTGGATCGGCTCGGCCGGCGCGCGCCAGTCAATCGGCTACACCGTCAACACCTGGTTTGGCTACGCCGGTTGGGGCGTGCTGGATTACTTCCTCGATCAGCCCGGCCGCTTCACCCTCGCCGAGGCCTTCCTCGCCAACCACCATGCGCTGGTCTGGCAGCTCGGCCAGTTGGACAAGGCGCTGCCTACCAAGGACGTCGAGCCCGGCACCACCATCGGCAGCGGCCAGGCTGCCGGCCTGCTGCACGACCGCGATGTGACCGTGTTTTACGGCGACCCGAAATGGGAGGCGCGCATGGCACCGGGGCCGCTGCGCTGGAGCGAGAGCCTAACAGAAACCAAGGCGGGCGAATTCACCTGGAAAATCGTCCCGCAGGCCGGGCGGGAGACGTTTGCCACGGTGGACAGCAACGGCTCGACCCGCGGTGGGCGGCCGCTCATCGTGTTTCTGCCGCGCCGCTTTGCCGCACTGGAATTGGTGGAAGGAGAGCGCTGGAAACCGGTGCTGGCCGACGACTTCGTGCTGCTGCCCAACCCCGGCACCGCCGCCGATCCGCCCGCCGAGATCGTCATCCGCTTCCGCGCCCGAGCAGCGGACTGATCCGCCGTGGACCATGGGGTGCCAATGCGTGGAGCGTATCCGCTTGCCATTGCCCGCTCATGGTCCCGGGCGATTCGGAGATCGCCCCTCCTTGGCGGATTGATCATGCCCGTTGCATGGACTTGGGCACAAAAGTGCCCCCTCTTGGTTAATCTGGAATAATTTGTCTTGATCTCCGCTGGTGCCTATATATATCCTTGGCGCATGGAAAGCATTCACGGACACGACGTCATCGACATGATCCAACGCGCCGGACGCTCGTTCTCTCGCGCTGAACTGGTCACAGCCATCGCAGCGGAATATGGTGCGGACGCACAGTTTCACACCTGCTCGGCCGAAGGCATGACGGCGGACGCCCTGGTGGAGTTTCTGTCCGCCCGCGGCAAATTTTCCGGCACTGATAGCGCCCTCGCCATCGATCCGACCAAAATCTGCCAGCATTGATGCAGCGTGCAGCGCATGGGCGCTCTGTGAGCGCCGCGGCGCAGGGCCCGCGCATTCGTCTGCGACGGTCACAGACCGCCGCCACAATGCTTGCGCCGCTCGGGCGGTGGGCGTAATACTGCTGACTTAGCGGGAGGATAGGCATCCAGCCTGTCATGGACGACGGGCTTCCAGCCTGTCGTTTCATGCGCAGACAGGCGGGACGCGCTGTCTTCCGTCACAGGCGGGACGCCTGTTTTCCGATCAGAGCACGCTAAGTCAGCAGTATTGGGCGGTGGGCGTCGGCCCCGCGCGGGCCGGGCGGTCCCACGTCCGTAATCAAGAATGAACAATCCTTAATCGTCAAGACTATCGGTCACTTCACCACCGGGCGGAGCACCATGTTGCGGTAGTCCACGCTGGAATGGTCGCCCTGCAGGTAGATGGGTCCGGGGTGGAATTCATCGCTGGTCAGCGCACCGCCGGTGCAGCCGAGCACGGGGGCGTTGGCGATGATCTTGCGGCCGTTGAGGACGACTGTTAGGTGCCGCTCCACCAGGGTGATGTCCAGCGTCTGCCATTCGCCGACCGGCTTTTCCGCGGCGACGCTTGGCGTGATGCGGCTATAGAGGGCACCCATGTGGTGCGCATCGACCGGCTGGCCGAAACTTTCCATGATTTGGATTTCATAGATGCCACGCAGATAGATCCCGCTGTTGCTGCCTTGCTGGGTGCGGACTTCGGTGGTCAGATTGAAATCTTCGAACACGGCGTCCGTGCGCAGATTGCCGAAGTGTTTGTCTTTGACGACGCGGTTCTGCAACACGCCGTCCACCACGCTCCAACCGTTGTCGGCACCAGGATCGATCAGGCGCCAACCGCTGAGATCCTTGCCGTTGAGGAGCTTGATGGGCGGGCCGAACTTCACCTGAGAGAGGTCGGGCGGCGCAGGCACATCGGCGATGCGTTTGCCGGTGAATTCGG
The DNA here is from genome assembly GCA_903908495.1 of Akkermansiaceae bacterium. Taxonomy (GTDB): domain Bacteria; phylum Verrucomicrobiota; class Verrucomicrobiia; order Verrucomicrobiales; family Akkermansiaceae; genus Luteolibacter. Next base: position 9,240 of record CAIVSK010000334.1, read on the forward strand.
CAGCGTTGCCGAGTGCCGTGCCCTCGGGGTTGCGTTTGCGGGTGGTGAGCTTGAGCAGTTGGCCGCTGGCCTTGGCAGTGATGGTTTCGGTGATCACCTTGCCGTCCTTGTCCTTCTCCTCGCGGGTGACAATGAGCGAGTCGCCGGCGACCTTGGTGCTGGTGGTCGGCACCACGCTGCCGCCGCCCCACAGCACGCTGGAACTCAGCACGCCGCCATTTTCCTCCACTCCGAGCCAACCCGCGCCGCCGCCCGGAATGGTCAACGCCCAGCGGCCGACGTACGGATTGTCCGCAGCGTGGAGGGCGGAGGTGGAACCGAGAATGGCGATAACAGCGAGGAAACAGCGCGGGTGATTCATGTTAGACTGGGGTTGGTGATTGGGATCAGAACTGAAACGGGCGATTGGCCGCGGATTTTTCAAAGATCCTCCGCAGGACTCCAGCCCTTCACGGCATGCGCGTCAAAAAACCGGACTATTCAAAAAAAGCCGGACTTGCCGAGCTCGCTTGAAACCGTTACAGCAACGCCCCTCCAGAGGTCGGACCCTCGATTATTTTTCTTCGCTCGTGGACCTTGTCCGGATTCTCACCCAGCAGCCCGTTTTCCAGACACCCATGCGCCGCTCCAAACCCACCATTCTGTCCTGCCTCGCCATGATGGCCATGGTTTTGCCCGCGCTGTGCGCCGGGGCAACCGGCAACGACGGCCGCAACCCGGCCGCAGTCCCCGCCGCCTCCGCAGCCCCTGAGCAACTGCGCTTGGCGCTAGCCGAGTTGAACCGGGTGGCCGGACCGGCGATCGTGAAAATGTCGGCGTCATCCGAGACCCGGTGGTTCATGCAGGATCTTCTGGCATCCCGGGATCGGATAGGGGATCTGATGCTCTCCGGCCCTTTGTTAGATCCAGCGAAATCCCTGCGCATCCTGGCGGCCATTTGGAAGGAGGATCCCAAGGGGATTGCCAACCGGCAGGAGCAGACCACCGCTGCCGCGGTCGCGCTGATGTTTGCCAAGGACGGCTGGCCGGAAGACAAGGCATTCAAACGCTACAAGTTTTTCCGCGATGCGCGCGTCGCCGGTCAGTTGCACCCGCAGTTCGACACCTTTGAGACTTGGGAAAAATGTTTTGTGGTGTCCGCCGGATCCAACGGTGGTTGGTCTGACAACGGCGGTTGGGGCGATGACTCGCTGGTGTGGCTGCGCGACAACGTGAAACTGCCGGCCATCGCCTATCTAGACGCCTGCTGGCAGGCGCCCTACAAGCTCAACAACCTGTTTGGCGACTCGATTCATGGGGCGAACTACTACGCGCCATTCAGCCATGAGATCCATGCCGAGCGGGTGCGCGACGTCGGCGGCGTGTGTGGCTCGCTCTCGCACTACGGCGCGAATGCGGCGCGGGCCAACGGCCTGCCCGCCACCACCATGGGCGAACCCGGCCACTGCGCGTATGCGGTGCGGGTGGCCCGTGGCGATTGGCGGCCGGGCTATTCGCTGAGTTGGCAGCGGGGGCTCCACATCAGCCTGTGGGGAAGCACCTGGACCCAACTCATCCTGCAGGAAAAGGTGTTAGGTGATCGTGCGGCCTATGCCGACTGCATGGCGCACGTCTGGCAGGCCCGTGCCTTGAAGGACAAAACCCCCGAACTCGCCGAACAAGCATACGCCGCGGCGCTGGAGGCCCAAGCGCTGAATTTCCCGGTGTGGACGGAGTCGGTGGATTTCCTCAAGTCCTCGCGCAAACCAACTGCCGAGAGCTGGGAGGTCATTGGAGCCTCGATTTGCACCTCGCTCGCGGCCTATCCGGAAGCGGCGTGGGACGTGCTGTCCCGCGCCGCGGATCCCGCATTGAAGGCACTGCCCGCTGAGCGTCGCGCGGGATTTTTCCTCAAGTATCACGAGTGCATCGCGAAGCAGAACGGACCGGAAATGTGGGAATATGAAAAGGCGCTGGATGCCCAGGCGAAGGCGCTCGGCGAGGATGCGGCGGGCGGACTTGCATTCTTCGAGAAAGTGCTCGCCATCGAATCGGGCTCGAAATTGTGGTTCGCACCGACCATCGCGTGGGGCCAGAAATGCTTTGGACAAGGCCCGTCGGCGGCGGGGTTTTTCGCGGTGTTAGGCCGGGTGTTTGCCTCGGCTTCCTCGGGCGGCAACGCGGAAGGCATCCAGGCCGCACTCGGCCCTGCGGTGATTGCCGCGGAAAAGGCCGGCAATATCGAGGCCTTCCAAGCGCTCGGCAAGGCAGGGGCCTCGTTTCGCAAGCCGATCCATGTGGCAACCGAACCTTTTTCCGGCACCTTGCTATCCTCCGGCGGGTTGCTGCAGACGTCCTCCACCTGCCAATATGATTCCCCGGTCAACCACTGGGGCGTGCTGGAAGAAGACGGCGGATCGTTCCACACCGACAAACAAGTGCGGCCCAATGCCATCGTGCGTCTCGGCAAACTAGGAGATGTGAGTGGCATCGTCATCCTCGGCAGCGACTACGGCCAGAATGGTGGCCGCCAGATGCCGCTCAAGGTTTCCGTCTCGCCAGATGGTGTTGCCTGGAGCGAAGTGTTCCGCACCACCGAGCAGCAAGGCCCGTGGCGCATCCCCCTCACCGGCAAGGCCGCCCGCGTGCTCTACGTCAAAGCCGAGCGCGATGACGAGCGCAGCGAGTTCTTCCACCTCGCCGGAATCCGCGTCTATGGCCGCAAACTGCAATAATCTAACACCACCGTGATGATCATGTTCCGCTATGCAATTCGCGGCCTCTGCCTCGCCGCCTGTGTCAGCGCCGCCCATGGCCAGCGGGTCGCGGATTTCACCGCCGCTCTCGGCCTGGCAAAAGCGAGCAAGGCCAACATCGCCGTGTTCGTGCACGGATCGGATTGGAACCGACCGGGTGAAGCCGCCGCCAAAGTTTGGAACAACCCGCGATTCCTCTCCGCCCTGGGTGCGGGAGTCCTGCTGCTCGACATGGACCGCAAGGAAAACCCAACCGCCGCCGACGCCGCGCTCGCCAAACTCAACGAACCTGGCAACCCGCAATTGCGCAGCATTCCCGCCATCGCCCTCTATGATTGCGGGGGACGCCTGGTCGGCTCGTATGCCGGCACCGCGGAAATCGACGCGGCCGGCGGACTCCTAAGCGCCACTAAGAAATTGGCGGTCACTTGCCGTGAGCGCGACCAGGTTTGGCAGATTGCCAGTGGGTCGTCCGGCGTGATGAAAGCCGCCCGGTTAGGGCAGGGCCTCGACGGCATGAACATCGGCCTGGGGCCGAAGGACGTCTATAAGCCGGTTCTCGAGGACATCCGCAAGGCCGACCCCGAGGACAAGTCCGGCTACATCGGCAAGTATACCTTTTCCTCAGACGCCCTCGTCGGCCTGGCCATCGACAAGGCGGAGCACAAGCAATTCGAGGAGGCGGACAAGGAGTTTGCCAAATGGGACGCCAATCCCAGGCTCTCACCCAGGCAACGCCAGGAACTTCAGGCCGCACGGTTCGCCCTCTATCAGCGCTGGCCCGCCAAAAAACAGGACTGCAAACCATTGCTCAAGAAAATGCGCGACATCGATCCCAAGTCGGAACTCGGCCGCGCCGCAGCTACCTATTTGGATATGCTCTACCCAGCTAGCAAAAAAGCCGGCACCCCGACATGATACCACCCACCCATATGACAAAACCGATCTCCTATCACAGTTCCCGGCCGCGTGCCAGTTTTCCACGGCTTGGGTTGCTGGCACTTGCGCTGGCGCTGGCAGCACCCGCGGCACGGGCGAGCTATTTCAGCCTGACCCAGGACACCAAGGACGCGCAACAATGTATCACCTACGACGTGCGCTACCCGTATTGGACGGAACATATCTATATCGCCACCTATCCCGGCAACAGCCGCTCCAAGGAAGGCTGGATCGCACCGTACTACGGCGGCGTCGTCAGCAACCTGCGCGGGGAACCCACCTTGATCCAATATGCCTCTTGGCAGATGGGCGGCAAGGACGCCCCGGCATCCGGCATCGACTTTGTCCATGCCGGACCACACATGAGTTGGGCGCGTTCCACTTGGGAGGGAAGTTCCGGCGGCATCAAGGGGCTGTGGCCGCCGAGCGAGTTCAAACCCAAGGAATGGTATCGCTTCGTCAACCGCGTGTGGACTCCCGTGGCCGCCACTCCTCACGTCGGATACGCCGGAGTCTGGATGAAAAACATTGCCACCAACGAGTGGCACCATCTCGCCACCTTCAAGTTTCCTGCGGAATTGACCGGCTTCAACTCGATGGGCGGATTTTGCGAATATATCACCGGAGACGCCACCAAGACCTGCGCCGCGGAGTTTCGCAACGTCTATGCGATGCGCCACGACGAGTGGAATTCTGAAGCTGAATTTTCCGCCTTCAACCACAAGGAAGACATCGTTCAATTGTCCCAGTCCAATGACAAGAGTTCGGTGCTGTTGGAGACCACGCGCACCCCCCAGGACCCGCAAACGCGCAAATACACGGTGCTGCCAGTGGTCACCCAAAAGGTAAAACTCAACCAACCGAAGGTTCCTGCGTTTTTCGATCCGCTGGCAATCACCGCAGTCTCGGCCGAAGCACTCGGCAAGCGCTGTGTCGTGCGCTGGCAGGTGCCTGCCAAGGCGTCGCCGCAACTCGGATACTCGGTGGTAATCCTCGACGGCGTCACGGTCATCGCCACCTCCGCTGAGAATGACCCGGATGCCCGCCAGTGCGTGCTGGAAATGAGCCCGTCCAGCCAGCGCCCGCAGGCCCGCATTTACATCACTGATATCTTCGGCCGTACATCCCAGCCAGTGATACTTCCCATCTCCCGCGCCGTGCCGCTCGCATCCCGCGCTGCCACTCCGCTCGTTCCGGGACTCACCTACCGCTACTTCGAGTCCGCCAAACCCGGCGATTGGCAAGCCATCCCCGAAATGGCCAAGCTCACGCCGAAACGTGAGGGCGTGGTGGCCACTCCGGACCTGACTCCGCGCCTCAGCCGCACCGGTTATGCCTTTGAATTCGCCGGCTTTTTGCGCGTGCCCGCCGCCGGGTTGTATGCCTTCAATCTGGTTTCCGCCTGTGGTTCCAAACTCATTCTCGATGACAAGACCGTGATCGATTCCAACGGCTATCATTCCATCGCCAGAATCCCGGGCACGGTGGCACTCAGCCCGGGCCTTCACAAAATCTCAATTCCCTATTTCCAAGGCGACCGCCAATACCAACAGGCCGACGATTTTCTCCAGTTGAGTTGGTCCGGTCCCGACTTCGCGGAGCAACCCATTCCCTTCTCCGCGTTTTTCCGCGAGGCTGCCGGCACTGACAACGAGCCCAAAGTCGTCGTCAAGGCCGCCCAACTGCGCGAGTCGGAAATCAATCTGTCACTGTCCTGTGATGTCACTCCTAACCAACTGGCGGTCGAGCGGGTGGAATACTACGCCTCAAATCCGGATTTCGATTACTACAGCGCGCAGGGTGCCAGCGGAGCCGAGTATTTTCTCGGTGCCAGCAAGACCCCCGGCGAGGCGATGCCCGCCGTGATCTGGGGCGGCGGACACCAATGGGTCCGCGCACGCTTGATCTACAACAAGAACCACAGCATCGACAGCGCCCCGCTCGTCATGCCGGAAGTCCCGCCAATCCCGGCCGAGACGGCACGCTACGGGCCGTTTCAACTGACCCAGTTGGAGCATCACCTCTATCCGATGGCGTGCACTGCGGATGCCGACAGCGTCACCCTCGTCGGCGATTCCATGGGCCTGCTGACCAGGCCGCTCACCGGTGACGGCACCATCATCGCCCACCTGGCTGAAATCACCTCCGATCAAAAGCAGGCGGACGGCACCGAGTTGATGGACGCGAACAATTGGTTTGCCGGCGTCATCATGCGCGACACCCTCAGCGCCCGCCCCGGCGAACCGCTCGGTGGCTCACACATCCCCTATGCGGCAGTCATGGGGTCTGCCGGCCGCCAAACCCGTTATTGTGACAGCACAATGATCAACGGTGCCGGCAATCAGCCCGCCACCGCTGCCGACGCCTATCCCTGGTTCAAAATCGAGCGCAAGGGCGCCGATTTCACCTTGTCCAACTCTGCCGACGGCGATCATTGGAAACCTGTCAAAACGGTGACACTGCCGAAAATGGCCGCCACTCTCAACGCCGGTTTCGTCATCTACTCGATTCCCTGCGCCACCAACCGCGTCCATTGGGCGAAATTCGACCACGTCTCCCTCACTCCGTCACCCTGAGCGGCTGGCTCCTGCGCGTGGCTTGGGCCGGGGCGGCAGGAGAGGTCCTCCCTCCGGTGTCTGAGCCGGCCAACCCGCAACGCGTGTGGCACATCACTGCGGGGGTGGCTGGGCGAGGGGGCGGCGCAGCAGGCCGTATTTCGGTGAGAAGATGAAGGCGAGGAGGAACACCGCGCCCAGGACCAGCACGATGGTTGGGCCTTGCTCGAGGTTGAGGTGCCAGCCGATGAGCACGGCCGCAGCGGAGGCGATGCCGCCTAACAGCGAGCCGCCCCAGAACAGGGCGCTGGTGGAATCCGTCAGGAGATAGATGGTGGCGGCCGGGGTGACCAGCAGGCCGAGTGCGAGCATGCAGCCGACGGCTTGGAGGGAGGCGATGAGCACGACGATGAGCACCGCGAGGAGCAGGTAGTTGAGGGCGCGGATGGGGACGCCGAGGGTGGCCGCCACCTCGGTGTCGAACAAGGTCATGAGGAGGGGGCGGTGGAGGGCGGTGAGCACGCCGAGGGCGCCGCAGGAGATCCAGAAGGTGGTCCACAAGTCGCCGTCGCGCAGGCCCATGATGTTGCCGAAGAGCCACTCGTCGATTTGTTGGGTCACGCCGAGGCGGCGCAACAGGATGATGCCGCCACTGAAGGCGGCGGTGTACAGGATGGCCAGCGAGGAATCCTGGTCGAGGCGCGAGCCGCGGGAGACGGCGAGCGAGCCGAGACCGATCAACAGCGCGGCGAACAAGGCACCCAGGAACGCGCTCCACTCGTGCAGGCCGGCCACCAGCACGGCCACGGCGATGCCGGGGAGCAGGGCGTGGGACAGCGAGCCGACCTTGAGGGCGGATTTTTTGAGCACGACAAACGCGCTGGCGTAGCCGTTGGTGAGGCCGATGAGCAGTGCGGCGAGGATGGCGCGCTGGTTGAATGGATGTTGCAGCGGTTCGGTGAGCCAGTCGATCATGCGAGCTCCTTTCCGGCATTGGCGGGTTGGGCGAACGTCTGTTGCAGCAAGGGCTCCGTGAACACCTCGGCCACCGGGCCGAAAGCCACGCACTTGCGGCGCAGCAGCAGGACCTCGTCGTAAATGTCGCGCACGGTGTCCAAATCGTGGTGGGCGGCGAGCACCAGCCGGCCCTCTTTGGTGAGATCGCGGAGGGTTTGGGAGAGGGTGGCCTTGGCCGTGCGGTCGAGGCCGCTGAAGGGTTCGTCGAGCAGCAGCACGTGGGCTTGCTGGGCGAGGGCGCGCGCCAGAAACACCCGCTGTTGCTGGCCACCGCTTAATGCGCTGATCTGGCGGTGCTGCAAGTCCAACAAGCCCATCGCGGCCAGCGCATTCTCGATCGCAGCGTCGTCGGCGGGCGAAAATGGCCGCCACCAGCCGGCCTGTGGGTAGCGGCCCATACGGACCACGCCGCGCACGGTGATGGGAAATTGCCAGTCGACGTTTTCGCGTTGCGGCAAATAGGCGATTTCCCGGCTCCACTTGGCAACCTGGGTGCCACGCCAGAAAATCTTGCCGGACTCGATGGGCAGGAGGCCGGCGATGGCCTTGAGCAAGGTGCTTTTGCCGGCGCCGTTGGGGCCGATGAGCGCGACGCAGGAGCCGCAGGAGGTGGCGAAGGAAACGCCGTCGAGCGCGCGGCCCTCGCGATAGCGGACGCAGAGGTTTTCCACGGCGAGTTCGTGGTGGTGGCCGCAATGGGCGCAGGGGTCGTGGGGGGAGCTGGACATCGGCGAAATCATCGTTGGCGCCAGTTGAAACGCAGCGGTTGGGACAGCGTGCCACTGCCGATGGTGTAGCGGGTCTGTCCCTCGCGGGCATCCGGCATGACGGTTAGAAAAACCGCGGTGTCCGCCGGATTGTCGCCGAGGTCGGCTTCCAGCAACAAGTCGAGGGAGTCGTCGTGGATCGGCAGGGTGGCATCGAGCTCGGTCTCGCCGGCCGCCACATTTGTTAGGTCGAGCAATCTTGTGCCGGCCTCGGTGGAGATACGGATGGAGCGGGCCGGGGTGAGCAATTTGAGGCGCAGCAGCGCGGGAACGGGCGCGGCGGCCGGTGGCGGGGTGACGACGGGGCGCGCGGCGGGAGCGTGCCGACTCGATGTGAGGTGGTGCAAGGGGATGGCGAGCAAGCCGAGAGCGGTGAGCACTCCGGCAGTTCCAGCCAGCGGTGAACGGAGAATGGTGAATGCCATCAGGGTGCGGCCAGGGCCTGTGTGATGGCGTTCACGTTGTGGCGGATCATCGCCTCGAAGCCGGCATTGCTGCCGGTGCCGTTGCCATCGGCGATGAGGGGCGTGGCGAGACTCGTGGCGGTGGCTGTGGCGATGGATTGGAGCACCTTGGCATTGGCGTTGAACTCCGGAAAGATCGCTTTGACCCCGGACTTTTTCACCGTCTCGATGGTTTGGGCCAACTCCTGCGGGGTGTTGTTTTGCTCATCGTTCAAGCCGGCCACCGCGATGAGCTCAAAGTCGAAGTCCCTGGCAAAATAGGCGAAGGCATTGTGGGCGGTGACCAGTTTGCGCTGCGCGCGCGGCACTTTCGCCAGTTCGCCGCGGGCCCAGCGCTGCAATTGCTCGAGGCGCGCTCCATACGCCGCGGCGTTGGCCAGATAGTCCGCCTTGCCGGCCGGGTCCTTGGCTGCCAGCGCCATGGCCACCACGCGGGCTGCGCGGCGCATATTTTCCACGCCATGCCACCAATGCGGGTCGGGGGTGCCCGCCGCATCCGGCGGGTGGTCCGAATGCAGAGCATCCTTGGTCACCATCAGCGACGGGATGGTGCTGCCGACCTCGATGACGCTGACCGCTTGCAAGGTGTCCTTGAGACGATTGAGATAGGGTTCCAGGTTCTTGCCGGCCGCCAGCACCATTGCCGACGCCTGCATCCTTTGAAGATCGCCCGGGCGCGGCTCGAAGCGGTGCGGATTGCCGCCCTCGCCGACCAAATCGACCACCGTCACCCGCGCGCCGCCGACCTGCCGCGCCAAGTCCGCCATCAAGGGGTGCAAGGCAGCCACTTGCAGCGGCGCGCCACTGCAAAGTGCTGCGGTGAGATAGCCGAAAAAGGCGGTGATCAATGGGTGGGCCATGCCGACTTGAAATTATGCAGACAAGCAGCTAATGCAAGGGAAATGCAATAGGCGTTCGGCCCTGCGCGGCGACTTGGTCTTGTGCTTGGCATGGGCTGGGGTACAGGTGTCGCCGCCGGCTGAAGCCATCGCTCAACAAGCCGCTCAACGCCACAGCAGGCGCAGGCTGTTGAGGACGACGATGACGGTGGAGCCTTCGTGGCCGAGCACGCCCAGCGGCAGGGGGATCCAGGCCCCCAGCGCGGAAATGGCCAACAAGACCACCACGCCCAGCGAAATGGCGACATTTTGCCGGATGATGGCGCGGCAGCGCCGGGAAAGGATCAACGCCTCGAGCACGCGTTCGAGTTTGTCCTGGGTGAGGATCACATCGGCTTGTTCGAGCACCGCGTCCGAGCCGCGCAAGCCCATGCCGATGGAGACATCTGCGGCGGCCAGGCTGGGCGCGTCGTTAACCCCGTCGCCGACCATCGCGACGCACTCGCCGGCGGCGCGCCACGCTTGAATGGCGGCCACCTTGCCTTCAGGGGTCAGTCCGGCCTGGGTATCATCGAGGTGCAATTCCCTGGCGACGAGTTCGGCGGCTTGCGGGCGGTCGCCGGTGAGCATGGTGACGCGGATGCCTTGGCCGTGGAGTTGGTCGATGAGCGCGGCGGCTTCGGGCCGCAGGGCGTCGCGAAACAGGATGCGGCCGGCGCGGGTTGGCGAGGCAACCAAGACTTCGGTGAGGCCGGGTGCCGGGTCCGGCAACGCCTGAATCCACTCGTGGTCCGGAAACAACGAGCGCCGGCCCAACACCGTGAGCTCGCCATCAACCTCGCCCCGCAGGCCCTGGCCGGGCAGCGAAGTGAGGGTGGCGGCGGCTGGTGCATCGTGCCCGTGCTGGAGCAAATGGGCGTTGGCAACGGCACGCGACACCGGGTGCTTCGATTGCCGGGAGAGCGCGGCGGCCAGCCGCAGGACGGCATCGTCCTCGCCGGGAGTGGATGAATCGATGGCGATGAGGGCGAGCTCGCCTTTGGTGAGGGTGCCGGTCTTGTCGACGGCGAGGCGGTTGATGGTGGCTAGATTTTCCAAGGCGATGCCGCCGCGAAACAAGATTCCGCGGCGGGCACCGGCGGCGATTCCGGTGAGCACGGCCGAAGGAATGGAAATGACCAGCGCGCAGGGCGAGCACACCACCAGCAGTGTCATTGCCCGATAAAAGGCGGAGCGGGCGCCGGCCGTGGAATTGAACGCAGGCTGGCCCATGCCGAAGTGCCAGACGAAAAACATGGCGATTGTCAGGCCGAGCAGGCCGATGGTGTAACGGGTGCCGAAGCGGTCGGTGAAGCGCTGCGACGGCGCCTTGCTCGCCTGCGCATCGCGAATGAGGCGGATGATGCGGGCATGGGCGCTTTCCGAGGGCGGCCGCAGCACTTCGGCGAGCAGCGGGCCGTAGGTATTGAGGGTGCCGCCAAACACGGTATCACCGGGTTGCTTTTCCACCGGCAACGATTCGCCCGTCAACGACGATTCATCGGCGGCGCTTTGGCCGTTGAGCACCCGCGCATCGACCGGAAATTGATGGTCCGGCAAAATACGGATCGCCTGCCCTGCCATCAGTCCATCTGCATGCACCTCCCGCTCGCTGCCATCCGCCGCCACCAGGGTGGCTGTCTTGGGAGCATCGCGGAACAGGCTGCGGATCTCTCGTTCGGTGCGCGCCAGAGCCAGCGCTTCCAGCGCGTTGCTCAGGGAAAATAAAAACAACAACGCGCCACCTTCCCACCACGCTCCGATCGCCGCCGCGCCAATCGCCACCGCCAACATCAGAAAGTGAATGTCCAGGTGAAACCGCTTCATCCGGTCAAACGTGTCCACCGCCGCATCCCAACCGCCGAGCAGAAACGCCGTGGCATAGCAGGCATGCGACAGGTTGTGCAGCTCGGGGATGCGGTCGAAATAAATTCCCAACAAAACACACAACCCGCAGCCGACGGCTGAGGCCAACAACACACGCCATGACGGCTCGGAGGATGATGCACTTTCCACGACGGCAAGCTAGCTGCCGCCGCCGCCATGGCAAGGCAAATTGGGCTTGCGGTGGTCCCACGTGGAGGACCGATCTGCGCGGCCGCCGCGGAAGCGTTTCCACAAGCGCCTCCAGCGGATGCGCCCCTGCTACAGCGTTAGGTGGCAACGGTCACCATGACCCAAGCACCACTCGACAATCCTCCGCTCTTCATGCAGGTTCCTGAAAACAGCTCTGATCACTCATTCAATGAACATAACCCAAAAAATCACAACATCCGCCACGCTCCTGGCCCTCGTGACGTCCCTTCTCACTCCGCTCGCTGCCGCAGAGATGCCGGGGCGTGAGCCAGGCTCCGCCAATCCCATCCTGCCCGGATATTACGCGGATCCCAGCGTCGCCCAGGATGGGGGAAAGATTTTCCTCTACGCCACGCTCGACCCATGGGGCGGGGATACGCTCGGTTGCTGGGAATCGACGGATTTCAAGCAGTGGTCCTACCGGGTGCTCAATTGGCCGACCAAGGCGGCCTGCACCAGCCCGCAAAGTGCCCTCGAATCCAAGGTTTGGGCACCCTCCGTGGTGCTCGGGCCGGACAAGAAATTCCACATGTTTGTCTCTGTCGGTAGCGAAGTCTGGGTGGGCGTGGCAGATCAACCGCTCGGCCCGTGGCGCGATTCGAACGGTGGCAAGCCGGTCATTCCCCGCAACTACAGACCCGGCTACCATATGATCGATGCCGAGGCCTTCGTCGATACGGACGGCACGCCATGGCTCTATTGGGGGTCGGGTAATGGTTGGGTCAATGGCAAGTGCTGGGCGGTGAAATTAAACCGGGAAATGAACGCCTTTGCCGGCGAGGTGCATGACGTCACGCCGACAAACTATTTCGAGGGGCCGATCATGGTGAAACGCCACGGCCTCTATTTCCTGATGTATTCCCAGGGCATCACCATCAAGGACACCTATCAGGTCCACTATGCTGTGGGCGACAACCCGCTCGGCCCGTTCAAGGAAGGGCCCAACAGCCCGGTATTGGTTACCGACAAGGAAAAGAACGTCATCAGCCCGGGCCACCACACGATTTTCCATGCCGGGGGCAAGGATTACATTCTATATCACCGCCATAGCATTCCTTTTAACGAAGGACTTATTTGCCGCCAGGCCTGTGTGGACGAAATCAAGTTTCTCCCGAACGGCAGCATCGCCAAGGTGACGCCCACCCATGTCGGCCCGGCCCTGGTGCTGGGCCGCGATCGCAACCGCCTGCCTGCCACGGCCAGTGCCTCGTCCGAAGCCGGGCCGCTTTTTGCGGCGGGATGCGCCACGGACGGCAACTATGCCACACACTGGCAACCTGCCGATCCCAAACAGGAAAGCTGGCTCCAGCTCGACCTTGGCAAATCCCTGCCGGTTTCCCGCCAGGAAATCCGCTTTGAATACGCATGGAAACCGTATCGTTGCACCGTCCAAGCATCGCAGGATGGCTCGATATGGTCCACGCTTGCGGACTATTCCGTCACACCTGCCATCGGCTCACCCGTGGTGATTAATTCCCGCGCCACGGCGCGTTTCCTGCGCTTGGTTTTCCCCGCGAGTCAGGAGGAACGCGCCACACCGGCGGTCTTTGAATGGTCCGTCTTGCGTTAATCATCAATCATCCGGCTCACGGGCAGAGGTGGATCCACCACCTCGCCCGGGTGGTTGATTTGGGGCGATTCTTGCGCCAATCGTTGATTCAGCGGGCATTGGTGCGTCTCTGGATTCTGTCGATGCGGCGCAGCCCGGCGCTGTAGAAGAGTTCGAGCATGGCGCGGTCGCGCTGGCCTAACGGTTCGCGGATGGCACCCAAAACCACTGTTCACCGGCTGTCTCAATAATAAAAGCCGTGCCGTGGAAGAATCCGGCGGATTTCACGACCAATGCGGCTCCAAATCACAATGACAGCGTGGAAATATAGTCCCAACACCTATGATATGAATTTGGTAAAGCCCCACTATGGCAATTCGGCAATTAACAGCTCCATCGGAATTTTCATGCGGTGCTTTGCCATGTAGCGCAGTGCCCAAGTGAGCGATCAGGCCAATCGTATACTCAAGAGTCTCAAGCAGTATGAGACCCTGTTATAGAAAAAAAACGAACTGGTGCCAACCGTGAAGACCCAAAGTGTTCTCCATGTACTACAAACTGTAGGAGATATACCAGACGTGATGCTTCTTCGTCCAATCTGTGATTGGAGTGATAAAATTTCTTTTTCTCAGTGCCTTCGTGGCGTCCAATTTCGGCCCGCCGCTAACCGCATGCTCCCAGTCCACTGGCTTGACCAGTAGCCATTCTCCATCGAGCTTGACTGCCAGGAAATAAATAGGGAAAGGTACAACCTGCCCATCATGAAGCCGATATACAATAGGAAGGGTGATCAAATTTCCCACCAGTTCGACTCTGCCTGTCTTGGGCCAGCCATCGCTATCGTCGATAACAACATCCGAATCGTGCCAATATTTAAAGTTTAAGTTTTCGTCAATTACCAGAGTATCCGATGAAGCTTGGCAGTCAAGCTTCTGATCCTCCCAGGACCCAACGAGCTTCCTTTTTGAGAATTTATTGTCGCCAGTCGCCAAGAACACGATGCAAGCGAGAGACAAGACAACAATGAGGGCAGCCTGGGATTTGAATGTCATGACAAACCGGGACTCAGATCCTCTTACCATGTCGTTAGTTTGCCAGTCTTCCAATCATGTGGAGACTTGTCGACGGGCATGCCGAATTCGAGAGATGCATCCTCCACAAATGTTTCTTCTTGATCCCCGTGAAGAGATTCTCTCCTCTCCGCAATAGCGATCGCGGTCTTGAGATCCCCTGTTTGCAACAAAGCTGCAGTTTCCGCCTTTTCGGGCGAAAGGAACCGGTCGGGCCACATAGCAGCCATTTTCACTATTTTTTCCATTCTTTTCACCATGGCTCGCACATGCTGAGGTTCGTGTGCTGCTACTTTCCAATAATTCTCTCCATGATAGATCGCTAATCGAGACGGGTTAGTATTAATTGTAACAAGATATTTCAATTCGATCATGCCGGAAATCGCACAAGCATCGCCCTTCTGCTGGGTGATGTTGCCAGTCGTTGTAGTGAAATTTGTTCTCCCACCCAGGCTATTGGGTAGATCCATTGAATGTTTGAGGCTATCTTGATGGTATTTACTATCCCAATATTCCTGATTGGTCGTGTCTCCAACACTGGGCGCGATGAGTACGATTTCCGTACAGCCCAACATGTCAATATATGATAATGGGCGATTTTCCACGAATCCATACAAATTCTTCCCGCCCTTTTCCCCGATGGGGTCCCTGGACGGCCAGCGGCCGGTGAGCGGGTCGAAGTACCGGTATCCGTAGTATGCTACATAGTTGATTTTCCCCCAAGGTATACTTTCGCCTAATCCATTATTGCTCAACGGATTGGGTGAATTTCCAGGTCCTGGCGGTGTGGGCCGGGTTGGCGGCGACACCGGGCCGGATTCGAGTGGCTGATTGTCGTCATCGGTGTCTCGGCCACCGGTCATCGGCGGTTCAAGAGTCGGGGCTGGATCTGGCATGATGGCTGTCATGGCTGGTTCGTCGGAAACGGCGGAGACAGACGCGGCTTTTGCGGGTTGCGGCGTTCGGGCGAGGACATCGTTCTAAAGCAGGTCATTTTCCAGGCGCAATGATGCGCCTGTTGCCGACCGATGGAAGTGCAATCGGCGAAGCGGAAAGGAATTGTGCCTGACCGGAAGGAAATGTGGCTTGGTTCTTCGTGGGCGGCGAAACCACCGGCCAGTGCGGCGCGGTCATCACCCCCCTAGTGGAACGCGCCCTCCGCCGCGGCCACATCCCGGAAGCCTACCTCGCCGAAGTGCTCCAACGCCTGGCTACCATGACCAAGTAGGACGACCTCGGCGAGTTGCTGCCGTCCCGCTTACAACCGGCCCAGCCGGACCGGTCGTGAAGATCGAAGTCACGGTCTGTGTGAGTAGAAGTGCGCCGACTCATAGGTAACATACACATGGCCGCAGCCTAGCAGTCCGGGCCGACTTGACTAGATGGGGGATTTTAGGACGCTTACGTTTGATCCGGCAGGGGGGAGATCACAACGCAGTGAGAAAATGCCAGCGACACCTCGAACAAATGTTACCATGC
>CAIVSK010000335.1 GCA_903908495.1 Akkermansiaceae bacterium
CTCTCCCGTCAAGCGGTTTCCCTGCAACAAGAACGTCAACCTTACCCCAAGCGCGCCGATCTTCATGACCGCACCAATCTTCGTTGACACCAACGTTCTGGTCTATGCCCGCGATGCCGGGGAACCCGCCAAACAGCCTCGCGCCATGGAGGTCCTCCGGCTTCTCTGGGCGTCCCGAGCCGGCCGCGTGAGCACCCAGGTCCTGCAGGAGTACTACGTCACTGTCACCCGCAAGCTGCGACCCGGTCTGCCCAATGCGGATGCCCGCGCTGATGTGGACGCCCTGTTCGCCTGGCAACCCACATCACCCACTCTTTCCACCTTCCAGCAGGCGTGGGAAATCCAAGACCGCTTCCAACTCTCCTGGTGGGACAGCCTCGTGGTTGCCTCCGCCATGGAATCCGGTTCTCGCCTGCTGCTCACTGAGGACCTCCAACATGGCCTCATCATCGGCAACCTCCGCGTCGCCAATCCATTCCACGTCGATTTCCAATTGAATGAACTGGTGGCCAAGACTCGTGGAAAACCAAGGATTTGACCCGCACATAAAATTCGAAAGGCTGCTTCTGAACGAGTACCATCACGCTATCAACCTCATAGACTCCAAAGCCAATGTCATGATGGGAAAGCCGGTGATTGCCGGAACCCGAATCACTGTGGAATGCATTCTCGAAAGCCTTGGTGCGGGTGAAACCATCGAACAAATCGTCGCGGAGCATCCACGGTTGACGCAGGAGTCCGTGCTTGCGGCGGTCCAATTCGCCGCACGGGCGCTGCGGGCGGATGTGACGGAAGACAGCGCGTTCCGCCTGTCCGAGCGCATGGAACGGGAATCCGGCTACCAACTGGCGCAGGAAAATTTCCTCTCCCGTCAAGCGGTTTCCCTGCAACAAGAACGTCAACCTTAAGAGTTGGAAGGCTGGTCCTTGATTGAGCAGCGCATTGCGCGACCATGGGTTTTCTATGCCCGCCACCCGCCTTTGCCCACGGCGGCTGGAAGCCACCGCTCCTTGAGCACCGCCAAATCTCCCGCAAGCCGGGGATTGATTCCGCGGCGCAGCCCTGCATAATCCGCGCGTTCACCACCCGCATGCTTACCCTGCTAAAAATCCGCAATCTGGCCCTAGTCGACGAACTCGTTTGGGAGCTCGGCCCCGGCCTCATCGGCGTGACCGGCGAAACCGGAGCCGGCAAGTCGGTCATTGTGGGGGCGCTCAAGCTGGTGCTTGGCGAGCGCGCCGAGAAATCGCTGATTCGCAGCGGCGAGGACGCCTGCTCGGTGGAGGCGGTGTTTGAACTCAAGGATCCGGCGGATATCAACGCCATCCTCGAGGACGGCGGCCTCTCCCCCTGCGACGAAACCCAGCTCATCGTGCGCCGCATCATCGGCCAGTCCAACACCCGCCAGTTTGTCAACGACTCGCCGGTCACCCTCGCCCTGCTCAAACGCCTCGGCGAACACCTCGTCGACCTCCACGGCCCCCACGAACACCAGTCGCTGCTGTCCGCCGAACGCCAACTCTCCATGCTCGACGCTTACGCCGGTGCCGAGGCCACCCTCGCCAGCTACCGCGATCTCCACCGCTCCTGGCGCGGCAAAACCGCCGAACTCGAGGAAGTCCGCCACGCCGAAAACGCCAGCGAACAGGAACTCGAATTGCTCCGCTATCAAGTGCAGGAAATCGACGCCGCCAGCCTCAAACCGGAAGACGAACAGGACCTCGAAGACCGCTGGCGCCGCGCCGCCAACGCCAGCCGCCTCGTCGAGGCCGCCGCCGCCGCCGCCGCCGTCCTCACCAGCGAGGACGGCATCCTCGAGCGCCTCGGCGAACTCCAGCGCCACATCCGCGAATTGGAAAAACTCGACCCGTCGATCCGCGAGCGCACCGCGTCGCTCGAGTCCGCCAGCCTCGAGCTCGCCGACCTCGAAACCACCCTCGCGGATTATGCCGATGAACTCGACATCGACCCCGCCGCGGCCGCCAGCCTCGAGGAACGCGTCAATCTCATCGAGTCGCTCAAGCGCAAGTACGGCCCGTCCCTCACCGACGTGCTCGCCCGCCGCGAGTCGGCCGCCGCGCGCCTCGACACCATCGAAAACCGCGGCGAGAAAATCACCGCGTTGGAAACCGCGCTGGCCACCTGCCGCGCCGCACTCGATGCCGCCGGCAAGGCGCTGTCAACCTCCCGCCGCAAGGCCGCCCCCAAGCTCGCCAAGGAAATCTCCAGCCAGCTCAAGGACCTCGGATTCATTCAATCGTCGTTTGAGGCACCACTCCACACCCTGGCCGAGCCCGGGCCGCAGGGCTTTGAGGCGATCGAATTCCAGTTCGGCCCCAACCCTGGCGAACCCTTGCTGCCCCTGCGCCAAATCGCCTCGTCCGGTGAAATCAGCCGGGTCATGCTCGCCGTGAAATCCGCGCTCGCCGAGCAGGACGCCACCCCGCTGATGGTGTTTGATGAAATCGACGCCAACGTCGGCGGCGAAGTCGCCCGCGCCGTCGGCCGCAAAATGGCAGCCCTCGGCACCCGCCACCAAGTGGTCGCCATCACCCATTTTCCGCAGGTGGCGGCCAGCGCCACCCACCATTTCGTGGTCTCAAAGGAAGTGGCCAACGGCCGCACCCGCTCGCGCTTGTTCCGCGTCCACGGCGAAACCCGCATCGCAGAACTTGTCCGCATGTTAGGCGGCGGCGGCCAGCAGGCCCGCGCAATGGCAGCATCGCTGTTAGACCAGTGACCGCGGCGGCTGATTTCCCTGAATGCAGTCCTTTTTCCCGCCGGGCATGCGCGCAGCTTTGGCCACCGCTCCTTCAGCGTGCTTGAAACTCGTTCCGTATCATACACTTGGGGGACTTCCTGAACCTCCATCAACACACAACTTCTGCTGACGAGGCGAAAGAACGCCTCCCGCCAGAACGTTAGGCATTGCAAGCGGCGCCACCGCATCCATCACTCATGCCCTCGGCCCCCCCCGGGCATTTATCAGAATCGCTGAAAACCTAACATTTACCCTCCCCAATGCCACTGACTTGTTGCGTAAGAATGCCGCGCCGTTGTGAACTGCGTGGCGCGGATGATTTTCCGGGCCGCTCACGATCCTCGACCGGATCAAGCAAGAGGGTTGGCGGAGTTTCGCTTGGAACCATGGAGTTTTCAAGATGCGCGCTATTGTCAGTGGTGGTCCTGGCTGCCGCCGCGCGTGCCGCGGATTGGCCGTCGTGGGGTGGGCAAGCGTCGCGCAATATGGCCTCCGAAACCGAGAAGGGCCTGCCGGATTGGTATTCTATCGACGTGAAAAAATCCAAAGGCAAGACTGACCTGTCCGCCGCCAAAAACATCAAATGGGTCGCCAAGCTCAACAATAATACCTTTGGGAGCCCGATGGTGAGCCAGGGCAGAGTGTATATCGGCACGGCGGGTGAATCGCCCGCGGATGCCAGAATCCTGTGTTTCGATGAGGAAACTGGGGCGGAATTGGGAACGTTCATCTGCGGCCCCTCGAAAACAAAAACCGATAACTTCGGGGTGTGTTCGACTCCGACCGTCGAGGGTGACCGCCTCTATTTTGTGGCACCGTACCCGGAGGTGATCTGCCTCGATCTGAAATCCTGGCTCAATCCGTCCGCCGTGACCGGTGCCGCGGATTCAGCCCGGCACGTTGTCTGGCGCCATGACATGGCCAAAGCCTTGCAGGTCATGCAGGATCACGTCGCCAGTTGCTCCGTTCTGGTGCACGGCGATTTCTTATACGTCTGCACCGGCAACGGGCGATACAAGAACCTCACAAAACCGTTCTATCCGCTCACGCCCAGCCTGATAGCGCTCAACAAGCACACCGGGCAGATGGTCGCGCGGGACGACGAGCAGATTGGAGAGCAACTGTGGCGGGGGCAGTGGTCGTCGCCGTCGCTCGCGATGGTGAACGGCAAGGCGCAGATCCTCTTTGCCACCGGCAATGGCTTCTGTTATGCGTTTGAACCGGTCGATCCTGCGGCGGAGGTCATCCCCGACCGCTGGGTCACCACCACGCTGCGCGGCCCGATTGTGTATTATATGGACGTCAAAGGCAAAGACACGGCCGGACTCACACCCGCGGAATACGCCAAGCAGTTCAACGTGCTTTCCTCCTTGCCAAAGCCGGCGTTGCCGCTGGAGTTCCGTTATTCGATCGACATGCCGATGACCACGCCGGTGGATTCGATTCCGACGGCCAAGCTGCCCGACGTGCCGATCCTGAAGAAAATCTGGTGGTTTGATTGCCTGCCACCGGAATACAGGAATGCACCGTTTTATGCGCGCGGCACCACGGGGGACGGGAAGAAGCACCCGTGCGACATCATTGCAACTCCGGTGTTTTACCGCAACCGGGTGTATGTTTTAATCGGCGGGGATCCGGTACATGGCAGCAAAAACAGCAAGGGACACTTGGTATGCATCGATGCAACGCGAACCGGCGATGTCACCCGTAACGGCGAGGTGTGGAGTTACGACGATCTGAACGCATCATTGGCTACGGTGGCGGTTACCGGAGGGCTGGTGTTCGCCATTGACGAAACCAGCGTCATCCACTGCCTGGACGCGGATACCGGGCTGAAATACTGGACCTACGCCCTCGATAGCGACCAGGGCGACGTCAATTCAGCCCTGCTGGCAGCGGACGGCAAGATATTTGCCGGCAACACCATTCTGGCGGCGGACAAGACACTCAAAGTTCTCAGCACCATCGAGAAAAGCACTCACGGCAGCAGTGTGCCGTGCGTTGCCAACGGCGTTCTCTTTACGGTCATGGGCAAATCGTTATGGGCCGTGTGCGACAAAGGGGAAAAGAAGCCGTAAGTGACGAAGCGACGAGGGCATTGCCGGTGGCGATGCCGCTGACTGATGGGTTTGACGAGGAGATCAGGAGTCTACGCCATCGCCTTTTCCATCAGTGTGTTCATGCGGGTGACGGTGTCGCGCGCGTCGTCCAACAGGCCGGCGGCGATGAGTGCGTTGTCGAACAACTGGCGGGCGACGAGTTTGGCCAATTCCGGATTGCTGTCTTTGGCGGTGGCCAACTTGCGCAGCAATGGGTGGCGCGGGTTGATCTCGAGCTCCACTTTCAGCTCGTCCTTGAAGTTCTCATCCATGGCGCGCATCATTTGGCGCATTTGCGGGCTGAGACCATCGACCGGCACCAACGCGATGACGGGGCTATCAACCAGCCGCTTGCCGCTGGCCACCGTGGTCACCCTCTCGCCCAATTCCGCCTTGAGAAAGGCGCACAGGGCGGCGGTTTGCGTCTCGTCGAGCGATTCGCCCTCGCCCGCCGCCTGGGCCTCAATCTCGACCCCGGCATGGCGGATGGACACCAGCTTCTTGCCGTCGAATTCACCCAGCGCATCGACGACGTATTCATCGACCATTTCGGTGAAGTAGATCACCTCGATGCCGCGCGCCCTGAAGGCCTCCAGATAGGGGCTGCCCTCGAGGCTGTCGCGATTCGGCCCTACCAGATAGTAAATCACCTCCTGGCCGTCCTTCGCCCGGGTTAGGTAGTCGGCAAAGCCGCACAGCACGCCGGGCTCGGCCAGCGATGATTCAAAGCGCAACAGCTTGGCCAGCGCCTCGCGGTTGGCATAGTCGGTGGCCACGCCTTCCTTGAAGAAGCGGTCGAACTTGCGATAGAACGCGCGGTACTTCTCAGGATCGGCCTCGGCCTCCTTTTCGAACATCCGGATCACGCGCTTGCTCAGCACGCTGTTGAGTTTGCGCACCAAGGCGCTGTCCTGCATGGTTTCGCGCGAGATGTTCAACGGCAGATCGGCACTATCCACCACGCCTTTCATGAAACGCAGCCATTCCGGCAGCAGGCCCTTGGGATCCTCATCGATCAAGACCTTGCGGCAATACAGCGCCACCCCGCCCTCGACCTTGCCAAAGCCCATCCGCTCCGGATTCTCGCTCGGCGCAAACAACAACGCATGAATCGCCAGCGGCGCGTCCGCACTGAAATGCAGCCGGTAGGCCGGCTCATCAAACGCCTTCCCGGCAAATTGATAGAACGCCGTGTACTGCTCTGCGGAAATTTCCGTCTTGTTCTTCAACCACAGCGCCTCCACCTCGTTGATGCGCTTGCCATTGAGGAAAATCGGAAACCCGACGAAGTTGCTGTACGTCTCAATCAGGCGCTTGACCCGCGCCTCACCGGCGTACTCGGCCTGATCTTCCTTGAGATGCAGCACCAGCTTGACCCCGCGCTCCTGGCCGGGCAGCTCCGCAATCTCATACCCGCTGGCCCCGTCGCTGGTCCACTCCAATTCCTCGCCCTCCGCGCGCCAACTCCGCGTGTACACCGTCACCGCGTCGGCCACCATGAAGGCCGAGTAAAAACCCACCCCGAACTGGCCGATGAGTTTGCCCGGCGCGCTGCCGCTGGTCTTGACCGACTCGAGGAACGCCTTGGTTCCCGAGTGGGCGATGGTCCCGAGGTTTTTCACCAATTCCTCCCGCGTCATGCCGATGCCGTGGTCGGCGATGGTCAGCGTCCTGGCCTCTTCATCCGTGGTGAGGTGAATCTCCATCGGCAAATCCGGCTGGTTGACGTGTTTTTCGGTCGCCTCGATGTGGCGCAGCCGTTCCATCGAATCCGAGGCATTGGAGATGAGCTCGCGCAGAAAAATCTCCTTGTCGGTGTATAACGAGTGGACCACCAGATCCAGCAGTTGCCGGATTTCGGCTTGAAACGGATGTTGTTCTTTGCTTGTTTCGCTCATAATCTATGGGTGTGGAGGGTTCGCGCACGGTCAACCGCAGCGCTGTGGCAGCTTACCCGTTTGCGCGGCTCTGTCAAAACCTTGGAAAAACAAAAAACACCATTGACAAAAATGCCCCGCCGCATGCACCACCCTTACGGGGAACCGCAATAAAGGCAGAATATGCGCAGTCTTAGCAACTCCCCGCAGTGCCAAACCGCTCCGCCTGCCCCATAGTCAATTCCGTCACCCACTTAGCCAGCTACCCGCCACCATGATCACCAGAATCGACCACCTCGGCATCGCCGTCAGATCCATTGATGAAGCCATCCCCTATTACGAAGCCGTTCTGGGTTTGAAATGCGAGGGCCGCGAGGAAGTCGAGTCGCAAAAGGTCAAGACCGCCTTCTTCGCCGCCGGCGAGGTCCACATCGAACTGCTCGAGCCGACCTCCGACGATAGCCCGATCGCCAAATTCCTCGAGAAAAACGGCCCCGGCATCCACCACATCGCGTTTGCCACCGACGACATCGTCGGCCAGCTCGGCCAAGCCAAGGAGCAGGGCACCCGCCTCATCCACGAGGTGCCTTTCGAGGGCGCCGGCGACAAGCTGGTGGCCTTTCTCCACCCGAAGTCGACCTTCGGCGTGCTCACCGAGTTCTGCCAATCCAAGCACTGATTTCCCCACCATTCCCCAATCCTAACCACACAGCATTTATGGCCATCGACCCAGCACTCATGGAGAGTCTCAATCTCCGCCGACAGGAAGCCCTCGACGGAGGCGGCAAGGACCGCATCAAGAAACGTCATGAGAAGGGCATGCTCACCGCCCGCGAGCGCCTCACCGCCTTTTTCGATGAGGGCCTCTTCATTGAGTTCGGCATGCATGCCCACCACTCATGCATCAACTTCGGCCTCGAAAAGCGCAAGATGCCCGGCGACGGCGTGGTGTGCGCCACCGGCGTGGTGGATGGCCGCCAAGTCGCCGCCTTCGCCCAGGACTTCACCGTCGGCGGCGGTGCCGTGGGTGCCATCCACGCCAAGAAAATCTGCGACCTGCTCGACTTCGCCATCAAGGCCGGCATGCCGGTGGTCGGCATCAATGATTCCGGTGGCGCGCGCATCCAGGAAGGCATCGAGGCCCTCTCCGGTTACGGCCAGATCTTCTTCCGCAACGTACTCGCCTCCGGCGTGGTCCCGCAAATCTCCATCATCGCCGGTCCCTGTGCGGGCGGCGCGGCCTACTCCCCCGCGCTCACCGACTTCATCATCATGACCCGCCGCAATGCCAACATGTTCATCTGCGGCCCCGATGTCATCCGTGCCGCCACCGGCCAGACCGCCTCGCTGGATCAATTCGCCAGCGCCGACGCCCACGCCCAGGTCAGCGGCAACATCCACCTCATCGCCGAGGACGATACCCACGCCATCGCCCTCTGCAAACGCCTGTTGGACTACCTGCCATCTAACAACCTAAGCAATCCGCCACACCGGATGAACGAGCAGATCGAGATCGTGGAAGACGCCTTGATGCACGAAATCATCCCCGCCGACCAAAAGGCGCCGCTCGACATGCAACAAGTCATTGCGCGGGTCATGGACCCCGGCAGTTGGTTTGAAATCATGCCCGATTTCGCCCCCAACATCCTCGTCGGCTTCGCTCGCCTCGAAGGACTCGTCATCGGCATCATCGCCAACCAACCCACCGTCAAGGCCGGTTGCATCGACATCGACGCGTCGGACAAAGCCGCGCGCTTCATCCGCGTGTGTAACATCTACTCGATCCCGATTCTCTCGATGGTCGATGTCCCCGGCTTCATGCCCGGCCTGGCGCAGGAACGCGGCGGCATCATCCGCCACGGTGCCAAGATGCTATTTGCCTGGGCCTCGGGCACCGTGCCCAAAATCACCCTCATCTGCCGCAAAGCCTACGGCGGGGCCTATTTGGCGATGTGCCCGACGGATCTGGGGGCGGACTTTGTGTTTGCCTGGCCCACCGCGGAAATCGCCGTGATGGGTGCCCAGGGCGCCATGAAGGTCCTTTACAAAAAGGAACTCGAGGAAGCCGCCGATCCCAAGGCCCTCGAACAGGAATTGCGCAAGGCTTACAGCGAGAAATTCTCCTCGCCCTATCAGGCAGCCAGCAACGGCATGATCACCGACGTCATCGACCCCGCCGTGACCCGCTCGACCTTGGCGCTCGCCTTCCGCGGCATCATGAACAAACACGAAAGCAGACCGCCGAAAAAGCACGGCAACATCCCACTCTAACATCATATGCACACCCTCACTTTGTTAGCGCCGGCCCTGGCCATGACGCTGGGCTCCTTGTTTAACAGCCTGGCCAACTTCGTCGGCTCGGTCGTCATCCTCGCCTCACTGGTCTGGAGCGGCTTTTGCCTGCTCTCCTATCTGGTCCGCCGCTCGGCACCCGCGACCCTGCCTGCGGCCATACCCGCAGCCGTGCCTGCGGCGGTGGCTGCCAGCCAAGCACCCCACCCCACGCCACAAGCGGTGGCGAGCGCCGTCGCCGAGCCCGGCATCCCGGCGCATATCGTTGCCGTGATAGCCAGCGCCGTGTATTCCATGCTCGACGAGAAGACCAGGATCATCTCGATCAAACCGCAGGATTCCTCATGGGAAATGGCCGGACGCCAGGCTATCCTCACATCTCACCGCATCCGCTGAACTTACCAACCCTCCGCTCCATCCTCCCATATATGAAACATCTCCGCATCACCGTTGAAGGAAAAACCTACGATGTCATCGTCGAACGCTTCGACGGCCCCGACGTCCCCATCGCCGTGCCGCCACAGGCTGCGGCATCCGCCGCCGCCGCCCCCGTCTCCCGACCGCAAGCCGCCCCCAAGGCCGCCACCGCCCCGGGCGATGTGCTCAGCCCCCTCGCCGGCATTGTCAAGGCGGTCGACACCCAGATCGGTGCCGTCGTCAAAGCCGGCGACGCGCTCATGACGCTGGAAGCGATGAAAATGTACACCGCCATCAACGCCCCCACCGATGGCACCGTCACCGCCATTCACGTCAGCCCGGGTGATGCTGTTGACGAGGGCCAAGCGCTCTACACCTTGGCCTGACGCGCCTCCCGCTGGCGGCCCTGCCCAACCGAGCGGTTGGCGCGGGTGCCCGCTAACGCCAACATTGGTGCGGGGTGTGACTTGCCGCTCACCCCGCCTCATGCCATATTGCGGCCCTAACCGCCGAACTCTAACAGCCGGCACCCGCTTCCAACCTCCCCCTCCACCTCATTTACCCTCCATGAATCGCACCTACCCCATGCTCACCGCCGAGGAAGCTGCAGCCCTCGTCCACAACGACGAAGTGATCGGCTTCAGCGGCTTCACTCCCGCCGGCGCCGCCAAAGTCATCCCCACCGCCATTGCCGCCAAGGCCCGCGTCGAACACGACGCCGGCAGACCCTTCAAAGTGGGCGTCATCACCGGTGCCTCCACCGGTCCCTCACTCGACGGCGAACTGGCCAAGGCCGATGCGATCAAATTCCGCACTCCCTATCAGTCGAACAAGGACCTGCGCGACAGCATCAACGCCGGCAAGACGCATTTCTTCGATATGCACCTGTCGTTGCTGCCACAATACGTCCGCTACGGGTTTCTAGGCGAGCTCGACTGGGCCATCGTCGAAGCCGCTGATGTCTCCTCGGACGGCAAAATCCTGCTGACCACCAGCGTCGGCGCCGCCCCCACCTTCCTCACCCAGGCCAAGCGCATTCTCATCGAAGTCAACAGCCGCCATCCCAAGGAACTGCTGGGCTTCCACGATATTTACGAGCCGCAATCCCCGCCCCACCGCAGCCCCATCCCCATCTGCAGTGCCGATGACCGCATCGGCACCCAGCGCGTCTGGGTCGATCCTAAAAAAATCGTCGGCATCGTTGAGTCCGATCGTCAGGACGAAGTCAAGGAATTCACCCCGGTCACCGAAATCACCACCCGCATCGGCCAGCATGTGGCGGAGTTTCTCGCCGCCGAATTGCGCAACGGCCGCATCCCCAAAGGCTTTCTGCCGATCCAATCCGGCGTCGGCAACGTGGCCAACGCGGTGCTCAGCGCCATGGGTGCCCATCCTGAAATCCCACGCTTCCAGATGTACACCGAGGTGATCCAGGATTCGGTCATCGATCTGATCCAACAGGACCGTTGCAGTTTCGTCAGCGGGTCTTCCCTTACCCTCAGCAATGCCGTGCTGCAAGGCGTTTATGACAACCTCGAGAGCTACCGCGGCCGCATGTTGCTGCGTCCCCAGGAAATCACCAACAACCCGGAAATCGTCCGCCGCATCGGCATCGTCTCGATCAACACCGCGCTGGAAGCCGATATCTTCGGCAACATCAACAGCACCCATGTCTTAGGCCAGAAAATGATGAACGGCATCGGCGGCTCCGGCGACTTCACCCGCAACGCCTATATCTCGATCTTCACCTGCCCCTCCACTGCCAAGGGCGGCAACATCTCGGCCATCGTGCCGATGTGCTCGCACATGGATCACAGCGAGCATTCGGTGCAGGTGCTCGTCACCGAACACGGCGTGGCCGACCTGCGCGGCAAGGATCCCCGCGAACGCGCCACCGCCATCATCAGCAACTGCGTGGATCCGTCCTACCGGGACTTGATCTGGACCTACTTCAAACTCACCGAAAACGGCCACACGCCCCAGTCGTTCCGCTCCGCCTTCGCCTTCCATGAGACGTTCCTGCAAACCGGCGACATGCATGACACCAAGTTTTAATATTTAGTACTTTCTTCCACCATGTCCACGCCCGTCCACGCCGAACCCCTGCTCGCGGAGTTTCCCGAGCACACCTACGAACAATGGCACCAAGCCGCGGAACAACTGCTCAAAGGTGCTTCGTTTGAAAAACTCCTCGTCAGTAAGACCTACGAGGATATCACCATCCAACCGCTCTATCGCAGCGACGACATCGCCAACCTGGAGCACCGCAAACACCTCCCGGGCTCCGCTTCACACGTCCGCGGCAGCCACCACGGCGGCTTCCTCAAGACCGGCTGGGAAGTCTCCCAGGAACTCGTCACCCGTTGCCCGGCCAAGTTCAACCAAATCGCCCTCACCGGCCTCCACGGCGGCCAAACCGAGCTGAACATCCCCGTCGCAGGGCTCACGCCTCAGCCTGCGGGCGCCTCAGGCCCCGGCCTGGTGCTCAGGAATCTAACGTCCGCCGGCACCGCCCTCGCCGACATCGACCTCGGTGCCATTTCCTGCTTCTGGCGCGCCGGCTCCAACGCCCTGCCCGTAGCCGCCCTGTATTTCGCCGCCGCCCAACAGCGCGGCCTCAATCTGGCCGGCCTGCGCGGCTGCTTCGAAAATGATCCCATCGGTGATCTGGCCCGCCACGGCAGCCTCGACGCGGGTCTGGCCAAGCGCCTCGACCACCTGGCGGCGCTCACTGCCTTTGCCAACGCCAACGCCCCGCACATCCAGACCCTTGTCGTCCAGGGCGATGTCTATCACAACGGCGGCGGCTCCGCCACCCAGGAACTCGGCTACGCCATCGCCACCTTGGTGAGTTATGTCGACGAACTGCAAACCCGCGGCATCGCACCGGCCACCGCTCTCCAACACGTCCGCATCTGCCTGGCGGTCGGATCCGACTATTTCATGGAAATCGCCAAGCTGCGCGCCGCCCGCTGGCTGGTGAGCAAGGTTGCGGCCGCCTATGGCGTCGCCAGTCCTAACATTCACATCCACGCCAGCACCTCGCGCTGGAACAAAACCACCTACGACGCCCACACCAACATGTTGCGCGTCACCGCGGAAGCATTCGCCGCGGTGGTCGCCGGGGTCGACAGCCTCCACATCGGCCCCTATGACGAAGGGGTCGGCGGGGGTGACGAATTTTCGCGGCGCATCGCCCGCAACATCCACATCATCCTGCGCGAGGAATGCGGGCTGGACCACGTCATCGACCCGGCCGGCGGATCCAACTACATCGAATGGCTCACCGACCAGGTGGCCGCCAAGAGTTGGGCGATTTTCCAGGACGTCGAACAACAAGGCGGCATCCTCGCCGGCCTCGAAAATGGCGGCATCCAAGCGGCCGTGGGCGGCGTCTGCAATGCCAAGCTCCAGAACATCCGCCGCCGCAAAGACAAAGTCATCGGCTGCAACATGTATCCCGACCTCAAGGGCAAGAAGCTCACCCCGCCAACTATCACCGCCCCCCACGCGCCATCCGCCGCCGCCAGCAGTTGCGGCTTCCAACCGCAAGCATCCTCCACCAGCGCCGCGCTGGTGGCCGAAGCCATCGCCGCCGCCAGCAACGGTGCCTCCACCGCCGACCTCGCCGCCGGCCTCCAAGCACAGCCCCCGGCAGCCCCGGCCCTAACCATCGCAGCCATCCCCCAGCGCCGCGCCGCCGAGGAATACGAGGCGCTGCGCGATGCCTCGGCCGGCTTTGCCGGAAAGACCGGCACGCCACCCGCCATCCTGCAACTCAACATCGGCCCATCCGGCCGCTACCGCCTGCGCGCCGACTGGACCGCCTCGTTTTTTGAAGCCGCCGGCTTCGCCGTGGACGGCAGCCAGGACTTCAGCAACGTCGAAGAAGCCACCCGCGCCGCCGCTTTCAGCAAGGCCAGCATCGCCGTGGTCACCTCCGACGACGCAACCTATCAGGAAACGGTCGCCCCGCTCGCCACCGCCATCAAGGCGGCGCGGCCCGATCTCACGCTGCTGGTCGCCGGAGCCCCCGGCGAGCATGAAGCCGCATGGCGCGCCGCCGGGGTTGACCATTTCGTGAACGTCCGCTCCAACAATTACGAACTCAACCAACTCCTCCTCGCCAAGGCCGGGGTGCTGTGAAAGTTATAGGTAATTAGTTATAGGTTCTCAGAATCCCATTCCGCAGCATGCTTGCTCTTGTCTTCTGTCTTCTGTCTCAATATCTTCTGTCTTAATCCTATGAGCCGCCCCAATTTCGCCGACATCCCCTACTCCGCCCCCCCGGCCAGCCTCAGCTATGCCGAGTGGTGCCACTCCCTCGAAGCTGAGATGGGCAAGCCCATCGACGCGATCGTGTGGGACACCATGGAAAAAATCCCGGTCAAGCCGCTCTATACCGAGGCGGACACCGCTGGCATGGAACACCTGAAATACCAGGCGGGTATCGCCCCGTTCCTGCGCGGGCCGTATGCCACCATGTATTGCTTCCAGCCGTGGACGATCCGCCAGTATGCCGGATTCTCCACCGCGGAGGAAAGCAACGCGTTCTATCGGCGCAATCTGGCGGCCGGGCAGAAGGGCCTCTCCGTCGCCTTCGACCTCGCCACCCATCGCGGCTATGATTCAGACCATCCGCGCGTCGTCGGGGACGTCGGCAAGGCCGGGGTGGCCATCGACTCGATTCTGGACATGAAGGTGCTCTTCGACAGCATCCCGCTCGACAAGGTGTCGGTCTCGATGACCATGAACGGCGCGGTGTTGCCCATCCTCGCATTCTACATCGTCACAGCACTGGAACAAGGTGCCACCTATGAGCAGCTCGCCGGTACCATCCAGAACGACATTCTCAAGGAGTACATGGTGCGCAACACCTATATCTATCCGCCAGGCCCGTCGATGAAGATCGTCGCCGACATCTTCGAGTTCACCTCGCAGAAGATGCCCAAGTTCAACTCGATCTCCATCTCCGGCTATCACATGCAGGAAGCCGGTGCCACCGCCGACCTCGAGATGGCCTACACGCTGGCCGATGGCTGGGAATACCTCCGCACCGGCATCGCCGCGGGCATCGATATCGACGCGTTCGCCCCGCGCCTGTCGTTTTTCTGGGCACAAGGCAAAAACCACTTCATGGAGGTGGCGAAAATGCGCGCCGCCCGGGTGTTGTGGGCCAAGATCGTCAAGTCGTTCAACCCGAAAAACCCGAAGTCGCTCGCCCTGCGCACCCACTCGCAAACGTCCGGCTGGAGCCTGACCGAACAGGACCCGTTCAACAACATCTCGCGCACCTGCATCGAGGCAATGGCCGCCACCCTCGGCCACACCCAATCGCTGCACACCAACGCGCTGGATGAAGCCATCGCGCTGCCCACCGACTTTTCCGCCCGCATCGCCCGCAACACCCAGATCTTCCTGCAGGACGAAACCTCGATCTGCCGCGTCATCGACCCCTGGGGCGGCTCGTATTATCTCGAGGCCTTGACCGACGCGCTGATCCACCGGGCCTGGGATCACATCATGGAGGCCCAGGAACTCGGCGGCATGTCCAAGGCCGTGGAAGCCGGCATCCCGAAAATGCGCATCGAGGAAGCCTCCGCCCGCCGCCAGGCACGCATCGACTCCGGCGAGGAAACCATCGTCGGCGTCAACAAATACCGCCTCGCCAAGGAAGCCCCCATCGACATCCTCGACGTCGACAATTCGGCCGTGCGCCTGTCCCAGATCGAGCGCTTGAAAAAACTCCGCGCCGAACGCGACGAGACGCGTTGCCAGGCCACTCTAACAGCGCTGTGCGACTGCGCCGGCGGCGGCCCGGGCAACCTGCTGGCCCTCGCCATCGAGGCCGCCCAGGCCCGCGCCTCGCTCGGTGAAATCTCCGATGCCCTGGAAAAACATTTCGGCCGCTACAAGGCGGTCATCCGCACCATCTCCGGCGTCTATGGCAAGGAATTCAACAACCAAGGCGACATGAAAGACATCCCCGACCTCATCAAGCAATTCGAGACACTCGAAGGCCGCCGCCCGCGGATCATGGTTGCCAAGATGGGCCAGGACGGCCACGACCGAGGCGCCAAGGTCGTCTCCACCGCCTATGCCGACATGGGCTTTGACGTCGATATCGGGCCGTTGTTCCAGACGCCCGAGGAAACCGCCAAACAAGCGGTGGAAAACGATGTCCACGTGGTTGCCATGAGTTCCCTGGCCGCTGGTCACAAAACCCTGCTGCCTCAACTCATCACCGCACTCAAGCAACTCGGCCGCGAAGATATCATGGTCGTCTGCGGCGGCGTCATCCCAGCCCAGGACTACGACTTCCTCTATCAAAACGGTGCCGCCGCCATCTTCGGCCCCGGCACCGTCATCCCGGACTCCGCCCGCAAGATCCTCAAGCTGTTGCTCGAGCAACTCGGGTGACACTCACTTCACCTGCACCACCACAAAACGACTGCCGCCGTCCTGGGTCTTGAGCAGTACCAGCACGGTGTCCTTGACGTTTGCCAGCGCCTGCTGGTACTCCGCCATGGTGGCGGTTTTGAGGCGGTTGACTTCGATGACGAGGTCCCCGACCTGTATGCCTGCCGCGGCGGCGGCACTGCCCTCCTCGACTTCGGTGACGACGACGCCCTGGCTATCGCCATAGCCGTTTTGGCGGGCAATGGCCGGAGTGAGCGGCTCGACCGACAGACCCAGGACGTTGCCACCGTTTGCCTTCTCGGAAGTGGCGGCGACGCTGGGCTCGGGGGCCAGTTCACCGAGTTGGGCGTGCACGCTCGTTTCCTTGCCATCGCGCAACAGGACGATCTCGACCTTGGCAGCGGGCGGAGTGGCGGCAACCAAGTTGCGGAATTGGCTGACCCCTTCCACCGGCTTGCCGTCGTAGCGGGTGATCACATCAGACACCTTGATGCCGGCCTTGGCGGCGGCGGAACCCGCAGCGACCTGCGTCACCAGCGCGCCCTTGACGCCGGACACCTTGAACTGCCTCGCCAGATCCTCGGTCAGATCCTGGATCACCACGCCGAGCATGCCGCGGCTGACCTTGCCGCCCTTGACGAGGGTGGGCAGAATCTGTTTTGCCATGTTGATCGGCACGGCAAACCCGACGCCGGCACTCTGGCCGATACTGGTGGCAATGATGGTATTGAGGCCGATGACCTTGCCGTCGAGATTGACCAGCGGCCCGCCGGAATTGCCGGGATTGATCGCTGTGTCGGTCTGCAGAAAATCCTGCAACATGTCGGAATTGGCGACGTTGGCGCGGCCCTTGGCGCTGATGATGCCGGCGGTGACGGTTTGCTCGTAGCCGAACGGGGCACCGATCGCCAACACCCATTCCCCGACCCGCGACGAGCCGGAATCCCCCAGTTCCACCACCGGCAAATCGCGCGGAAGATCGCCCTTGAGCTTGATGATGGCAAGGTCGGTGCGCGGATCCGTGCCGGTGATTTCCGCCTCGAAACTGCGCTTGTCTGCCAGCGTCACGTTGATTTGGTCCACATCATTGACCACGTGATTATTGGTTAGGATATGCCCCTCCTTGTCAATGATCATGCCTGAGCCGAGACCGCCTTGGTGGTATTTGTACTCGCGCGGCGGACTGCGGAACGGGTTGCCCGAATTGTCATCATTGAAGAACTCGCGCAACGGGGAATCGTCGCCGAAGGGCAGCCGCAAATCAAAACGGCGCAATTTGACCGTCTTGGTGGAGTGAATGCTCACAACCGCGGGTTTGACGCGTTCGGCGACACTGGCAAAGGCGTCGCCCAACGCCCGGGCGGCCTTGAGATCGGCCTCGGGGGACTTGGCAATGGACTCGGCCACGACGGCACCGCTCAGGGCGACACCGGTGAAAACGGCCGACAACAGGAGTTTGGTTAGTTTCATGTTGGTTTCCTTTCTCGTTAGGTTGGCGAGCAAGTCCGCAACGGGTCTGTCAGGCAGTCCCCTGCCGGACCACTCAGGGGGAAAATACCTCACCATGGGACCGCCGCAACCCAAAGATGGCACGTTTTCGCCGCCCGCGTGGCTGCCGCGTCCTCGCCGCGTGGCTGCGGTGGCGGCCTCTCTCCGCCAGTGCCTCTGCGCCGCCGCACTGCCATTTTCCGCCC
>CAIVSK010000336.1 GCA_903908495.1 Akkermansiaceae bacterium
AGGTGCAGTCCCTGCAAGAACGCCCGCGCCAGTGACGTAATCCAGCGGACCCAGCACCCGCGGGCTCGATTATTGGCTCCCACACCGGCGTTTTCCCATGACTGCCTCCCTCAAACTCCTCGCCAGCATGGCCGTGCTCGCGGCTTCCGGCCTCGCCGGAGCTGCGGATGTGCCTGCACAACTCACCAGCCTGCGGCTCGCCATCGACGATCTGGCAAAATCATTCGGGACCCGCTATGTCCTGGGCGAGGCGTTTGCCGCGCGGGTAGGGGAGTTGGAGCGGCAGCTGGCCGCGTCCGGATCGACTCCGGAATTCGCCGCCGCCCTGGCGCAACTGCGCAGCGACGCGCTGCTGGCCAACCCGCTACTGGACTTTGAGCGATTGCTGCTGGTCCAGCGCGATGCCAGCCAGCTCGGGCTGCCGCAAAATTGGGAGGGCAACTCGAGTTTGCCCGGCGGCGGGTTCAACAATCAGCTTGTGGTGCTCTCACCCGTGAGACCCGCCGGAGAGCTGCTGCCCTTGTTCCGGCCGGAAGCCGGGCGCTTTGTCGGGGACGTCGATCTGGACTTCGACGCAAAAAAGCTGCTGTTTTCGATGCCGGGTGACAACGGCCGCTGGCAGGTGTTTGAGATGGGTGCCGAGGGGGGGGCACCGCGACAATTGCCACTGATCCACGAGCCGGACGTCGACAATTACGATGCCTGCTATCTGCCCGATGGCAACGTGGTGTTTGGATCCACCGCGCCGTTCACCGGGGTCCCCTGTGTCACCGGTGCCTCGCATGTGGCCAACCTCTATCGGCTGGAACGCGGCAGCGGGACGATCCGCCGCCTGACCTTCGATCAAGAGCACAACTGGTGCCCAACGGTGCTCAACGACGGCCGTCTGCTCTATCTGCGT
The DNA here is from genome assembly GCA_903908495.1 of Akkermansiaceae bacterium. Lineage (GTDB taxonomy): Bacteria > Verrucomicrobiota > Verrucomicrobiia > Verrucomicrobiales > Akkermansiaceae > Luteolibacter. Next base: position 902 of record CAIVSK010000336.1, read on the forward strand.
TGGGAGTACTCCGACATTCCGCATTTTGTCGCCCGCATCTTGTTTCACATGAACCCGGATGGCACGGATCAGAAGGAGTTCTATGGCAGCGGCTCATATTGGCCCAACGCCATGTTCTACGCGCGGCCAATTCCCGGCTCCGCCACCAAGTTTGTGGCGGTCGTCGGCGGCCATCACGGCCTGCCACGAATGGGCGAATTGGTGCTGTTTGACACCGCCCAAGGGCGCCTCGAGGCCGATGGCGCCGTCCAGCGCATTCCCGGCCGCGGCAAAAAAGTCACCCCCATCATCCTCGACCCGCTCACCGACGCGAGTTGGCCGAAATTCCTGCACCCCTGGCCACTGAGCGACAAGTATTTCCTGGTGGCGGCACAACCTGCGGCGGGCGCCAAGTGGGGCATCTATCTGGCGGATGTGTTCGACAACATGGTGCTGGTCAAGGAAAGTGCGGACGCCAGCGCGTTGCTGGAACCCGTCCCGTTGCGGCCGACCCCGCGGCCCCGCAGCGTGCCCTCCACCGTCCAACCTAAACAAACCGAAGCCACCGTTTCCATTTTGGACATCTATGCCGGCCCCGGCCTGGCCGGAGTGCCGCGCGGCACGGTCAAACAATTGCGGGTGTTCACCTATCACTTTGCCTATCACGGCATGGGCGGCCAGACCAACCGCGTCGGCCTCGACGGCCCGTGGGACATCAAGCGGATCATCGGGACCGTGCCGGTGGAGGCCGATGGCTCGGCGTATTTCCGGGTCCCGGCCAACACTCCGATCTCTATCCAACCGCTCGATGGCGACGGCCAGGCGCTCCAACTCATGCGCAGCTGGATGAGCGCCATGCCCGGCGAAACCCTCTCCTGCGTCGGCTGCCATGACCGCCAGAACTCGACCCCGCCAGCCACCAAAAGCCTCGCCCTGACAAAGCCGCCAACACCCATCACGCCTTGGTACGGGCCGCCGCGCGGGTTTTCCTTCATCCGCGAAGTGCAACCGGTGCTGGACCGCTATTGCGTCGGTTGCCACGATGGGAAAACCGCGCCACCCGATCTGCGCGCCGCGCCGCCGGTACACCCGCAGGCGGGTGACCCTAACTATAACAACTCCACCCAATTCACCCCGGCCTATCTGGCACTGCGCTCGTTTGTACGCGGCCACACCATCGAGAGCGACATGCATCTTCTAACTCCTTGCGAGTTCAGCGCCGACACCACCGAGCTGATCCAGATGTTGCGCGCCGGCCACCACGGGGTGACGCCCGACGCCGAGGCGTGGGACCGTCTAACGACATGGATCGACCTCAACACGCCGGCCCACGGCACCTGGACGGAGATTGTGGGCGCGGACAAGGTAAACGCCCAACGCGATCGCCGCCGCGAGATGCTCAAACTCTACGCGCAGCGCGACGAGGACCCCGAGGATGTCGGCACGGTGGCCGCAGCGGTCACTTTCCAGCCGCCGGCCACTGTCGCGGTGCCTCCGGCACCCGCCGCTGGCGAGCTTGCGGGCTGGCCGTTTGATGCGGCCGAGGCGCGGCGCCGACAGGCCGCGGCCGGCACGTTTGAGCGCCAACTCGATCTGGGCGAGGGCATCAAGCTCGACATGCTGCGCATCCCCGAGGGCGGATTTGTCAGGGCTGGATCCAACGGCGCGGCGGCGGGGCAGGGGATCATCAACGCGCCATTCTGGATGGGCCGTTGCGAGATATCCAACGAGCAATTCGCGCGCTTCGATCCGGCCCACGACAGCCGGATCGAACGCGGCGATTTCCTCCAATTCAGCGAGACCGAGCGCGGCTATCCCGCCAACGGCCCCAAGCAACCGGTCGTGCGGGTGTCGTGGGAGGCGGCCAACGCGTTTTGCCGCTGGCTCTCCGCCAAAACCGGCGCGGCATGCACGCTGCCTAGCGAGGAGCAGTGGGAATACGCGTGCCGGGCCGGCAGCGCCACGCCGCTGTGGTTTGGTGATCTAACCGCCGACTTCGCGCCCTTTGCCAACCTGGCCGACCACTCGCTGCGGGTCATGCCCACGTTTGGCTGGGGCTTGCCGTCGGGTGCGATTCCGCCGTGGCGTCCGGCCATCGATTCAGTCGACGACAAGTTCCGCATCGCCGCGCCCATCGGGTCGTTCGCGCCCAACCCGTGGGGCCTGCGCGACATGTGCGGCAACGTGTGGGAGTGGACCAGCGGCGAATTTTCGCCGGGCCACAAGGCGGTGCGCGGCGGGTCGTGGTCGGATCGTCCGGCGCAGGCGACTTCGGCGAGCCGGCTGGGCTATCGGCCGTGGCAGCAGGTCTATCACGTAGGATTTCGTATCATCTATAATGACAAACCATGAAAACTAACATCATATTGATTGCCCTCATGTTCGGGGCAGCGTTCGCCCGCGCAGAGGGTCACCGGTTCGTTTGTACGGACTACAGTCAGGGAAAAGTATGCATTGTCGCGGCCGACGGCAAGGTCGAGTGGGAGTATCCGGCCAAGGACAGCAATGATGTGTGGATGCTGCCCAATGGCAACCTGCTGTTCACCACCGGCCATGGCGTCAAGGAAGTCACCCCTGACAAAAAGGTGGTCTTCGACTATCAATCGAAAAGCGAGATCTATGCCTGCCAGCGGCTGGCCAACGGCAATACGTTCGTCGGCGAGTGCACTGCAGGCCGCTTGCTCGACGTCGATCCGAGCGGCAAAATCGTCAAGGAAATCAAGTTGCTGCCGGAGGGCAAGGACGGTGGCCACTTGTATATGCGCAACGCCCGCCGCCTCGCCACCGGTGGCTATCTCGTCACCCACTACACCGACCAGATGGTGCGCGAGTACGATGCCAAGGGCAAGGTCGTGCGTGAGATTCCGGCCGCGGGCGGGCCGCACAGTGCGATCCGTTTGGCCACCGGCAACACGCTCATCGCGTGCGGCGATGGCAGCGGCGGGCACCGGGTGTTCGAGGTGGACCCGGCTGGCAAGACGGTGTGGGAAGTCAAGGACGGCGACTTGCCGGGCATCCAGCTGTTTTTCATGACCGGGCTGCAACGCCTGCCTAACGGTAACACCGTGATCTCCAACTGGCTCGGCCACGGCAATTTTGGCAAGGCACCGCACCTCATCGAGCTCACCCCCGACAAGAAGGTGGTGTGGACCTTTGCCGACCATCAGGCGTTCAAAACCGTGTCCAGCCTCCAATTGCTGGACGTCAAAGGCGATGTGACCAAAAACGAGATCGCCCATTGAAGCCGCTGGTTGAGCAGCTGGAGTAGGGAAGGGGAGGACGGCCGGACCTGGCGGCCCGTTGGGTTAGAGAAAAATGAGGAGTCTGAAAACCCCGGGCTGACAACCTCCCGTTGGCCCCCATGGTCCCGGGCGATGCGGCGATAACCCCTTCATTTTTCATGCCGCCATGCAAGGATGGCTGCAACGCCGTCGTAAGGCCCAGTCATGAGCAAGGTTCCGTTGATTCCCAATTGGCTCGCCGCAGGCTGTGCCGCCGCCATTTTCATGTTAGGAACGGCCGCCCACAGCCCGGCCGCCGCGCCGGCGCGCTGGTCCGAGGCGAAGGCCAGGGACTGGCAGTCCAGGCAAGCGTGGTTGTTTGGCTTCAACTTCGTGCCGAGCACGGCGGTGAATGACACGGAAATGTGGCAGGCCGGGAGCTTCGACCTCAAGACGATGGACCGCGAACTGGCCTGGGCGGAGGGGTTGGGCTACAACTCGTGCCGGGTGTTTGTGCAATTCATCGTTTGGCAGCAGGACCCCGCCGCTTTCAAGCAACGCTTCGGCCAGTTTCTAACACTTGCGGCAAGCCACGGGCTGTCGGTCATGCCGGTGCTGTTTGACGACTGCGCGTTTGACGCGAATCGCGACCCGTACCTCGGCCAACAGGACGCGCCGCTGCCAGGGACCTCAAATGCCCGTTGGGTGCCGAGTCCCGGCCTGAAACGGGTGGCCGATCAAGCGGCCTGGCCCGACCTTGAAAGATATGTCAAAGACCTGGTCGGCAGCTTCGGGCACGACCGCCGCATCCTGCTGTGGGATCTGTACAACGAGCCGGGCAATTCAGGCATGGGCAACAAAAGCCTGCCGCTGGTGGAGGCGGCATTTGACTGGGCGAGACAGGCCGCCGCAGAGCAACCGCTGACGGTGGGGGTGTGGGGCGGCACCCCGCAACTCAGCGCCAAACAACTGGAGCTGTCGGATGTGGTGAGTTATCATTTCTATGGTGATCACGCCGGGATGCAGGCGCGCATCACCGAGTACAAGCAGCAGGGGCGGCCGCTGGTGTGCACCGAGTGGATGGCGCGGACCTTGGGCGGCAAGTACGAGACCGAGTTGCCGTTGTTCAAGCACGAGGGGGTCGGCTGTTTCAACTGGGGCCTGGTCAACGGCCGCAGCCAATGCCAGTACCCGTGGGGCTCGCCCAAAGATGCGCCGGAGCCTGAAGTCTGGTTCCACGACCTGTTGCGCCGCGATGGCTCGCCCAAGGACCCGGACGAAGTCGCCTTCATCCGTAAGTTCACCCAGGCCCCCGGAGTAACGCGCCTCAAACCGTTGTTGGATTTCCCCGTCCGCGACACCTGTGTGTGCCTCGGCCCGGATCTAACGTATTACCTCACCGGCACCACCGGCGCGCCCGACTGGTGGAACACCAACGAGGGGATTCAAATGTGGAAATCCTCCGACTTGAAGACCTGGGCGCCGCTCGGCTTCGTCTGGTCGTTCGCCAAAAACCTGACCTGGCAGAAAAAACTCGGCGAACGCCAGGCCGTCTGGGCACCGGAAATCCATTACTTCAAAAACACGTTCTGGATCGCTTATTGCATGAATTTCCCGCAGGGCGGCACCGGCATCCTCAAAAGCACCTCCGGCAAGGCCGAGGGGCCTTATGTCGACGTCAAGCCTGACGGCCCGCTCACCAGCGAGATCGACGCCTCGCTGTTCTGCGATGACGACGGCAAGGTGTATTTCGTCTATCAAAACGGCAAGATCGCCCGCATGAAAGACGATATGAGCGGCCTGGCCGAACCTGCCAGATTGCTCAAACCCGCCAACGCCCCCCAGGTTGGCTTCGAGGGGGCCTTCATTTTTAAAGCGAACCACCGCTATTACTTGTCGTGCGCCGACTTCATCGACGGCCGCTACCATTGCTTCGTCGCCAGTGCCGACGCGCTCGACGGACCGTATGGCGAGCGCTTCCTGGCCGTGCCTCACGGCGGCCACAACCTGTTCTTTCAAGACACCAAGCACCAATGGTGGAGCACCTTCTTCGGCAATGATGCCGATGCGCCATTCAGGGAACGCGCTGCCATCCTGCCCATTGAGTTTGGCAACGACGGCGAGCCCAGACCCCTGCGAACCGCCTTGAGCCAGCAGCATCCCTGAGCAGGTAAGGGTATTCCCACGGCCTCCAACAACCCGCCCCGTCCAGCCCATACCCTTTTCAATTCCGCATTACATATATTGTCACAAGTTGTAAAGGCGGAATTGTCCGCCCCTGTGCCAGTGCTGCTGCGTGGTCAAACAGCCATCATGAATTTGAGCGCAGCAGGAACTTGCGCCTCTAGTGACTCGACAAGGTCGGCCAAGCCGTCTATACTCCGCACCATGCGATTCGTTCTAGCGCTCTACCTATGCCTTGGATTCTCCGCCATTGCCGCGCCCGAGGGAGGCAAGCCTGCGGAAGCCGCCAAACCAGCGGAGGCTCCCAAAACCGAGCCCGCAGCCGACAAGCCTGCGGCACCAAAAATTCACGAGTCTTCTGTCTTGATTGGTGGGAAAACGATTCCCTACAAGGTGACGGTGGCGAAACTGCGCATCGAGCAGGATGACGGCAAGCCGCGAGCCTCGATTTTTCACATCAGCTATGAGCGCAGCGACGTGGTGGATCCGGCGACCCGGCCAGTGCTGTTTGCCTTCAATGGCGGCCCGGGATCATCGGCCGTGTGGTTGCACTTGGGAGCCTTGGGTCCTAAGCGGGTGGAGATGCCCGGCAATGGCACCGAGGCCCCCCACCCTCCCGCCCGCGTCATCGACAACCCGCTGAGCATCTTGGACGTGTGCGATCTGGTGTTCATCGATCCGGTGTCGACCGGTTACAGCCGTGCCGAAAAGGACAACAAGCCGGGAGATTTCCACGGCTTGAATGAGGACGTGGAATCAGTCGGCGATTTCATCCGCCGCTGGGTCACCGAACACGAACGCTGGGCGTCCCCCAAATATTTATTAGGCGAGTCGTATGGCGGCATCCGTGCCGCCGGACTGGCGAGCCATCTGCAATCGCGCTTCGGCATGAGCCTCAACGGCGTGGTGCTGCTCTCCACGCTGCTGGATTTCTCGACCCTCGAAGGTGGCAGCGATCTCGGATACCTGGTCTATCTGCCGTCGTTCACCGGGGTGGCGCACTTCCACAAGAAAATCAACGGCGAGCGCGACGTGCTGGTGCGGGAATGCACCGAGTTTGCGTTTGGCGAATACGCCAGCGCTTTGCTCAAAGGCAACGCGCTGGACCCGAGCGCCCGCGAGGCCATCGCCGCCAAGCTGGCTCATTTCACCGGCATTGATCCGGCCGTCTGGCTGGCCCACAATTTGCGCCTCGACGCGACGTTTTTCCGCGCCGAGTTGCTGCGCAAGGAAGGCAAAGTCATCGGCCGCTTCGACGCCCGGGTCGCGTGGGACACCGCCGACCAGGCCGCGCAGGGGCCCGATTGCGATCCATCCTTTGAGCTGGCCTATGGGGCGTTTTCCACGGCCATGCTCGACTATCTGGGCCGTGACCTCGGCTACAAGGAGGACCGCCCGTATGAGGTGCTCACCGGGGTGGGTCCCTGGCGCGGGGACCCCGACAATGCCGTCATGAACGTCAGCCGACGCCTCGGCAACGCCTTGCGCGACAATCCCTATCTGCGGGTGCTGGTGATGGCCGGCTACACCGATCTGGCCACCCCGCCCGAAGGCGTCGCCTACTCACTGCGCCACCTGTTAGACATGCCCGCCGCCACCCGCGGCAACATTGTGACGGCCAGGTTCGACGGCGGCCACATGTTCTATCTCAATCCGCCGGACCTCGCCAAGGCCCGCACGGATCTGGTGAAATTCATCGAAGCCGGCAAGCGCTGAGTGGGCTTGGATCCGGACTGGATGCCCGGACCATGGCTTGTGCGCCAGCACTTGCAAGGCTCTTGAGAATGTGCCTGATTGATTTTAACCACTGCAGCACTGATGAACCCGAAATTATTTGCGGACTTTTTGTCACTGATTCGCAGCATCGCCGTGGCCGCCGTGGCGGCTTGTGGCAGCACCGCCATGGCCGCGGCGAAACCGCCTAACATCGTGGTGATCGTCGCCGACGACATGGGATTTTCCGACCTGGGATGCTATGGCAGCGAGATCCACACGCCCAACCTCGACCGCCTCGCCAGCCACGGCCTGCGCTTCACCGAGTTCTACAACACGGCGCGCTGCTGGCCGTCGCGGGCGGCGGTTCTAACTGGTTACTACGCCCAGCAGGTGCGCCGCGACAGCCTGCCCGGTGTCGCCAACAGCGGCGGCAACGGCACGCGCCCCGCGTGGGCCCGTCTGCTGCCCGAGATGTTGCGCCCGCTGGGCTATCGCAGTTATCACTCCGGGAAGTGGCATGTGGATGGTCTGCCGCTGGCCAACGGTTTTGACCACTCATATTCACTCAACGACCACGACCGGTATTTCAACCCGCAACAGCACACGCTCGACGACAGGCCGCTGCCGCCGGTCAAGCCCGGCGACGGCTATTATTCCACCACCGCCATTGCCCGGCATGCCATCGCGATGCTGGCCGGCCATCAGGCCGAGCATCGCGACGAGCCGTTTTTCCTCTATCTGGCATTCACCGCGCCGCACTTCCCACTGCAAGCATTGCCCGAGGACATCGCGGTCTATCGCCAGCGCTATCTGGCAGGCTGGGATGTGTTGCAGCAGGAACGCTACGCCCGCATGCAGCAGTTGGGACTCATCGATTGCGCCCTGACCAAGCCCGATGCCAGCGTCTGGCCCAGCTACAACCTATCGCTCGCCGAGATGCGCAATAAAATCGGCCCCGGCGAGGTCGGCCGCGCGCTGCCGTGGCTTGATCTAACCGATGAACAACGGCTCTTCCAGCCCGTCAAGATGGCGATCCATGCCGCGATGATCCACCGGATGGACATTGAAATCGGCCGCGTCATCAGCCAGCTCGAGGCTGCCGGCGAACTTGACGACACAGTGATCTTTTTCGTGTCGGACAACGGTGCGAGTGCCGAGCAGATCATTCGCGGCGACGGCCACGACCCCGGCGCGCCGCCCGGCTCCGCTGCGACCTACCTCGGCCTCGGCCCGGCGTGGTCGAGCGCCTCCAACACCCCGTTGCGGTTGCAAAAAACCTGGGTCCACGAGGGCGGCATCTCCACGCCACTCATCGTCCACTGGCCTAACGGGATAGCCGCGCGCGGCGAACTCCGGCGCAACCCGGGGCATCTCATCGACCTGGCTCCCACCATCATACAACTCGCCGGCGGCCAATGGCCCGCCACCGTGGCGGGTCATCCGGTGCCAGCCCCGCCCGGCAAGAGTCTGGTGCCGGTGTTTGCCAAGGATGGCACGGTCAACCACGATTCTTTGTGGTGGTACCACGATGGCAACCGCGCCGTGCGCGTCGGCGATTGGAAACTTGTCGCCGATCACAACAAGCCCTGGGAACTCTTCGACCTCCATCGCGACCGCTCCGAAACCCACAATCTGGCAGCCGAGCAGCCCGCACGCGTCAGCGAGCTCGAACAGGTCTGGACCCAACGCCTCGACGAGTTCCGCGCCCTCGCCACCCGGCCCGAGCCGTGATGAGTCAGGCATGTGCCGGTTCATACTGTTGCGTGGCGTCGGTTCAAGGGTTCTGGCTGGTCAAGTCCGGTCGCTGGCACGGCTGCCAGGTGACAATTTCGTCGCAAATCCTTCCTATGCTCGCAGCGCTGAATCGTGGTGACTGGCAGGTCGCAAGCAGCCGTATGAACCCACCCACCTCCTCCCGCTGGAATTTCGACCTGTCTGACGCCATCCCGCTCATGCGCGGCGGCCCCGGCCACCTGCTCAAGAAGTCTGCGGAGAACCTGCGGCCAAGGCCCTGGCGCAGGCTTGCCAAATTGCCCGGACCCACGCCGCCGGCAGGCGATCCGGCGTTGCTTGCCAGCGAGGTTGCCGCCCTGCCCGGAGATGTCCTGCTGGCTGCCCTCGGTGATCTGGAAGTTTGGCTCGCCGGTGCCGACGCGATCCCTAACGCTTTGAACGAAATCGGTCGCCAGCGGGAGTTGTTCTGCTTCCATCCATCGTTCCTGCCGAACCTCGGCCCCAGTCTTGAACTCGGCCGCTCCTTTGTCACCCCCGCCTATCAACGCACACCGTACTCGCTCTTTCTGTTATGGAAAGGCATCGGGGAAATCTCATCCCAGGCCGCCGGCTTGGAGCAGGATGCCATGGGCTTGCCGGTGCTGTTGCGGCGGTATGTGGCCCTCAATGCCACGCTGTTGAAATTCAATGTTAACCGGCAATTCAGCGATTCGTTTGACGGACTGGTGGTGGTGGATCTGCGGGCCGCCGATCCACGCATGATGACCCGCTACATGGGGGCGGAGGGCTGGCATGAATTTTGCCAGATGCACCCTGCCCCCTGGCGCAAACCCAAAGGCAACCCGGCATGACCTCCGCACTGCTGTGGATTGTGGCCTGTCTGGCAAGCGGACTCGTGTTGGTGGTGCTCTATCCGGACAGCTACCAGCAGGATGGCGGGCATCATTTCATCTTCGCACGCTGGGCCTGGCAGCATCCGGAGTTGTTTGTCAGTGTTTGGCAGCGCCCGTTGTTCAGCCTGGTGCATGCGGTGCCAGCTTTGGGCGGGTATGAAGTGTCGCGCTGCTGGGCAGTGCTGATCTCCACAACCGGTGCAACCCTGACCTGGCTCACGGCCAGGCGTATCGGGCTTGCCAACAGCTGGCGGTGCATTCCCTTCTATCTCTTGCAGCCAGCCCTGTTCCTGATGTGGGGCGACACAATGACCGAGCCGTTGTTTGCAACCGTGCTGTCTGCCGCCTTGCTGGCCCATTTTTCCGATCGGCAGAGGCTCGGCGCGGTACTGGCGTCGCTTTTGATAGGAGCGAGGCCGGAAGGAGCCTTCGTGGCGTTGGTATGGGGCTTGATGATGCTCGGCAACCCGGCTCTGGCCAAATCCCTCCTTAGCCGCGGGTTGTGCAGCCTGCTGCTCGCCTTAGGATTGGTTAGTTGGGTGCTCGCGGCGTGGACCATCAGCGGCGACCCGCTCTATATCATACACAATTGGCCACCGGATTGGTCGGCGGGAGCTGCGGCTTACGGCAAAGGACCGCTGTGGCAATACCTCGCGCGTTTTCCTGAGATCGCAGGTCCCCTGCTGATGATTCCGGTGGCCGCTGGATTATGGAATCTCACGCGTTCCCCCGGCCTGCGGCTGGTGGCGGCGTTGTTTCTGTTTACCTTTGCCATGCACAGCGTGATGAGGGTGTTCGGTCTGTTTGGATCGGCCGGTTATGCGAGGTATTTCTCCGCCTTCGCTCCCTGTCTTGCTATAGCCGGATGCGTGGGTTGGAACCAATTTTGCGCCCGCTGGCCGCAGGCGTGCAATGGCCGGACCTGGGCTGCCGCTGTGGTCGTGTCATTCGTCGCAAATTTCTGGTTCGTCGATGGTGCCGCATGGAACCGGGACGCCCGCGCGGTGCAATCTGCCAAGGCATGGTTCGACCTCAATCAACCCGGCCTGCGGGTGGATCGATTCCTGTGGAGCCAGGCCGCGATGAACATTGCCTGGGACCGCGATCCGTGGGAAGAACCGACGCTCAGCGCGGCAGACCCCGCCGGGGCACTGGCAACCCTAAGGTCCATGCCCCCGCGCACGCTGATTTGCTGGGATGCGGAAACCGGCCCGGCTTTGAAAAATATTTCCATCGAGGGCATCAAGGCATCCGGATTCCGCTTGATCTATCAACAGAGCCACCAATTGCTGGGGCTGATGCCCGCCTTCAGCATGTTCAACTGGGGCGGCCCGCGCCCGCAGACGATCTACATTCTATACAAGGATCCGCACTGAGGGGTGTTGTGTCAATCGCATTAGGGGACAGGGAAATTGTCCAAATACAGCCAAACCCGTTGATTTCCAGCAAGAACCCCTCAGGCCGAACAAGCCAGCCCCGTTGCCGGGACTATGTTGAACGTACAGGTCGGCCAAGCGCAAGCTGAGGTCTTGCCGGTGCTTTTGGAACGGACCTGTCGTCGCTGGAAGCCATGCCGGCCACTGCCAGCCGTGGCGTCTTGCTGCCTCGGTGTTGCGGGCCGAATTGACACCGTATGAGATACCCGAATTGACGTCGTAGGTTTTTTTCACGGGATTTCCACATTGTGTCATCTTTGTTGCAATTGATTCATTGGAGAATTGGGTTGCAGGGCTAGCTTTCGGCGCTTCAGCCCATGCGTCCGGCGCAAGAATATCCAAAGTAAACAACCAAATGAAACAACTTGATTCACTATCCGTCAGAACTGGCGCATTGTTACTCGCATTCCTCGCCTGGCTGCCCATGGCGGATTCGTCGCACGCGGCGGCCTTCACCGCCGGCAATCTGGCAGTTTATCGCGTTGGCAGCGGAATCGGTTCGCTGATCTCCACCGGCAGCCCGGTCTTTATCGATGAATACACGCCCGGCGGCATTCTGGTGCAGTCCATCGCCATGCCGACGGTGGTTAGTGGAACTAACAAGCGCCTTATCGCCAGTGGCACCGCCACCTCAGAGGGCTTGCTGGCTTGCTCCACAGACGGGCGGTACCTGGTCGCCACCGGATATGACGCCGCGATTCCGACAACCGGCCTAACTGGCACAGCCTCAACGGCTGTCAACCGGGTGATTGGCCGGATAGATAGCAACGGATCAGTTGATACCTCCACGGCGCTTAGCGACGCCGCCACAGCAAACAATGCACGCAGTGCGGTATCGGCGGACGGTAGCGAATTCTGGTTTGCAGGAGCTGCGGGCGGCATTCGCTATGCCCCACTTGGCGCGACCACTTCCACCCAGCTTAGCACGGGGTTGGCGAACAACCGCCAGGTGAACATCTTTAACAATCAACTCTACAGTTCAGATAGTTCTGGAACGGCACTCAGACTTGCCAGCATCGGCAGCGGACTGCCAACCACATCGGGCCAGGCAATGACCAATCTGCCGGGCTTTGCGACATCCACCGGCAGTCCCTATTCATTCTACTTCGCCGACCTCAGTCCCGCGGTCGCCGGATTGGATACTCTCTATGTCTGTGATGATGCGGCGGGCATCCAGAAGTTCTCCTTTGATGGATCCACGTGGACTGCCAAGGGATCCGTTGGCGCGGGTGCAGATGCCTATCGTGGTATTGCCGGCACTGTTGCAGGTTCAACAGTCACGCTATATATCACACGCAAAGGAGGATCCGCCGCTGCTGGCGGCGGAGAGATCGCCAGCCTGATCGATAGCTCGGGTTACAGTGCAACCCTCACCGCAGTTCCCACATTGCTGGCCACGGCAGCTGCGAACACCGCCTTCCGCGGGATAGCCTTCGCTCCGCTGCCCCCCCCGACAATCGCGGGCGCAGCTACAGCCACCCCATACACCACTACCTACGGCACGGCCTCAACTGCCCAGACATTCCCGATTTCAGGATCAGGCCTGAGCACCAACCTCACGGTGACCGCACCGACAGGCATTGACGTTTCAAGTGACGGAACAACTTACGGCAGCACTGCCACTTTCACCCAGAGCAATGGCACTGCAAGCGGCTCGCTGCGCATTCGTCTCGGCGCCAACGCCGCCGTCACAGGTTCTTACAATGGCTTGAATATCCAACTGACGAGTTCCGGCGCAACCCCGGTGAACATCACCACATCGGCCGCCGGCAACGGTGTGTCTGCAAAGGGCCTGACAATCACAGCCAACAATGTGTCCAAACAATACGGAGTCACTTTAAGCAGCCCCGTTACTGGCTCGGCTGACTTCACCAACTCCGGTCTGATCAGCCCGGAATCCATCGGTTCGGTGACTCTCAGTTATGGCAACGGCGCGGCTGCAGGCGATGCCGCTGGATCCTACCTCGGTTCAGTCAATCCATCGGCGGCAACGGGCGGCACATTCAACACATCTAACTACTCGATCCAATATGTCGCCGGTGATCTCACTGTGACGCAGCCCCCTACAATCAGCCTTACCGGCACACTCACATCAGTGGATACGATCTATGGCACGGTATCGTCCACTCCAACGGGATTCTCGGTCACAGGTGGATCTCTAACCAGCAATCTCACGGTCACCGCGCCGGCAGGATTTGAGGTGTCCAGTGATGGGGCCTACTCCAACAGCCTGAATCTCACGCAAACCGGTGGCGTTGTCAGCGCCACTATCAGCGTCCGATTAGCGGCTACCACTGGAGTTGGCTCATACTCGGGCAATATCCTGGTCTCCGGCGGTGGGGCCGTGACACAGAGCATCACTGTGCCACCGAGTGCGGTATCAGCCCTGAGCCTTGCGATCACCGGAGTATCCGGCATTAGCAGACCCTATGACCGCACCACACCAGCCAGCGTGAGCGGCACTCCCAATCTGATCGGTGTGCTGGCAGCTGATTCCGGCAATGTAACCGTCGGCGGCACACCAACTGCAACCTTCATCTCGGCGAGCGCCGGCACGGCCAAGCTGATCACCGTGACGGGTTATTCCCTCGCCGGTCCGGCCGCCTCCAATTACACGGTCACACAACCCACGGGCTTGACCGCCGACATCACGCCTCTCCAACTGACCATTCAAGGCGCTGCGGTCGTCTCCAAGCCCTTTGATGGCGATACCAATGCCGTCATCACCGGCACACTCGTTGGCATCATCGATCCTGATGTTGTCACCTTCAATGGCACGGGCACCTTCGCCTCCTTGGCCATCGGCAACGACATCGCGGTCACTTCAACCAGCACCATTGGCGGCTCAGCCGTTGCCAACTACTCACTCACGCAGCCCACTGGTTTGGTGGGCAATATCACTGCGCCGCACACCGTGGACCTCTCCCGTTACGTCCGCGTCGGGCGCTACGATTTGCCCGAGCCCAGCCGCACCACGCCGCCGACCGGCAGCCTGCTTTGCCAGGAGGCATCGAACGTGACCTATAACTGGGACACCGACACGATTTTCCTCACCGGCGATGGCGGCACTTCCGTTGTGCAAGTAACGAAGACCGGCCAGCTGATTGATTCGATGACGCTCGCGCTCAACCCCGCCCGCCGAGCAGGCACTGAGTTCGATGACACGGAAGCCCTCGCATACACAGGCAATGGCGAATTCGTGATGACAGAGGAACGCGAGCGCACGCTGGTGAAGTTCACCTATGTGCCCAACACCACGCTGCAACGCGCCGCAACGAAGACCATGAAGCTCGGCACCACCATCGGTAATATCGGCCTCGAAGGTGTGACATGGGACCCGCTCACCGGCGGCTTCATTCTCATCAAGGAAAAACAGCCCAAAGGGATCTTCCAAACCAACATCGATTGGAATGCCCTCACAGCGACCAATGGCTCACCCACCACGGCAAATTCGACAAATCTCTTCAACCCAGATCTGCTCAACACGCTTGATCTCTCCGACCTCTTCGCCTTGTCGAATCTGCCCGCGCTCACCGGCACGCCGGAAGCCAGCCATCTCCTCGTCATCAGCCAGGAGTCCGGTCAAATCCTCAACTGCGACCGCAGCGGCAACGTGTACAGCCGCCTTACCATCGTTGCCGACCCCGGTAGTCCATTGAGCGTGCCGGCCATGACGATGGAAGGCATTTGCATGGACCGCAGCGGCAACCTCTACGTCACCAACGAAGATGGCGGAGGCGACTTCGATCATCCACAGCTCTGGGTTTATGCGCTCTCCACAGCGACGAACCTTCCGCCCACTGCGGTGACCCTGACCTCCATCGTCAGTTCACTTCCAGAACTTCCGAGAGTTGCCAACGACATTCGCGTCGCCGACATCCTCGTCGTTGATGATGGCCTCGGACCCAACGCATTGTTCATCTCCGGGGCAGACGCGGCCTCGTTCAAGATCATAGGCACTGCCTTGTTCCTCAAAGCCGGTTCCACGCTCGATGCGGCGACAAAGTCCAGCTACACGGTCAACGTCAATGTCGATGACGCCACCGTCGGCACCAGCCCTGATGCCAGCACAACATACCATCTGACTATCGTTACCGGCGCAGGTGCCACCCCGAACCTCATCATCACTGAAGTGGCTCCTTGGTCCAGCAGCAACAGCGGCCCAGCGCTTGCCGCCGACTGGTTCGAAGTGACCAACTACGGCATCGCCACCGTGGACCTCACGGGCTGGACCGTGGATGACAACTCCAACTCGTACGCTGTCTCGCTGCCCATCTTCGGTGCCAGCGGCATCGGTCCTGGCGAGTCCGTCATTTTTATCGAAACCGGCATCGACTCCCAAGCGAACCTCGACCTGAAGGCCGCAGCGTTCAAGACGCTTTGGTTCGGAGACAATCCACCCGCCAATCTGCACTTCTGTGGCTACTCCGGTTCAGGTGTCGGCCTCAGCACGGCGGGTGATGCAGTGAACCTCTTCGACATCGGTGGCAACTTGCAGGCGCATGTGGACTTCGGCAGCAACACGGGCACTGCTGGAATATTCTACAGCTTCGACAACGCAGCGGGTTTGAACAAAGCCACCCTCTCAAATCTCAGCGTGGTGGGAGTTAGCGGTGCCATCATTGCCGCCAATGACGCAAATGAAATCGGCTCTCCAGGCACCGTCGGTGTAGGAGCGACCCCGCTTGTGAGCATCGTCGCCACCGACGCCAGCGCGTCCGAGACCGGCACCGATCCAGGCAGCTTCCGCATCAGCCGCAGCGGCAGCACCGCTTCCACACTCACGGCGAATTACAGCATTGCCACTGGAACCGGACAAGCCACCGCTGCTGACTACACGCCAGCGCTCACCGGGTCGGTGACGTTTGCCGTTGGTCAGGTGTATGTGGATATCACCATTACTCCGGTGGACGACATGATCGGCGAAGGCCCTGAAACATTGACTCTAAGCATCACCGACACCGGAAGTTACGATGTGGGCACGTCCGGCACGGCAACCATCACCATCCTGGACAACGATGCATCAAACATGGCACCGACCGCTATCGCCCTGACCAACACGGTCGCGACGATTTCCGAAGCAGCCAACACCGCCTCTAACATCCGCGTCGCAGACATCACTGTCACCGATGATGGCCAGGGCACCAACACCTTTGGAGTCACCGGCACCGACGCCGCGTTCTTCACCGTCGCCGGCAATTCGTTGTATCTCAAGGCTGGCACCACACTAAGCAATGCTATCAAGCCAGGCTACAGCGTCACAGTCACCGTTGACGACATCACCCTCGGCTCTACTCCAGTCGCCAGCACCAACTTCACGCTCGCCGTCGCCACCTCCGTGGCCCCGGGCAGTATCATCATCTCAGAAGTCGCCCCGTGGTCCAGCACCGCTGCCTACAGCAACAATATCGGAGCGGACTGGTTTGAAGTAACCAACATTGGCACCAGCATTGCGAATATCACCGGTTGGAAGATGGATGACAACTCCCACTCTTACGCCAGCGCGGCTCCTCTGTTGGGAATCACCAGTATTGCACCGGGCGAGTC
The DNA here is from genome assembly GCA_903908495.1 of Akkermansiaceae bacterium. Classification (GTDB taxonomy): domain Bacteria; phylum Verrucomicrobiota; class Verrucomicrobiia; order Verrucomicrobiales; family Akkermansiaceae; genus Luteolibacter. Next base: position 17,612 of record CAIVSK010000336.1, read on the forward strand.
CGTGATCTTCATTGAAACACCTACCACGGCTCCTGGTGATCTCGCGACGAAGGCCGAAGCCTTCCGCGGCACTTGGTTTGGAGCTAATCCTCCTGCCGGCCTGCAAATCGGCGCTTACTCTGGCAGTGGCGTCGGTCTTAGCGGCTCCTCAGGTGATGAAGTGGTGCTCTTCGATGCCAGCGGAGCCATTGTTACCGGTGTTAGCTTCGGTGCTGCGCCTGCAGCCGCACCTTTCGCAACATTCGACAATAAGGCCGGCACAGGTGGAACCACGCTTCCACTCCCCTCAATCGCCACTCTCAGCGGCGCTGGCACCAACGGCGCATTCAAGGCCGTTAATGACACGGGCGAGGTCGGCTCACCGGGTTCCCTCAACAGTGTGGCCGTCACGGTGTCTGCGGGCGATGTGACGCAAAGCAGTGCGATGCTCTGGGCGCATAGCCATGCAACCGGCACGGTTGCCTTTGAGTACTCCACAAGTCCGTCCTTCGCCGCCGGGGTGACCTTGATTACCTCCACCGTAACCGACGCCGCTTTACCGGTGAAAGTACCGATCACTGGCCTTACAGCTGGAACGGCCTACTACTATCGTGCGACGACTCTGACTAACCAAGCGAGCGGCACCTTCAAGACACCTGCAGCGGCAGGCACCCTTGGTGGTCTCCACTTCGGCATCTCCGGCGACCAGCGCGGCGATCTCGCACCCTATCCGGCGGTCAAGAACGCCGCCGCTAAGGACCTTGATTACTTCCTGCTGTTCGGCGACAACATCTATGCCGACGTGGCCTCGCCGGACGTACCGGCACCACAGGCCCGCACGCTCGCTGACTACCGTAGCAAGTTCAATGAAGTGTATGCCCCTCGCTACGGCATGAACACCCTAGCCGAACTGCGCGCTGCCACGGGCGTCTTTGCGGTGATCGATGACCACGAGGTGGCCAACAACTTCTCCGGTGGTGCCCTCCGAACGTCCGACTCCCGCTTCAGTGCCGATACCGGTACTTACATCAATCAGACGGAAACCTTTGCAAATGGTGTGCAAGCCTTCAATGAGTATCATCCGCTCTCCGATCAGAGTTATGGGGCGACCGGCGATCCAATCACCGCCAACCACGCCAAGCTCTATCGCTACTCCACGCAGGGCAAGACGGCGGCGACCTTCGTGCTCGATACACGCTCCTTCCGCAGCGCACCGCTGCCATCGGTTACCGATATCACCAACCCGCTAGAGGTCGGTGGCTTCCTCGCCGCCTCGTTCACGCCGGGACGCACTTTGCTCGGATCCCAGCAAAAAGCCGACTTCAAGGCCGATCTGCTCGCCGCCCAAGCTGCCGGAATCGTTTGGAAATTCGTCTGCTGCCCGGAGCCAATCCAGAACTTCGGCCCGCTGGGAGCCGAGGACCGCTTTGAAGGCTATGCCGCCGAGCGCACGGACCTGCTGAAGTTTATCGACGACAATCACATTTCAAATGTGGTCTTTGTCACCGCCGATTTCCATGGCACCGTCATCAACCGCTTGTCCTATCAGACCGGAGCCTTCGGCCCGCAGATCCAGACCAACTCCATCGAGATCATCACGGGTGCCATCGCCTATGACAAACCGTTCGGCCCGACCATCGTGGATCTCGCCATCGCGGCCGGACTCGCGGCGCCCGGCACCGACGCTTACTATCAATCGCTGAGCGCACCGGGCAAGGAAGCCTTGGTGATGAACAACATCATCAATCCAAGTTTGGCCGCCCTTGGTTACAATCAGATCGGCCTCGCCACCAATCCGTTGCCCTTGTGCCACCTCATCAGCGGCCTCTATACCGCCAGTAACAGCTACGGCTGGACCGAGTTCACCATCGACGCTGCTACGCAGGAATTGAACGTGAAAACCTGGGGCATCGCGCCATACAACAAGGCTCAGCTCGATGCCGATCCCGCGGCCATCACCGGACGCACTCCGGCGGTGGTCAGTGAGTTCGCCCTTGCCCTGAAGCCCTCCTTCAATCCGGCGACCATCGCGGGCCTAACAGCTCAGAGCCACTCTGCGACGATCAATCTGGCTAGCGCTTCCGGGGCTTACCCTGCCGGTGGGACTTTCTCCGGCGCTGGCGTGACTGGTGGCCTGTTTGATCCGGCGACCGTTGCACATGGTGTCCAGACCATCACGTACAGCTACACAGACCGCTTCGGCAGCTTGCAGAGTTCGACGTTCACCGTCACTGTGTCGCCGACCCCGCTGGAGGCCTGGCGTCTGGCGAATTTCGGGACCACCTCCAACACCGGTGATGCTGCCGACACTGCTGACTTTGACCACGACGGCATTGCGAATTTGATGAATTACGCGTTGGGCCTCAACCCTACCGTCAACGCCGGGGTGGCCGGGTTGCCAATTGCCCTCAGTGGCGATCCTGATCCACTACTCAGCGATCGTCTGGCCCTCAGCGTCGTGCTGCCCAGCCCGAATCCCTCCGACGTAACATATACCGTGCAGGCGTCCGACGATTTGACGACATGGGCGGACGTGGCATCGAAGACGGGTGCCGGCGATTGGCAATGGCTCGGTGGCGGAGCATCCCACATTCTTAGCTCCGGCGACGGACCGGTCACCGTCAAGATTGGCGACCTCGTTCCGGCGGACGCCGAACACCCGCACCGCATGATGCGGCTCAAGGTTGCCATACCCTAACGCGCAACAATTTTCCCGGGTCTTGGGTTTTCCCCGGGAAAGGGGGCCGCTGGTGCAAACCAGCGGCCCTTTGTCGTTCAGCAGTGAACTGCCGACAATCGCCATCTCGGAGATCCGTCGACCTAACAAACCGCATGTCATTGTTTGATCACGAAATTGAGCATCCATGGCGGCGTGTCGAAGTTGTCACAATCTCCAGATTCACAAATGCACCGGATTCGACATAAGTATTGCGCATGCCGATATACATCACAGAAATCCAGCTCCGCCCGCGGGAGTTTCTTACAATCACCGTTTTCATAGCAATATGTGTCGCTATTCTTGGACGGCTGGCATTCGGATCTCCGGAACAAGCCGTAATTCATGCAACAGGATGGGGCGAGCGGAAAGTCGAGACAGCGAATTGCGCGTTATCTGCGCAAGGCACGCCGCCATCGGTCGCCGTCATCATGCCTGACCCGCGCTTCGCCCGGCAACAACCGACAGTGGTGCCAGATATTCTCTCGCCGGAGGCCCGCCAGATGGCGTTCACCATTCAAAACAAGTATCGTTGCGCCCACTGCTGCGACGGCGGAGGTACGCCGCAGTGCCTGCCCGGGCTGGGCGAGGACGGCAGCCCGGATGCCAAGGTCCTAGTTGCGGCCCTGAAAAATTCGTTGGGCACCTTACCGGACGACTGTTATGTGTCCACCGCGCTGCCCAAGGTGGTAGATACGAAGACCCCGGCGGAGTTGATGAATGTTCTTTACGAAGATCTACTCAAGCGTCCCAATCCGATCAAGCTCAGGATGTTGTTCATCATCGCGGAAATTGCCGATCATCCGCTCGCGGCTAGTGCCCTGGCTGAGCTCCGCACGACTCTCAATCTGGACCACCAGCATGACTGGCCGCGCTGGGAGCAGGCGGTCACCCAGCAATGCGTCCACGAAGAGCGCGGCATGCGCAGCGACAACTGCCGCATCCACTGACGCGCCTCCACTCAATCAGCACAACAACAGACTCTCCACGCCTGATTTGAACCCATTCAATATACCATCGATTCATCCCATCCCATTAAGTTCATGAACCCTATTCTAAGATTCATTGCAAGGTCGCTCATGCCGACTGGTGCCTTGGCACTCGCCGCCGCCAGCATCGCCACAGCGTCACCTTCGAGTACCATCGTCATCAGCCAGGTTTATGGCGGCGGCGGCAACTCGGGCGCCACCTATAAGAACGATTTCATTGAACTCCATAATATCTCCTCCTCGACGGTGAGCGTGGCAGGATGGTCGGTTCAATACAATTCGGCGGCTGGGATCAACGTCTATCAAACAACCGCACTCACTGGCAGCATCCCGGCTGGCGGCTACTACCTTGTACAGGAGGCTGCCGGCACCGGCGGCACAACCGCTCTGCCGACACCGAATGTCACTGGCGGTCTCAATTTGAGCGCGACGGTAGGCAGGGTTGCATTGGTCAGCAACACAAGCGCCTTGGCGGCAGCCAGCGTCCATAATGTGGCAGGAATTGTCGATTTCGTGGGTTTCGGCACCACTGCCGCCACCTATGAAGGCACCGGCCCGACACCGGCACCGAGCAACACGACTTCCGTGACACGCAAGGACAGCGGATCAATGGACACGGATCAGAATGCCGCGGATTTCACCGCTGGATCCGTGGTTCCTCACAACAGCTCATCCCCTATCTACAGTCCCGGTCCTGTCGCCTCGCAAGTGCGCGTCGAGACCCTCCCGGATGGCTCGGGCCCTGTGGTTGCCACCCAAACCATCGGGGCGGGAAGTTCTATCACTGCCTACTCGGTTACCCGAACATCCGGCAATACCTTCATGGCCAATGCTGCTGCGACTTGGTCACTGACCAACATGACTGGCTCAATAGTCGCTGGCGATCTGGTTGCGGCTGCTGACAACAAGAGCGCTGTTTTCACTCCGCACGCGGGTTCCGCGGTGATTCACGCGACGCTTGGCACGCTCACATCGGTGGACTCGGGCGTGATTACGGCCTCTGAAGTTCCCACCAATCCGACGGCTGTCGCCGCAGCGGATTCGACCAATGTCACAGGCGGCCAGAGTGTAACGCTGAGCGTGACCGTCACGCCGGGCGCCAATCCCACCAGCAGCGGCGTTGCCGTCACTGGTGATCTCAGCTCTATCGGTGGTTCCAGCACCCAGGCTTTCACCTCGGGAGCGGGTAATACCTTCACCTACGTTGCGAGCCTACCCACCAATCTCACCGGCGGCGCCAAACTGCTGAATTTCTCGGTTGCCGATGACCAAGGACGCACAGTCACCGCCTCTCTCGCCCTCAACCTGCGCGGCAGCCTCACGATTTTCCACACCAATGACACCCACGCCCGGGTCACACCGCACAAGTGGATCGTACCGCAGCATTCGTTCAGTACCGTGACGCAGTTTGAAGACGTTGGCGGCATCTCCTACATGGGTAGCAAAATCCTCTCTCTAACGGCAGTCACACCGGACGCGCTGGTGCTCGACGGCGGCGACATTTCGGAGGGCAATCCCATCGGCGACTGGAATGGTCCTGGATTCACGCCGGGCTCCTTCGGCAATGGCACCATCGTTGATTACTACAAGATGCTCGATACCAAGCTCAAGGCGGTTACTGGACGCGGCGGCAGGGGCTTGGACGCGATGGTGGTGGGTAATCATGACATCCGCGACATCACTTATCTCAACAACATGAAAGCGGCTTCATCGCAGTTTCCTGTTATTTCCATGAACATCTGCAACAAGGGCACCCACACGCCTTACTACAGCGCTTCCACCATCCTCAACATCAATGGCAACAGGATCGGCGTCGTCGGCTACACCACGGAATCCGCCGACTCGCCTGAGGCTGAAGTGAACAATCTCATTGATGTGGTGAAGTGCGATTGGTCGAGCACTGACAGCGCGAAGATTCACTTCGCCGATATCGTGAATGAACTGCGCAACACCCAGGGCTGCAACATGGTCATCCTGCTCACCCACATGGGCCATAGTGGTCTCTGCACAGTCACCGGCGCCAACCCGACACCCATTCTTGTGGACAATGCCGTGGCCAAGTTGCCAGAAGTCGTCGTCAGCGGCCACTGGCACACGTATTGCGACACGGTCTGGCAGCCGACCTCACTCAATTACAACACGATCTTCACCGAAGCAGGCAGCTTCCAACACTATGTCGGCGAGCTGAAAATCAACGGACTCGGGAAATTTGTGAGTACCAACTACTATCCGCTACGCACCAGTGACATCACGCCGGACGGTGACATTGCCGCGTACCTGCAACAGCGGAAGGACGATTACGCAGCCACCAACCCGACCTATGGAGCGGATCAAGTCATTGGTCACACGGCGGACAATCTGCTGTTGGATAACTACATGAAGTGGTGGTCGGCAGACGAATATCCATGGAGCGGCAACAACACCGCCGGCAATTGGATCTGTGATGCCGTGCAGTGGAAGGCCACGGCACTCTTCGGAGCCTGCGACCTTTCGCTGGAGGCGGGTGGCGGGGTCCGCTCGGACATTATCGCCGGGCCGATCAAATACACCAACATATATGAGACGTTTCCGTGGGCCGACGACACGATCTACGTGGTGAGCATGACCGGGCAGCAGATCTGGGATTTCTTCAAGGCGCATAACTGTGACGCCGCCATGTCAGAAGGCTGGCATGTGGATGCATATGATGGGGTTCCCACCGGCATCACTTACCACGGAAATCCGATCAACCTTGCGCAAACCTACAAGGTGGCGATCAACAACTACATGTATTTGCATGACTCGGTGAACTTTGCCACCATCGATCCGAACCCGCAAACATCGACGTATCTGGCTCGCACGGCACTGATGGAATTCACCGCGCAATTCACCCAGGCGAGTCCGTACCAGGCAGGTGCGCCCCGCTACACGCTCAACACCGAATTTTCCGGTGGATACCGGGTGGTGGTGACCATGATGAATGACGTCGACTCGCGCGAATCCTTCAAGGACGGGTTCATCCGCTTCCTCGGTGCCACGCCGGAGACGCTGGCCCACCGCGGCACGCCGCAGGTTCCAGCGGATTTGGTGAATGCCGATGGCAGCATCAATCGCGCCAACCGGCTCACCGAGAACCAGTGGTATCGCAGTTACCTGGGCTTCCGCGCAGGGGTCTTGAACCCCGGTGATATCATTGAAGTGTGGGGCAAAGGTGGGTTTTTCGGCGGAAATCCGGAGTTCATTGATCAGGAGGGAGTGCAGTCAGACGGCGTGGAATTCAAAATCGTCGGACACGATGCGAGTCTGGCCAAGCCGACGTATTTCAGCTCGATCAGCGGATTTTGGAACCAAGTGTATAAGAACCACTATGTGAAATTCATTGCACGCAAGAGCGGCGGCAGCACGGTGACGGACAAGAGCGGCACGACTCTCACCATCCAGGATGCCACGGGTTATGCCACCAAGGCGCTACCCGGCGTCACCGGTGATTTCCTTGAGATCAGTGGCGTGGTCACCAGTGAGAGTTATGGACTGCGGTTCCGGGCCGACAATGCCGTGCTTGCCGCCACGCCGAATTTCCCGCCGGATTCGCATGTGGATGCGCTGGCGCAGAATCAGACGAGCAGTTCTCTCGAGCTCACCGCCACGGCCAGCGTGGCCCCCGGAGCAAACCAGAACTTTTACTCGCTGGAGCCGGTGGCGGACGCCCAGGTGGAGAGCGGTGCTCCCACAGGCAACTTCAACACCACCAATCTCTATCTCCAAAGCGCCGCGTCGGGTGCCTATCAGAATGAACGGGCATGGCTGCGGTTTGATCTATCCAGCCTTCCGGCCGGTTCCGCGATTACCAGCGCGATGCTCAATCTATCGTGCTGGAAGGCCACCGGTGCAACGCTGCCTGCCGAGATCCGCGGCGGAGACAGCGACACCTGGGGCGAGACGACCATCAACTGGAACAACCAGCCCGCTTTTGGTGCCGCCCTGGACACCCAGACGCTGGTATCGGGTGTGACCAATACCTATTACAGCTGGGATGCCACGGCATTTGTCCAAAGCAAACTCGCCGGTAACAAATTGGTTTCACTGTTGGTCAAGCCGGTGACCGAGGATTCCCTCGACGCGACCTCTCCGAGTTATGGATTCGACTCCAAGGAATACACATCCAATCATCCCTATCTGCAAGTGACCACTCCATCCACTGGAACACCCGTAACGATGGCCCATGTCCAATTCTTTTTCCGCTATTCCGCCGACGGCAGCAGCTGGAATGCGTGGAGCCCGTTCCAAACCGTGACGGTGGCACCTTGGGATGCTTCCTTCAACTATCCGAACGGCGACGGCCACTACGAGTTTTTCAGCGTGGCAACCGACAGCAACGGCACGGTTGAGCCGGCGCCACCGTATGCGGACAGCGCGGTGACTTATGCCTCGGGCACCGCTGTGATCGCCGTGGAACATGGGAGCACGCTGGGCAACGGTGCCACTGTGAATTTCGGCAGTGCGGAGGTCTCCACCGGCAAGCCGATGACGTTGACCATTCGCAACACTGGCAACCAAACACTCACCGGCCTTGCCGCCACCATCGACCCGGCAAGCCCGAACGCGGCGGACTTCGCCATCACAACGGTGGCCGCAGCTTCGCTCAGCCCCGGTGACAGCACCGCGTTGCTGCTAGACTTCACCCCGCAAGCTGCCGGACCACGCGGTGGAGCGTTGCGCATTGCCAGCAGCGATCCGGCGAACAACCCCTTCACCGTGCTGCTGAACGGTGCCGGGCTGACCCACCTGGAAGCCTGGAGATTGATCAACTATGCGAGCGCCAACAACACCGGTGACGGCGCGGACCTCGCCACGCCTCTGCGCGACGGCATTCCGAATCTAATCAAGTTCGCCACCGGCATGCCGCCCGGTTCCGCTGGCATCCATCCGGTGAGCGTCGGCAAAGATGCTGGAGGTATGAACTTCAGCTACTCACGCGCCAAGGCAGCGGTAGCTGATGGTATTGAATTTGCGATCGAATGGAGCGACGGCTTAAATGACGGGACATGGAGTTCCAGCGGGGTGGTGCAGCAAGCACCGGTGGATCAAGGCGACACCGAGCGCATCACGGCGGTCATTCCGGCGGGTTCGGGGGGACGTGGTTTCGTACATTTGCGCGTCAGCAGGCCCTGACATTGGCGCGCTTCTCACATCACATTTTTACTGCTCAATACCTGCCACCAGCAGCGTTGGTGACTTTGTTTTCACCCAACAAACGCAGGTGACGGAATTGTCACGCATTGCGACTTGATAGCGGGCGATGGGGGGGGCAAACATTGCACCTTGTCCCGCTCATGAATCTTCGCATCACCGTACTGCTGCTTATCAGCATCTTCTTTGCCGTGTTGCTGGGTATCGGGTGGTTCCAGCACGTGATCTTGATGCGGATGCATCAAGAAAGCATCCATGAAATATTGGTGGCGTCCAAATACGAAGTGACGGCTTTGCATGCCCAAGTCGCATTCAAGAAACAGGTCCAGGAATGGAAGAACGTGCTGATCCGCGGTCACAACCCGGCCGACCGGGCGAAGTACTGGGATTCGTTCTTGGCGGAGGAGATGCGGACTCGCGGGCTGGTGGAGGAAATTGCGCGGAGTTTTCCGTCCTCCTCGCGGATCGGTGTCGTGGCCAAGGGGTTTCTGGACGAGCACCGGAAAATGGGGAACAAGTATCGGACCGCGCTGACTGCATTCAGTGATGGCTCGGACCTAGCCTACCAGCGGTCCGACGCCTTGGTGCGGGGGCAGGATCGGAAACCGACCGATTTGTTTGATACCGTCGTGGATCTGGTAGCGGAGGAACGAGCCAAAACGATCCAACGGACCGACACGGAAATGGCGCAGAAAGAGCGGTGGTCGCGCTGGTACGCCTTTGGCACCGCTGGCACGGCAATGCTGGTGCTCCTGCTGGCCATGTCCAAATGGATCACCAAGCCGGTCAATGAAGCCATCCGCCAGGCACGCAGTATCGCCAACGGCGATCTGGATATCAGGATCAAAGAAGGCCCCATCCGCGAATTGCGCAATTTGCAACATGCGCTCAACAGCATGGCGACCCAAATCAAAGCCAGTTATGCGAGCATCGCGGCGTCCAACCGGGAGTTGGTCATCGCCCGCGACAGCGCCATCGAATCGTCCCACCTCAAGAGCCAATTCCTGACGAACATGAGTCACGAAATCCGCACCCCCTTGAACGGCGTCATCGGCATGACCCATTTGTTGTTGGCCAGCTCGCTCAGCGACGAGCAGCGCAGGTATGCCCAGATGGTCCACTCCAGCGGGGAAATCCTCATCAAGCTCATCAACGACATCCTGGATCTTGCCAAAATCGAAGCCGGCAAGCTCGACTTGGAAATCCTGGACTTCAACCTGCCCGACCTGCTGCATGAACTTGATGGACTGCTGGCGCTGCATGCCCGTGGCAAGGGTCTCCAATTCAGTTGCACCGTCGCCCCGGGCACGCCGGCCCGACTGCGTGGCGATCCTAACCGGTTGCGGCAAGTGTTGCTCAATTTGGCCGGCAATGCCATCAAATTCACCCCGCAGGGCGAGGTTGCCGTACATGCCAGCGTGGTCTCGGCCAGCGCCACGAGCATCGTCATACGCTTTGTGGTGCGGGATACGGGCATCGGCATTCCGGCGGACAAACAGGCGTTGCTGTTCAGGAACTTCAGTCAGGTGGATGCCTCGACGACCCGGCATTACGGCGGCTCGGGTCTGGGTTTGGTCATCTCCAAACAACTCGTCGACCTCATGGACGGCGAAATCGGTGTCACGAGTGTTGTGGGTCACGGTTCGGAGTTTTGGTTCGCCGTTCGTTTTGATACCGGTAAGCAGCCCATCCAATCGTGCGAACCGCTGACATTGGCGACCAGGCACAGCCACTGGCCGCCCGTGCGGGTGTTGCTGGCCGAAGACAACCTCATCAACCAAAAGGTGGCCATTGGCCTGCTGCAACCTTTCGGGCTGCAGGTGGACGTGGTGGTCAACGGCTCGGAAGCAGTTCAAGCCCTTGCCAGCCACTCCTATGCACTGGTTCTCATGGACATGCAGATGCCCGGGATGGGCGGCTTGGAAGCCACCCGCTTGATCCGCGGCCCGCTCTCCGCAGTGACCAACCGGCAGGTGCCGATCATCGCAATGACCGCCAATGCCATGCAAAACGACCGCCGGCATTGTATGGACGCCGGGATGAATGACTTTCTTGCCAAGCCGCTCAACCCGCACATGCTTGCAACCATGCTGCAACAATGGCTGCCCTGCGATCCCGTGGCCACGTGCGAGCCGGAAGGATTGGGGTCCACAGGGCACCCAGACGTTCAACCGTAACGTCCTTCGATGTATTCGGTGGTCCTCGGGTCCTTGGGGTTAACGAACAATTCCGCAGTGCGTGAGTGTTCGATGAGTTCGCCCATCAGCATGAAAATGCATTCGTCGCTGGTGCGGCGTGCCTGCGCCATGTTGTGGGTCACGATGACGATGGTGTAGCGGCCCTTGAGTGCGAACATCAACTCCTCAATGCCGCGGGTGCCCTCGACGTCGAGCGCGGAGCAAGGCTCGTCCATCAGGATGATCTCCGGCTTGAGTGGGAGCAGACGGGCGATGCAGAGCTTTTGCTGCTGCTCCAATTGCAGGCCCGTGGCACGCTGATTGAGACGATCCTTGAGGTCTTTCCAGAGCCCCACTTCGGTGAGCGCCTTTTCAACGGCTTCATCGAGCGAGGCGCGGGTCAGGCGGCTGTGTCCATTGTGAATCCTAAGGCCGAAGACCACGTTTTCGAAAATCGAAATGGGCAGTGGATTGGGCCGCTGAAACACCATTCCAACCGACTTGCGCAGTTCCACCAACGCAACATCCGGGTCATATATGTTTTTGCCTAGCAGCTTGATCTCGCCCTGGGTGGAGACGTAGCCATAGCGCTCGTTGACGCGGTTGAAGCAACGCAGAAGCGTGGTCTTGCCGCAACCGGACGGGCCGATGAGCGAGGTGATGAGTCCGTGCTTGATCTCGACGTTGATGTCTATGAGTGCCTGGAACTTGGCATACCAGAGGCTCAGGTTACGGGTGGTGATGCTGAATGCCGGAGAGTCGCTCATTTGCAGTTTTCTTTCTCAACCGAAAATCCCCAAAACGTAATCGCGCGTCCGTTGGTCCTTGGGTTGATCGCCGAATATGACGTCATTGTCGGCCAATTCGATGATTTCGCCATTCCAGAGGAACATCGTGCGGTCGGCCAAGCGCCGCGCCTGCTGGGTTAGGTTGGTGACGAGAATGATCGTCATCTCCTTGCGCAATTCCTTCAGCACTTCCTCAATGCGCATCGTGGTCACTGGGTCGATGGCGATGGAGAATTCGTCGAGACAGAGGACCTCCGGTTGGTGCGAGAGGGCGCGGGCGATGGTCAGGCGCTGTTGCTGGCCGCCGGAGAGTTTGGTGCCGAGCGAATCCAAGCGGTCCTTCACTTCATCCCACAGCGCGGACTGGCGGAGGCATTGCTCGACGATGGGGTCGAGTTCGCTCTTCTTTGTCATTCCAGCACACCGCGGAGCGAAGGCCACATTGTTGTAAATGCTGATAGGCAGCCCCACCGGCAAGGGCGCGACCATCCCAATCTTACGGCGGAGGTTGTAGAGATCCTTCACCTTGCGCACGTCCTGGCCGTCCACCTTGATGGTGCCGGAAACCGTGGCGTCGGTGCTTTGCTCGATGGTACGATTCAAGCAGCGAAGCAACGAGGTCTTGGCGGACTGGGCCGGACCGATGACGCCAAAGATTTCGTTGCGGTGGATATCAAACGTGACGCCGTGGATGACCTCCTTGGTTCCGAAGGCAAGGCGCAGGTCACGGACTTCGATGTGTTTGTCAGGGGTCATCGGGAGTTACCATTTTTTCCGGTTGCGGAGCCAGACGCGAAGGATGATGGCGGCGGCGTTGACCACCAGCACCAGGCCTAACAGAACGACCGCGGTGGCAAAAGGAATCGACTCCCTCACGCCGGGCACCTGCGTCGAGATATTGTAGAGGTGGGTGGAGAGGGCCATGCACTGCTCGTCGAGACGGTAGGGAAAGAGATCGCCTTTTTGCACGGCTTTGAAGTAGATGGCACCCGTGAACATGACCGGCGCGGTTTCACCGGCGGCGCGGCTGACTTGCAGAATCACGCCGGTGAGGATTCCGCTGATGGAATTGGGCAGGACGATGGCTCTGATGGTTTGCCAGCGGGTGGCACCGACATTCCAGCAAGCCTCGCGGAAAGTGCGCGGCACGCTGGCCAACGACTCGCGCGTGCTGGCGATGATGACCGGCAGGGTCATGATGGCCAGAGTGAGTGAGGCGGAGATGATTGAGCAGCCGAATTTGGCGGCATAGACGAACGCACCGAGGCCGAAGAGTGCGTGCACGATGCTAGGGACACCCGCCAGATTGATCACGGCAAGGTTGATGATCCGGTTGAACCAGTTCTCCTTGGCATATTCGTTGAGATAGACGGCAGCCAGAATGCCGATCGGCGCGGATACGGCCAACGAGATGAAGACGAGATAAATGGTGCCGACGAAGGCCGGCCAGATGCCGCCATCTTTGATGCCGCGAATCGGCACGTCGAGGATGAATCCCACACTCAACGAGGGCCAGGCGCGCTGGATGAGGTAGCCGAGAATGAGCAGCAGGGGCACAATCATCGATGCCGACATGATGCGGAAAATCCACTTGGCGATTGCTTCCTGGCAAAGCTTGCGCCGCACCATCGGGGTTTCGGTAAACCTCTTGTTAGGATCGGCGTTCATTGTTTCTTGATGCCGCGGATGGCGAGGTCGGCGGCCAGGTTGACGAAAAATGTGATGACGAAAAGCAGCACTCCGGTGAGGAAGAGCACGCGGTAATGATCGGAATCGGCGGGCGCTTCACCCAATTCGGCGGCGATGTTCGCGGTGAGTGTGCGCACCGAGTCGAGGACGCTGTGAGGGACATGCACCGCGTGGCCGGTGGCCATGAGCACGGCCATCGTCTCGCCGACGCCACGCCCCACGCCAAGCAAAACCGCGGCGAGCAGGCCGTTCTTGGCAGCGGGCAGCAGCACGCGCCACGTCAATTGCCACTTGGTCACACCCAGCGCGATGGCCGCCTCGCGATAGGAATCGGGCACGGCCTTGAGCGCATCCTCGCCGATGGACACGATGATGGGCACGCTCATTAATGCGATGATGATGCCGGCGTTGAGGACGTTGACCCCGACGGCGGCGCCCGTGAATTGCACGATGAGCTTGCTCATGACCGTGAGCCCGATGAAGCCCCACACGACCGACGGGATGGCGGCGAGCAATTCGATGACGATTTTGAGTGTTTCCTTGACTTTCGGGCCGCAGAACTCGGAGAGATAGATGGCCGCGCCCAGGCCGAAGGGAACGGCGATGAGCATTGCCACCCCGGTGACCGCAAAGGTGCCGGCGATCATGGCCAACACGCCGTAACGGACGTTCACTTCCGATGTCGGATACCACTCGGTGCTGAAAAGAAACTGACCGAGGTTGAATCTGCCGGAAAACAGGACCGGAGCCGCCTCCTTGAAGACGAAGATGAAAATGCTCAGGACGAAAATGATCGCGCTGATCCCGCACAAATAAATCAGGACAGTGAGCAACCGCTCGCCCAACACCGCCCACAGCGGGCGGGTGGCTTGGCGCACGGCGAAGCTGAAACCGGGGGATTTTCGCGGGGCAGGAACAGGCATGGTAAGATCTTCGGGCGCGAATGAGTCACAATTCACCGCGCCGACAGGCATCAGAGCCAAGCGGCGCGGCGCGGGATTTCACGGCCATGGGACGCCAATCACTTCTTGCGCAGTTCCGGGGCAAGTGGCACATAGCCGCTCTGCTCGACGATTTTCTGGCCGGCGTCGGTCATGGTCCAGTTGATATACTCGGCGACCTCGCCCGTCGGTTCACCCAGAGTATAGACCTGCAGGGAGCGGGCGATGGGATAGCTCTTATTGAGTGTGTTGGCGACGCTGGGTTCGATGGCCGGGTCACCACTCTTCGTGGAAACCTTCAACATCTTGACCTTGCCGGGTTCGTTGTAGCCCATGCCGCTGTAGCCGATGGCCCCGATGGTGCCCGCAACCAGTTCCACCACTTCCTTCGAGCCGTTCATATCCCGCGAGCCTAACTTGAAGTCCTTGTTTTTGAGCACGTGCTCCCGCAGAAACTCGTAAGTGCCGGAGCTGGACTGGCGGCTGACGCGGATGATCTCGTCGCTGCCCGCTGGCATCTTGATGCCCAGGTCGGACCACTTGGTGATGGAGCCACCTTCCTTGTAAATCTCGGCGATTTGTTCGGTGGAGATTTCGTTGATCGGGTTGTCCTTGTGAACGTAGATGCCCAGCGCATCGTAGCCGATAATGAATTCCTTGGGGTCCTTGCCACTGGCCTTCTTGGCCTGCTCGATTTCCGCGGGCTTCATGTTGCGGCTGGCGTCGGCGATGTCAGTGGTTCCCTTGATGAGGGCAGCGATGCCCACGCCAGAGCCGCCGCCGGAAACTTCGATTTCCACTGCGGGTTTGACCTTTTTGTATTCCATGGCCCAGTCTCCGGCGAGGTTCACCATGGTGTCCGAGCCTTTAACCTGAATGGCGGCTTTCTTGTCCCCTGCGGATTTCCCGCCGCAACCGGTGAGCAGGAAGCTTGCCGACAGACAGGTCACGGCACCCACGCGGGTACTCCAGTTCAAAATATGTTTCTTGGTCATTGGATGGGCTGGTTGTTGATGGTTGGTTGGTTGGTGTTCTCTCCGAGAATGGCGCCGACGAGGTCGCTGATTTGCTCGCGAATGAATTGGAAGGCGCTTGCGTAGGCGGCGCTCACTTCGGCGTGGGTTCCCTGGACCTGCGAGGGGTCACTTACGCTCCAGTCGAGGAAGACCTCCTTGCGCGGCTTGCGTGGGAAGGCTTTCCTGGCTTCCGGCGCCAGCACGACGATGACGTGATAGTGGTCCAGATTGGGCACTTGATTGAGCGCCTTGGGCACCATGCGCGCCACATCGAGCCCCTGTTCCTTCATGAAACTAACGGTCATCGGATCGATCGGCCGCGGATCCAGGCCGGCGCTGCTGAAAATGAATTTTGGCTGGTTGAGCGAAACAGCGATGGCCTCGGCCATTTGGCTGCAGCAGGAGTTATGTTCATCGACGAACAACATCCGAAACGCCTCCGCGCCGGCGTGTCTCACGTACTCACCAGTACACATGTAGAGCGTCTCCATGCAGATATTGCGGGCGAGGTCTGAGACACGCTCAAGCCGGCGGCTTATCATCACGAGCGGATTGAGTGCATCGAAGGGCAGCTTGTTCTCGCGGAAGAGGGCGATGAGATCGCTGTTCAACTTGCTCTTGAGCAAATCCACGGCATGCTCGATTTCAATGGTCGTGCGGGCCAGGTCAGCGTCTTGATTCACAAACGCCAGGGTCGCGTCGCGCAGCATCGGAATGGAGAGGTCGGCAATTTCCTGGAAGCGATCGATGGGAACCTCCGCAGACAGATCCAGCAGCTTGAGCGTCTGCCGCGCGATGCTCTCGGCGCAATCTCCCACGCGTTCCAGTTCGAGATTGACCTTGATGGTGGCATAGGCGAAGCGCAGGAGGCTGGCCACCGGTTGCTGGCGGACGATGAACTCCAGGCAAAGGCGGTCCACTTCCCGTTCCAACTCGTCGATGTACTGGTCGCGCAGGATGATTGCATAGGCGGTCTGGCGATTGCGCCCGGCCAGAGCCTTGACGCAATCCCTAAGGGCCTTTTCGCCGAGCACGGACATTTCGGTGAGTTTGCCGCGGATGCGGCCAACCTCACGCTGCAACGATTCCTCTAGGTGTGTTGACATGCTGGCATCAATTCTGTTCTGACCTGGCGTCGGGGAAGTGTGTTTACCAGGGGCGGGCTTGTTCTTTGTGGGGGCGAATGGGAAAGGAGGTGGATGAATTTTGCAATTGGGGGGGGGGTGCTAGATTCGCACCATCCCTCGCGGGGAGGCTAGCGCTCCACTCCCCATTGTCGAGATTGTTTTTGAATGCATGCCCGGGAACTTGGGTGTAAGACATGCAAAAAAGGGGGGGCCTACCGTCGTGGGCCGCTGCCAGCACATCGAAGTTTGTCTCGCCGTGAGACCGGACACCATATGCGGCAATGAGATTTCCAATCAACCAAGGCTCGGCATCGGACTCACCCAATGTGACGAAATTGTCACATGCGGCTCCCCAATGGCCCAGCCTGCTGCTGATTCGATTCCAGTGGAGCCAGGCCGTGACGAACATTGCATGGAACCGCGATTCGTGGGAAGAACCGGGGAAGAGAACACCCGCGCTTGTCTGCGGTCTTTTAAAATTCAAACATGACCTGCGGGCTGTCTTGCTCAGCCTTCTTCGGGCGCTTCTTCCTAGGCTTCGATCCCGCCTCGTCTACGCCTGGCACCTCGTCCCCTACTGGCATCTCCTCCGCGGCTGGCTCCTCCTCCGCGGCTGGCTCCTCCTCCGCGGCTGGCTCCTCCTCCGCGGCTGGCATCTCCTCCGCGGCTGGCATCTCGTCCGCGGCTGGATCCTCGTCCGCGGCTGGCACCTCGTCCGCGGCTTGTGATGGAGTCCCTTCAAGCGCCCCGCCTTCAAGCCCCTCGCCGGCGCTCCCGATGGTCACCACCTGTCCGGCTGGCGGGCTCACCGCTCCATCGCGCAGGCCTGCCACCGCAAAGTGTAACAAACGCTGCATCGTGGAGGCCATGTCCGGCGCGCCAAGCTCCCCCAGTGACACCCGCTCCAGGGCCTCCCCGTGGGTGAGCATGTGAACCACCGCCCCAATCACAAAATGCAAGCGCCATACCAAATCCACTTTTGCTACCGCGGGCAAGGCCTTGCCCAACGCCTGGATAAAACAATCGTTTGAAACGCCGATTTGTGCCTGGATCGCAGCTGGGACGGCATTGCCATGGGAGCCAAAAATCCTTCCCACGAGGCGATAAGATAATAGCTCTGACAGCGCGGATTTTTCCATCCGGGTGACGAGTGGCCGCACGAAGGCATTCACCACTTCCTCGAGCGGCACGGCGCGGCCCGCCCATTTCAACGTTGCCGCCTCCAAACGCGCCAACCGCTCTTCATTGACCGGTGTGAGGTAGCGGGTCATCACCACCGCCACAAGTCCTTCGCGGCTTCCAAAATGGTAATTGACGGCGGCCACATTGCCGCCTGCGGCCTGAGTGACGTCACGCACCGATACCTGTTCGAACCCGTTTTCGGCAAACAACCTTTCTGCAGCCTCGACCAAGCGCAGCTTCGGACCCCCGTTTGGAACAATCGCTCGGTTCATACGTTGCGGGAACCTGCTCAAAATCCGCGGCCGATGTCAAACAAATGATTGAATCAAAGAGTATAAAAACTCATCTAAATGGCTTAAAACCAGCGTCTTAAAGCTAATTTTAAAAAATATCAAGAAGCGTGCTCATGCTCGTGAATCGAGCCATCCCGGATGACCAAGGTGCGGTCACCGGCCTTTGCGAGGTGATGGTCGTGAGTGACGACGACCAAGGTGACGCCGTGTTCGGTGGCCAGATCGAGGAGGATTTTCATGATCTCGGCGCTATTTTTGGAATCGAGATTGCCGGTGGGTTCATCGGCGAAGAGCACTTTGGGCTCATTGACGATGGCCCTGGCGATGGCGACGCGTTGCTGCTCGCCGCCGGAGAGTTCGGCGGGAAGGTGCTCGGCGCGATCGGCCAGGCCGACGCGCTCGAGGGCGTGCATGGCGGCAGCGGTGGAATCACGGCCGGCGATGGCACCGGGGATGGCGACGTTTTCCAAGGCGGTCAACTCGGGCAGCAGGTGGTAATTTTGAAAGACGTAGCCGATCAGGGTGTTACGGAAACGTGCCTGCTCGCGGCGGCCGAGGGCGTAGAGGTCGGAACCGGCGATGTGGACACTGCCGCGCTCGGGGCGTTCGAGTCCGGCGAGGGTGTAGAGCAAGGTGGTTTTGCCGGCACCGCTGGGGCCGCAGAGGAACAAGCGTTCGCCGCGGCGGACGGACAAGTCGATGCCATGGAGCACCTCAATGGCCTTGTTGCCCACCCGGTAGCTGCGATGGAGATCCACCGTTTCGATCATGACGTTGCTCATGCGGCGGAGCCTGTCGCAAGCGGCGCCGCCGCGCAAGCGCCGGAGTGGAAAATCCGCCGGGAGCTGAGGCGGCGGCTCACTTCACCTCGTACTCGGCGTGGACGATGGTGATGATGTCCTTGTCGCAGGAGGTGGTGTCGTTGTTGCCTTCGTTGGAAGTGCCGGTGGAGTTGGCGGCATTGATATTGATGATGCCCATGTCTGCGGTAACCAGCTTGCCGACGCTGGTGTTGCCGGCCGAGCCGAGGATGTTTTCGGCGCGGCTGCGGGCATCTTTGGCGGCTTCGGCAAGCATCTCGAGTTTGACTTCGCCCAAGCGTGTGTAGTAATAACTCGGCGAGCGGGAGGTCACGGAGACGCCCTGTTCGAGCAGGCTGGTGACCTCGCGCGAGGCTTTCTCGATGAGGGCGACATTGGCCGAACTCACGGCGACCACCTGCATCGCGTGGAAGCCCTTGGACACGCGCTTTTCCGAGCGCAGTGCCACGTTGGTTCCCGGCAGCACCTTGTCCTCCTGCACTGCCTCGAACTCCTCGTTGACCGAGGCGGACTGGGTTTGGATTTCCTCCGCCTTGATGCCTTGCGTCTTGAGAAAAGCGACAGTCTTGTCGGTGCCGCTCTTCAGCGCCATGTAGGCTGCAGTGCGATCCGGCGCGGTGGCCTCCACCGTCGCGGACCATTGGATCAGATCCGAGACAATGCGTTTGCGGGCCGAGCCGGTGATGCGAATGTTGTTCCTGTCAGGCCGCTTGCGGACGTCCTTCCACGTGACTGCGGCGATGAGGGTGGAAAACACCACCGCCAGCGACAGGGCGAACGCGCCCCAGCGGAAGGAGTAGGTCTTGCGCAAATTCATCGATGGTTGGGCGGCGGTGTCGTTGCTCATGGTGTTCAAAAAATTAGAGATCCTGAGGTACGCAGTTAGCTGACTGCCGCCGGACCGGCTTGACAAGGAAAAAACTCGGGAATAAAACTCAGAATCTGTAGCGCACGCCGATTTCGAACAAGACATCGTTGTTGATGCCTGCCGAGTAAGTGGCGGCGTTGGTGACATCGATGTGCCGGTCCACATTATCCATGAAAATATATCGGGCCCCGGCGTAGACCCGCAGCGAGTCGTTCAACGCGTAGCTCAGGCCGGCAAACACGTCGCCATAGAACCGGACATCGGTCCGGTCGTCACTGCCAGCCCCTTGATTGTTAGGAGGAGCGAGCGCTTGGGACCAGCTCCAATCATAGGTGCTATCCAAGATAGCAATGCCGAGGCCGAGGCCGACATAATAACTCAGGTGCTCGGTGATGGCTGCCTCATACTTGTAATTCAGGGTGATCGGGATGATGTTCAGGTCCATGGTGGCGCTTGCCGTCCTACCGCCAGTGATGCCGGCCGGCGGAGTGTACGCATAATTGGCATCGTCCTGGGTGAAGCCGATCTCCAGATAGACGGCGTGGGATGCCTGTGCGCCGGCGGATTTGAATTCCGCGCCGACTTGCAGGCCGTACATCGGTTGGTCCAACTGGCTGAGGTAGCCGATGGAAGCGCCGGCGAACCACTCCCAGAGGCCCGCACCGGGGGCCGCGGCCGTGATTGTCGAGGGAGTTCCTGCATTTGCAACGGTGGCAAGGCCGAACCCTGCCAACAATAGGGATATTTTCGTTTTCATAGTCATGGGGGTGAAATTTAACCACAGGGGCCCTGCGGCGGGCGAGCTGACGGGGATCTTTCAGTTAGGAGTGACGGCCAGGCGGACGAACACCGTGCCCGCGCCTGCTGGCAGGGTGTAGGTGACCGCGCCGCTGGTGTTGCTCAGATTGGCATTTCCGGATAGCACAGGCGACCAGCTGACGAGATCCGGAGACGTTTGCACAATAAACTGGCTGCCGTAATCTGCAAACGGAATGTTGCCGCCATTGGGCCAGGTGATGGTGCTGACGCCCCCGACCGTCACCACCGACGGGTTGGCGGTGAAGCCGGTGCCTGCACCCATGAAATACGCGATGCCGTTGGCCACGCCGTCGTGGTTGAAGTCCAGGTTCGCCGGCTGGCCGCCGGCGTTGAGGGCGGCCCAGCCGCCGTAACCGCTGGCGACCACCTGCAGCATGCCGGAGCCGGTGATGCGACCGATGGTGGCCGGAGTGGACGCCCCGTACAAGCCGGCCGGCAACGCCGAGCCATTGATGACGAGACCGGCGACGATATCGGTTACCGCGTTGGGCAGGTTGAGCACCGCGCCGGCCGCGATGGAGACGGTGGAGGTATCCGCGAAGGTGATATTGGAGTTGGCGGCGACGATGAGCGTGCCTGAATTGACGGCGGTATTGCCGGTGTAGGTGCTCGCTCCGGTGAGGGCAATGATGCCGAGGTTGCCGGAGCTGATCTGCACGTTACCGGCCCCGCTGATGGTTCTGGCGGTGGTCGAGGTGCTGCCCACCACGGTGTTTTCCAGTGCGAGAGTGGCCCCGCTGGCTACGGTCACATTGCTGTTGAGGGGGGTGATGACCCGGTTGCCGTTGCCGGCATCCCGCAACTTCAAGGTACCGCCGTTGACGCTGAGGCCGCCCGCAAAGTCATTGTTCACATCGATGGTGGTACTGGCAATCGTCTGCGTGCCAGGGCCGTTTTTCACCAGAGCCAAGATGCCCGATTGGTTGCGAATCAAGCCTTCGAAGGTGAAATTCTGGCCCGCGGTATCGATGATGAGGGTACCGGTGCCGGTTCCCCCACCCTCTTTGTTCTGGATGATGCCAGCCGTGCCGGTGATCCCGCCGACGGTTTCGGTGAACGACTGCAATTCCAGTTTGGCTCCCCCGCCGCCGGCACTGAACTGGCCATTGAACACCACCACACTGGTGTTAGGAATGACCTCGTTGGCACCGATCTGGAGAGTCGCGTTGGCATTGATCTGGGTTTGGCCGCCATAGCTGTTAGCCGCCGTGAGCCTGAGGATGTCGGTGCTGCTCACGTGACCTAACACACTCAACCCGGCGGATTGATTTGAATTGAGCGCCGTGGCGAAGGTCACCGCTTGCAGGTTGGTATCGATCACGATCGGACTGCTGCTGGTGGCGCTGGCAATTTGGGAGGAAACGTCAACGCTCACCCCCGTGCTGTATTGCAAGGTGCCGCCGCTGAACACGATGGCACCTGCGCCGCCGAGCGCGGCGGAATTTCGGAGCTTGAGAGTACCTGCGGCGAGCGTGGTGACGCCACTGTAAGAATTGAGCCCGCCCAACACCAGCGTGCCCGCACCAACTTTCGTCAGACTAAAGCCGGCTCCATCAATCGAGCCACCGACGGTCAAGGTATTCGCTATCACATTGATCTGGCGGCTGCCAGCGAGAGTCACGGCACCGCTGCCGAGGTCCAGGCTGTTGCTGCCGTGGAAGACGATATCCACGTTCCAATTTTGCGGGTTGTTGCCCGTCATGATCAGATTGGCCACCGCACTGTCGAGCGAGCCCCCGTTGACGGTTAGAGGACCGGCACCGAGCGCCGTACTGCTTCCCAGCGTCAGCATGCCCGCGTTCAGGATGGTGCCGCCTTCAAAGGTGCTGACGCCCGAAAGCGCCAACCCGCCCGGGCCGGATTTGATGATGCCGCCGGTCCCTGAAATGGGCACGGCGGCCGCCTTGTCGGTTAGATTGAAATACGCGAGTGTGCCATTGGTGGTGATTCCGTTGGTGTCGGGCATGGAGCCGTCGGTGGTGCCATCGCCCAGTTGCAGGGTGCCGCCATTGATGGTGGTGGAGCCGGTGTAGGTGTTTGCAGTGGTGACGACGAGTGTTCCGCTGTTGTTCTTGATAAAGGCACCACTGCCCGCGATGCCGAATCCGCCGCTGCTGGTGAGCTTGTAGGTGTTGCCAGTGGTGGTGAAAATCGTGGAGGCCGGCAGCACGTTGGCTGCGGCAATATTGATGGTGCGGGCACCGGCCGCCGTGTCGTCGAACAACACGGCATCCCCATCGAGATAGTCGGTGGCCGATCCAGCGGTGTTCAATTTCCAATTTTTGGGACTGCCGAGGGAGGCAGTGGACCACGTGCCGCTGGTTAGTCCGGTCCACTTCGGATGGTCGGTTGAGACGGTGAGCACGAGATCCGATCCGGTATCCGCGATGGCCGCCGACGAGCGCGGTCCGCTGATGATGGAGGCTTGGGTGAAGGAGCCGGTGCCGGTCTTGGAGGAATAATGGATCAAGGGGAAACTGCCGTTGGTAAGGAGGCCCAGATTCGCCAGCGAGACCGCCACGTTGCCATTGAGTGCCAACGCGTCGATGCTCAACAAGGGGGCGCTTGGATTGGCCAGGCTGTTGCAATCCACCAGCAAGTTGCTTGTGGCGAAGTTCACGTTGGCGACCGATCCGGTTTGACCGCCGCCCTCTGAAAGAACGCCGAGGGTGGCCCCGGCCGCCACCTCCACGTTGTTCCAAGTACCTGCCCCAGGAATGAGCAAGGTACCGGCATTGATGAGGGTCGCGCCGGTGTACGATGAGGCGGGGGACAAGGTGGTGGTGCCGGTACCGGCCTGGGTGAGCGACCCGCCGCCGGAAATGGGGCCGAAATTCAGGCCCTGTATCATCGCATTGCTGCGGTTGATGGTAAGGTTCGCGTTGTCAGTGATGGCGGAGCTGGGGGCGAGGCTGCCGGTGGTGGCGCCGGAGCCGAGCTGGAGAGTTCCGCTGTTGATGGTCGTGGCCCCCGAGTAGGTGTTGGTGCCGGTGAGCGTGAGGGTGTTGCCGGCACCGGCGTCGGCGACGAGGGCACCGCTGCCGCTGATGGTACCGGACAAGGATTGGGCGGCGCTGCTGGCGAATTTGAAGGTGCCGCTATTGACGATGTTGCCGGCGTAGTTGCCGCTGCCCAGCTGACCAGCCGCGTTGACCAGAAGGGTCCCTGCGGTGATCGCGGTGGCCCCCGCAAAAGTATTGACCCCGGACAGGGCCAGGCCGCCGCCGGTGCTGGCGACGAGACCACCGGCACCCGAGATGACCCCGCTGACGGTGGCGGCGCCGGCGCCGGCGAACACGGCGTCCGAATTGGCGGTGATCGCGCCCGAGAGCACGTTGCCGGTCGTATCGAAGCGGATGCCGGGAACATCCGTGCCCAATCCTGTGTTAAAGACAATGGCGTTGGCCATCGTGTTGTTGCCCACGATGTCGAAAAGGATGCCGGCATGGTCGGTGGCCACGGTGCCGAGGGTGATCGGGCCGGTGCCGTACGTGCTGGAGGTGATCGCACCGGGAGGGCCGGTGGTGGTGATAGCCGAGGAAATGCGCAGGCGGGTCCCGAAGCCGGTGAAGGTGAGCAATTTCAGGCCGCCGGAGAACGTGTTGCCCGGGTTGGTCATGAGAATGACCCCGGAATTCGGGTTGGTGATGGTGATTGCGAGCTTGTTGGTGGGGCCATCCTTGACCAGGCCGGCGAAGGTGCCGCCGGTGGTGTTGGTGAAATTCAGCGTGGCATCGGCCGTGCCATTGTTGCTGATGGTGCTCGCGGCGGGACTGCCGCCCTCTTGGTTGAACGACGCATTGAAGCCATTGAGGTCAAAACTTCCGCCGTTGAGGGTGAGTGCTCCCTTGGTGGTGAAGGCGGTGGCGCTGCCGTTTTTCAGAGTGCCCGCGCTAACGACGTTGGTGCCGGTGTACGTGTTGGTTCCGGACAACGTCACTGTGCCGCTGGTCGTCGAGACGACGCCGCCAGCGCCGCTGATCACGCCGCTCACGATGGCGGAGCTGGCGGAGTTCGTGCCCGAGAAGGCGGCGTTGGCGTTGGCGGTGATCGCGCCGGACAAGGTGATGATGCCGGTGGCACCGAGGCGGATGCCCGGAAAATCGTTCCCCAACGCGGTGTTTAGAATGAGGGCATTGGGCAGCGTGCAGGCCGCGTTGATGAAAATGCCGGCCCGGTCCGTGGCGAGGAGGCCGACGGTGATGGCACCGGTGCCGCAGGTGCTGGCGGTGATCGCGCCGGGGGATCCGGTGGTGCCAATGGCCGTGCTGATGACCAAGCGGGTGCCGCTGCCAGCGTTATGGAGCAGGGTCAGCCCGCCGGAGAACGTGTTGCCCCCGTTCGTCAGGAACGCGTTGCCGGTGTTGTTGTTCGAAAGGGTTACTGCGAGCTTCTTGGTCCCGTCCTTGACCAGGCCCGCGAGGACGCCACCGGTGGCGGTGGGAAACGTCAGCGTGGCATCGGCCGCGCCATTGTTGATGATGGTATTGGTGACGACGCTGCCATTCTCTTCGTTAAAGGTGGCATTGAAGCCGTTGAGATCAAAAATCCCCGTGCTGCCCGTCGCGGGGCCCAGTGTGAGTGCGCCAGTGCCGGTGAAGGTCGTCGCGCTGCCGTTCTTCAGGGTGCCTGCGCTTACAATGGTGGTGAGGGTGTAGGTGTTGGCCCCGGACAACAGCAGGGTGCCGGTACCCGACTTGGTGAGGCCACCCGCGCCACTGATCACCCCACCCAGGGTGATGTCCCCTCCTCCGGTGGCGGTGGTGACCACTCGGCCAACCAGCAAGGCGATCGGCAGGTTGCACGTCTGCATCACAGTGCCGCTGTTTTGCATGTTGCCGCCCAGAGTGATCGGGTTGCCGCTGAGCACAAACGCGCCGGCTGCCGCCTTGAAAACAATCGAGCTGGCGGTACCGCCGGTCAGATCGTTGGTGTTGACCGTTTGCGTGCTCCCGCCAAAAGAAAGCGGGGCGATAAAGTTGTTCGCCAGGGCGACGTCCCAGTTGCCTGTCGTGCTCCAGTTGGCATTGGCACCGCCACCGGACCAGTTGGAGGTGGCGGCCTGCGCGCACTGCATGGCGAAGCCGGCAAGTGCGACGCCGCAACTCAGGATCAGGCGGGTTGGCAACGTGGCGGGGGCTAAACGATGGTTGAATCTTGGTTTCATGGAGACAAATTGGTTTTTTTTGCGGTTTTTTTTGGAAATACTGTTAGAAAAAAGCATTACGGGCAACCTGACGGTGTATCGGCACCTCCAGTTTTGACCCCCTGTCTAACCCAACACTACCTGAAGCAATAATGGCATCGGGGGCCCCGCGCAAGCTGGCATCGATAAGTTCAAGGAAATTTCCGCTGCTCGTTCTCGCGGGTGCGTTTGCGCCAATCCCGCCGCGGCGGCTTGTCACCGGGGGTGGGAGCGGGAACCGGGGCGTGGTAGTCGAAGCCGCGCAGCCGCTTGTGCACGAGCCTCTGGCCGATGAAGAGCTCGAGCCTGTCGAGCAGATTGAGGTCTTGTTTGGGGACGAAGCTGATGGCGTCGCCCTGTGCCTCGGCGCGGCCGGTGCGGCCGATGCGGTGGACGTAATCCTCGGGGTTGACTGGAAAATCGTAGTTCACCACGTGGCTGACCCCCTCGATATCGATGCCGCGGGCCACAATGTCGGTGGCCACCAGCACCTGCACCTTGCCGTCCTTGAAGTCCTGCAGCGCCTGTTGGCGTTGGTCCTGCGAGCGGCTGGAGTGGAGCTTGGCCACTTTCACCTGGGCAAGTTTGAGGAAATTGGTGATCCGGTTCGCCCCGTCCTTCATGCGGGCGAAAACCAGCACCCGGGTGAACTTCGGCTGCCGCAGCAATTCCAGCAGAAGGGCATTTTTCAAATGGGTCGGCACCTCATACACGCACTGGTCGACGGTCTCCGCCGGGTTCGAGCGCTTGCCGATTTGCACCATTTTCGGTTGATAGAGGAACCGCCGAGCCAGCGATTCGACCTCCTTGGAAAGGGTGGCGGAGAACATCAATGTTTGCCGCCGCTTGGGCAGGGTGCCGACGATGGTCTCGATGTCCGCCAAAAATCCCATGTCGAGCATCCGGTCCGCCTCATCGAGAACGAGCACCTCAAGCGGCTGAAAATCGAGTTTTTGGCGGCCGAGCAGGTCGAGCAAGCGGCCCGGCGTGGCGACGAGGATATGCACGCCCTTGCGAAGCGCCTTGATTTGGGCCTCTTCATCGACGCCACCGTGAAGAGCGGCGACGCGGATCGGCAGGTGCTGGCCGTAGGCGCGGATGTTGCCCATGATCTGGAGCGCGAGTTCGCGGGTGGGGGCGAGGATGAGCGCCTTGATGCCGCGCAGCTGGCCTTGACGGTGGCACAGCGAGAGCCGCTGCAACATCGGCAGCACGAACGCCGCGGTCTTGCCCGTGCCGGTCTGGGCAATGGCGATCAAGTCGTGACCCAGCATCACTTTGGGAATGGCAGCCGCCTGCACCGGGGTCGGCCGGACGTACCCCGCCTGTTGAATGGCCCGGAGAATCTCCGCTTCAAGTCCAAAGTTGCTAAACGACATGCCCGCAGCATAATCCGCCGGATCCGGCGATGACACGCCTAAAATTGGAGCACCTTGCCAAATGACTTTTCCAAGGAATCCTCGGCTGCGGTGTCAAATACATTGTGCGGGGAATGTGTTCCTGCCAATCTTCCGTCACTTGAAGGTCCCGCCGCTGCCATCTCACCCGTCTGCCCCGCCATGAAAACTCCAAGCACCTGCCTCATCCTCGCCCTGTCCACCCTGCTCGGCTCTGCCGCCCCTCGTGACGCCGAATGGGGCCAAGTGAAGCAACACCTCGCCAAGGACTTGCCCAAGTCCGCCATCGCCGTGCTCACCACCATCGACCAACAAGCGCGCGCAGAATCCGCCTGGCCCGAGGCGTTGCGAGCCACCGCCCAGCGCGTGTTGCTGGAAGGCCGCATCGCCGAAGGCCGCGACGCCGTCGGCCGTATCAAGGGCATGGACGCCGAACTGGCCAAGGCCCCCGCCCCGATGCAGCCGATGCTCCAATCCATCCAGGCACTCTGGCTGTGGGAGTATTTCTATCAAAACCGCTGGCAGTTCATGCAGCGCACCCAGACGGCCGACAAACCGGGCGACGACATCCAGACCTGGGACCTCAAGCGGATCCTGGGCGAAATCGACGCCCGTTTCAACAAGGCCCTCGCAAACCGTGAGGAACTCCGGAAAACCGCCGTCGGCGACTATGATATCTTGCTGGCAAAAGGCACTGCGCCCGACGCCCTGCGCCCCACCCTCTATGATTTTCTGGTCCATCAAATCCTCGATTTCTACTCCATCGAGGAGCAGGTGAATGCAGCAGCGGAGGATTCGTTCAGCTTCAACAACAGCAGCCCGGCATTTGGCACCAGCACCGAGTTCCTCGCCTGGAAACCCCTAAGCACCGATGAAAAATCGTGGAAACTCAAGGCAATCATGCTCTATCAGGAGTTGCTCGCGTTCCATCAGACGGATCTCTCGCCGCGCATCCACGTCGATCTGCAACGCCTCGGCTGGGCCAAGAACGCGCTCACCGGCGGCGATGCCGACAAACGCCTCGAAGAGCGGCTCAACGAAATCATCAAGGCCACCGCTGGCAATGATCTCCAATCCCTCGCCCGCGCCAACCTGGCCCATCTGCTCATCGGCCAAAAACACATGACCGAGGCCCGTGAGATCGCCATCGCCGGCCGCGATGCGTTTCCCGATTCCTCCTTCAGCTCGATGTGCGTGAACGCCATCGAAACCATCGAGCGCAAGGAAATCTCGGTCTCCACCGAACTGGTGTGGAATGCCGCCAAACCACAGTTCGAACTCCAATACCGCAATCTCAACAAAATATGGTTCCGCCTCTATCCGAAAAGTTGGAGCCCCGATCACAACGACTACAGTTACTTCAATGACGACGGCAAATCCCTGAAAAAATTGCTCGCGACCCAGCCATCCAAGGAATGGTCGGTGGACCTTGCCGCCACCCCGGATTTTCTAACCAAATCCAAGTCACTGGACGCCCCCCCCGACCTCACCAAGGGCTGCTATGAGCTGGTCGCCAGCGCC
This sequence comes from Akkermansiaceae bacterium, assembly GCA_903908495.1. Lineage (GTDB taxonomy): Bacteria > Verrucomicrobiota > Verrucomicrobiia > Verrucomicrobiales > Akkermansiaceae > Luteolibacter. Next base: position 46,289 of record CAIVSK010000336.1, read on the forward strand.
TCCGCGGATTTCTCGCTGGCCAAGAACCGTCTCGAATGCACCCGCGTCTGGGTCTCGGATTTGGCCCTCGTCACCGGCTCGACCCGCGGCCGTGCCGTGGGTTATGTGAGGAACGCGCTCACCGGCGAACCAATCAAAGGCGCCAAAGTCGAGCTGTGGACCTACAACAACAAGCCCAACGCCTGGGCGCTGAGCCAGACCATCGCAACCGATGCCGACGGGCATTTTTCCGCCAAAGGCGAACGTCTGGTGGCACGCGTGATCTATCAAGACGACGCCCTCGCGGGCGGCCAAAGCTGGGGGTATGGTGGAGAGGAAGACCACCGGGTCAATTCGGTCTATCTGTTCACCGACCGCGCGCTGTACCGGCCGGGGCAAACGATCCGCTTCAAGGGCATCGCCGCATCCTATGACCGCCAGAAAAATGACTATCACTCGGTCAATAACAAGAATTTCGAGGTCATTTTTCAAGATCTCAACGACAAGGACATTGCCAAACTCACGGTCAAATCCAACGACTTCGGCTCGTTCAGCGGCAGCTTCACCGCCCCCACCGACCGCGTGCTCGGCCAAGCATATCTCCGTTGCGGCAATGACACGCAAGAGCTCCGCATCGAGGAATACAAGCGCCCGAAGTTCTACGCCGAAGTCGGCCCGGCCAAGGCCGAGCCAAAACTCGGCGACAAGGTCGTGGTCACCGCCAAAGCTCTGTCCTACACCGGCGCGGCGATCGATGGCGCCAAGGTCAAGTGGAGCGTAACGCGCCGCGCCATCTGGCCGGACTGGTGCCACTGGTGCTGGTGGTTTGTGCCGCGCGACAGCGGGGCCAAACAAATCGCCCACGGCGAACTCGTCAGCAAGCCGGACGGCACGTTTGACGTCGGGTTCGTCGCCGAGCCCGACTCCGACATCGCGCCGAGCGAGGAGCCGGTGTTTTCCTATCAGGTGAACGTGGAAGTCACCGACAGCACCGGCGAGACCCGCAGCGCCACCCGCGCCGTCAAGGCCGGCTATGTTGGCGCGAAAGCCGCGCTCACCGCCGAAGTGTGGCAGGAAGTGGCCAAACCGGTGAAACTATCCATCATCACCACCACCATCGATGACCTGCCAGTCTCCGCCAAGGGCACGGTGACGGTGCACCGGCTGCAGCAGCCCGCCGCGGTGCTGCGCCCGCGCCTAACGATGCCATGGTATGGTCGCGCCGAGCGCAAGGATCCGGCCAACCCGAACAGCTGGGAACTGGGCGAGGTGGTGCAGAAAAATGAGTTCGCCACCGACAAGGACGGCAAGACCACCACTGAGATCAAGCTCGGCGCCGGGGAATACCGCGCCTTGCTGGAAACCGCCGATGCCGCAGGCAAGAAGGTCACCGCGCTGCTGCCCTTGCGGGTGCTCAACCCGCAGGCGGCCTCCTTCCCAGTTAGAATCCCGCACCACTTCTCGATGAAAAGCCAGAAGGTGTTGCCGGGCGAGGAATTCGTCGCCTTGTGGGGCACCGGCTATGACAAGGGCCGGGTCCATTACGAAATCGAGCAGCGCGGAAAAATCCTGCAACAAGGATGGTCCGATCCAGCCAAAACCCAGGAGTTGCTGCGCTTCCCGGTGACCGAGGACCTGCGCGGCGGGTTCCAGTTGCGCGTGTTGTTTGTCCATGACAACCGCACTTACGAAGAATCCATCACCGTGGATGTGCCATGGAGCAAACACGATCTAACACTCAAGTTCGAGTCCATGCGATCGAAGCTCGAACCCGGCGCCAAGGAAACCTGGTCCGTGCTCGTCGAGGGCTCCGAGAAAAATGCGGTTGAAATGTTAGGCACGCTCTATGACGCCTCGCTGGACGCCTTCGCCAAACATCAATGGCCAACCTCGCTGAGCCGGGATTTCTATCGGGACATCAACCTGCTCCACCTGGTGAGCGTTGGCGGGTTGGTGCAGTTCCAAAATTGGGAGCGCAATTGGAACCCGCAAACCGGCTACAGCCATCTGACTTACCGGCACTTCGTCATGGAGGTGCTCAACAACTGGTTCACTCACGCCGA
>CAIVSK010000337.1 GCA_903908495.1 Akkermansiaceae bacterium
ATATATCTTCGGTGATTTCGACAGCCGGCGGATTTGGGCACTCACCCAGACGGAGCGCAAGCTCGGTCAAGTCGTCGAAATCGCCCGCGCTCCGGACCGGATCACGTCGTTCGCCATGGATGCTGACGGAGAGATCCATGTTGTGGGTTTCGACCATGGGACGATCTACAAGTTGCACCTGGAAAATGTCGATGCCCGCCCGTTGGGGACCCCGGCGCAGTGACGAAGACATCACCCCTACCGTTCCCATTTCCCAATCACCTGATATCCCATGCCCACCCCCGCTGGCGTTTCGCTCCCGGGTGACGTCTATCTGGGCGACGGCGTGGCGGGCGACGGAGCGAATACCGTGTATTTAAGCATGGGAGCAGACTCAGAGCGCTGCCAACACCTACACCGGGGACACCACGGTCACCGCGGGCACCGCGGGCACCGCGGGCACCCTGTTGGTGACCGGTAGCATTGCCGGCTCTGATCTAACCGCCGCGGCCGGAGCCACGCTCGGTGGCAGCGGCAGCATCGGCGGTGCCGTCACCGTCAATGGTGCGCTCGCCCCCGGCACCAATGGGATCGGCGCCCTGAGCGCCAACAACACCCTCACCCTGGCCTCGACCGCCACCGCGACGCTGGAACTCAACAAGACCGGCGCCACTCTCACCAATGACCGGGTGCGGGGAGTCTCCAATCTAACTTATGGCGGGACGCACGCCGTGACGGAATCCGGCGACCCGTTTGCGGTGGGCGATACTTTTATCCTGTTCTCCGCCAGCACGTACAGCGGAGCGTTCAGCACGCTCAGCCTGCCTATCCGGTCAATCTGACGCTCAATTACGCGCCAACTCCCGGTACCGTTCTCACGATCGTCAACAACACGGGCCCCGGGTTCATTCAATCTCCATCATCGCTACCCTTTCGCGGCTGGGACCGGCGGGATCCAACACCCTGCTGGTGGTTTCGCCGTCGGCGAACTTGGTGGTTAGCAAGTCGCCAGGCTTGAGAGTGGCCGCCGAGCGGGCAATGCGGCCGTCCGGGCCGAGGGTGATGGAGAACCCGCGCTGGAGGGCGGAAGCGGGTCCCAAGGTGCGCAGCAGGCCGCGCAAGCGGGCCAGCCGCTGGTGGTGTTGGAGCACGGCCACCTGCATGAGTCGATCGAGGCGTTGGCGTTGGTTGGCGAGGTGATCGAGGCGGCGCTCGAGGACGCGGACCGGTTGTTGCGAGCGGTGGCGGAGCCGCAGTTCCTGGAGCTGGGCGGCTGTGGCGTCGAGTTCGTTGCGGAGGGCTTGGGTGAGGCGGGCGCGCAGGGAATCGAGCCGTTGCATGGGCTCGCGCAAGAGTCGTTCGCCGCCGCGCTGGAGGGTGCCGCGCTTGAGGCCGTCGAGCTGCGCCCGGCCGCGGGCCAAGCGCTCCGCCACGCCCCGGGCCAGCCGCCGCCGGGTTTGCGCCAGCCGGGCCAGCAACTCCGCCCCGTCCGGCACCGCCAGTTCCGCCGCGGCGCTGGGTGTCGGCGCCCGCAGGTCGGCCACAAAGTCGGCGATGGTGAAATCAATTTCATGGCCGACCGCCGAGATGACCGGCAGCGGGCAGGCCGCGATTGCGCGTGCCACGATTTCCTCGTTGAAGCACCACAGGTCTTCCAACGAGCCGCCTCCGCGCCCGACAATGAGCACGTCGCAGCGTGGCTGACCCGGCGCTGCGGCGCGGCCCAGCATGCCGATGGCGGCGGCGATTTCGCGTTCGGCGCCGCGTCCCTGGACCCGCACCGGCACCAGCACTGCTTGCACCCACGGTGCGCGGCGTTGCAAGACGGTGAGGATGTCGCGGATGGCCGCGCCGGTGTCTGAGGTGACAATGCCGATGACCCGGGGAAACGCCGGCAGCGGACGTTTGCCTGCCGCATCGAACAGGCCCTCGGCCTGCAGTTTGCGCTTCAGCGCCTCAAATCGCGCCTGCAAGTCACCCAGGCCGGCCCGCTCGGCTTTGAGCACAATGAGTTGCAATTGGCCGCGCGCCTCATACACGCTGGCCTCGGCAAACACCCGCACCTGCGCCCCATCCTGCAAGGCCGCCGCCCCCGGTCGTTTGGCTGCTCCAAACATCGCGCACTGGATCTGCGCCCCGTCGTCCTTCAGCGAAAAATACCAATGCCCGCTGCCCTGCTTTTTCAAATTGGAAACCTCCCCCTCGATCCACACTTCGCCCACCGCCGATTCCACCGCGTTTTTCATCCGCCGCAGCAATTGCGTCACGCTCAGGGCTTTGGGTGCACTCGGTTGGGGGGGCGAAAACAAATCCATGCCCGAACCGTCACAGGTCTTGCGGAAAATTCGAGCCCGAAATACCCTTGCTGCAGATCAAGCTCCGCTTGACGGGCGGGCCTTGCTCCGGCGTTTGCGCGCTAGCGGCACATTGAGTTGCAGCCGGGTGCCGGTGTCCGGCTGGCTGTCGATGCCGAGGGACGCGCCCAGCGCCTCGGAGCGCTGGCGCAGGGCGTGGAGGGTGGCCGGGCGCTCAAGGCGTTCCGGCGGGATGCCCACGCCGTTGTCGGCGATGCTGAGACGGAATTCGCCAGCGGTCACTTCGACCCTGACGTCGACCGTCGTTGCGCGGGCGTGGCGCATGACGTTGTGCAAGGCCTCGCGGAAAAACAGGAACAGGTGGCGGGTGTCCTCTTCGGGCAGTTCCACCTGCCAGGCCGCCTCGTTGGCGGTGAAATGCCACTCCAGCGATTCGAGCATGATCGAGCTGGTTTCGCGCAAGTGCTCGATGGTGCCAATCCGGTGATCGCCCTCCGGCCGCAGCAACCAGACGATGTCGCGCACGGCGCTGACCGTCTCTGCGGCGATCCGCTGGATGCGTTTCAAATCGTCGGACGGGCCGGAGCGGCCCTCGGCCAGATCGGCGAACATCTGGATGCTGCCCAAGTTGCTGCCGACCTCGTCGTGGAGGTCCCCGGCGATGCGTTCGCGCACCTTGAGCAATTCGTGGTTGGCGTGGATCCGGTAGCGGATCGGCAGCACGATGAGCAGGAACGCGCCGGTCAATCCCACCAGTGTCAAGCCAGCCAAGCCGGCCCGCCGCCATTGGCTGACCAGGTGTTCGGCCTCGCCGCGCAGGTCATGGCGGCGGGTTTCCAACTGCAAGCGCAGGTCGAGTTGGGTCAGCCACTCGCGGGTTGATGCCAGGCGTCCGTCCGGTCCGAAGCCGTCGGTGAGTGCGGCACTGCTCCAATACGTGCCGCCGGTGGCGAACAAGTTGGGCATTCCATCCGGCGAGCGCGCGACTTTGCCGAGAGCAACGTTCTTGCCCCCGGCGAGCACCTCGACCTCGCTCAAGGCGAAAAACGCGGGATAGCTCTCAAACGCCTTCCACAGCTCGGTGGCCTCGATTCTGACGTAACGGCCGCGGCGGGTGGGGAAGTGCACCACCAGCGGGTTGTGCCCGGGATTGCGCAATTCCCGCTCGGCCACCACCGACTCTTTGTCACCACCACCACCGGCGTCGCCATCGTCACTCACTGAAATGACCAGTTTGCGGGGAAATCCGAAGCCGCTCGGCAAATCCGAGGTCGGTCGTTTGGCCGGCAGCAAGCGCACGGCATCCACGTCAAGCGACTCGCCAAGGTCGACGGTCACAGCGGCGGCTTCGTGCGCGTTGGCACGGCCCTGGGAGAGCCAGCCGATATTGCGGTGTTCGCCGGCCGGGAGTTCGGGCAAGCCCAGCGGCGTCAGGCCGTCGACTAGGAAAGCGTTGTTCCAATGCCAGGGGGCCGAGGGAGTTGCCCCGCCGAGGCTGCGGACCTCCGCGCCGCCGGCGACGTTGCGTTCCCCCTCGAAGGCAAACACCTCGGCCCAGGCATGCACGAATCTCCTTTCTTCCTCGGCATTCACCACCAGCACGTGCGCCACAAGCACGTCCGCCGTGATCCGCAGGCCCGCCGCCTCCAGCGGTGGCGAAACTTGATAGACCCATGGGTGTCCGCGCCGCACCGGATTGCTGCGTGCGTTGTGTTCCTGCGCCACGCGGCCGAGCACTGCGCCGTTGGCGTCGATGAGTTCCACCGTGAACGCGTCTGGCATACCGTACTCGGCGTCCAACCCCCCCGCATCGTAGCGCCGCGCCGGCACCAGTGCGACCATATCCACCAGTGCGGCGGCGGGCCAGCGGACTTCGACGGCATTCTTGGCATCACGTGCCGGCAGCGCATGGGTGAAAGTGCTTTCGTAGCCGCCGGTGCCGCCTTGGTCGTCAATCGGGATGCGCGGCAGGTCTGCCAGTTGCGGCGCGATTTGAGCCTGCTCTTTGTCGATGGCGGCCAAGCGGTCGGAAAACGTGCGGGCCAATTGTTCTTCCCAGCTGAGCTCGGCCGCCGTTGCGCTTCGCAGCAGCAGCAGGGCAATGGGGAGCCATCTGAGCAATTCCGCGAACCGTGTCATGGGGTGGGGGAGGGGGGGCGGTTCGTCACGCGCGCCACGTACTTGAGGGTGGCCCCGCGGATGGATTCCGCGACGTTGGCTTCAGGCCGGGCAAAAGGCGGTACAAACCACGGGAACGAGCCAATCAGGTCGGTGACCACCGCCACTTCGCCGTCGCAGGCGGCTTCGCCGCTGCCGATGCCGATGGTGGGCACTGCGATGCGCCGGGTGATGTCGCGGGCGCTCGCCGCCAGCACCGATTCCAGCACGATGGCGCAGACGCCGGCCTCCACCAGGGCCGTGGCATCCGCCAGCAGCAGCGCGGCCTGCGCCGGCGTCTTGCCGGTCTTGTGGTAGCCGCCTTCTTCGATGACGCTTTGCGGCAGCATGCCGAGGTGGCCGACCACAGGAATGCCCGCCGCGGTGATGGCGCGGACTTTTTCGGCCTGCAGGACGCCGCCTTCGAGTTTCACCGCTTCGGCCCCGGCGGCCACCAAGCTCCGCGCGGTGGCCAGCGCTTGCTCTGGCGTGTCGTACGTGTGGATCGGCAAATCACCGACCACCAATGCTTGCGGCTTGGCGCGGGCCACCGCCGCGATGTGGTGCAGCATGTCGGCAAGGGTCACCTCGGTGGTGTCCGGCATCCCGAGCACCACCATCCCCAACGAATCTCCCACCAGCAGCATGTCCACCCCCGCCTCGTCCAGCAGGCGGGCGGTCGGGTAATCGTAGGCGGTGAGGGCGGCTATCGGGCGGCCGCCTTTGCGGCGGCGCAGGGCATCGGCTTTATCGAGGGCGGTCATGGTGGCAGGCGCAGCCTAGCGTGGCAAACCGGCCACAACCACCGCAATTTCGCCGCTGCGTGCGATTGTGTGCCGACGCTGGTGGCGGGCAGCAAAAAGCATCCGTGGGTGACGGATGCTTCCTGTGCCGCAATGGCGACCCGTAAGGGAGTTGAACCCTTCTTGCCAGAATGAAAATCTGGAGTCCTAACCGATAGACGAACGGGTCGTTGGTCGCGGTGCGGGCGGAAAGAAACCGGAGACGGCGGGACTTGGCAAGGACATTTTGAATCTTTTTACGGAAACTTTGTCAAATCACGCCTTGTCAAGCGGGCGGGGACTTTTAATCTTGTCGCTCCCGCCAAGCGCCGGGAGTGCTGGAGTGCTGCAAAATCCCCCCATTTATGAATACCCCCCTGCTTGCCCAAGCCGCCAACGAGGCCCGCGGTCTCGCTATTGATGCCGTTCACGCCTGTTCTTCCGGTCATCTCGGGCTGCCGCTGGGCAGTGCGGAAATCGGGGCGGTGCTGTTTGGGCAATCCTTGCGCTTCAATCCGGAGGCTCCGAAGTGGCTCAACCGCGACCGCTTCATCCTCTCCGCCGGCCATGGCTCGATGTTTCTCTACAGCTGGCTGCATCTGGCCGGTTACGCGGTGTCGCGCGAGGATCTGCGCCAATTCCGCCAGCTCCATTCGATCACCCCGGGCCATCCGGAGTTTCGCGAGACGCCGGGGGTGGAGGCCACCACCGGCCCGCTCGGCCAGGGCGTGGGCAACGCGGTGGGCTATGCGCTCTCGGGCAAACGTGCCGCCGCGCGCTTCAACACGGCCGACCACACGATTTTCGACCATCACGTGGTCTCGTTGTTAGGTGATGGCTGTCTGCAGGAAGGCGTGGCGCGGGAGGCCATCGCCTTCGCCGGCCACAACGGCTTGGACAACTTGATTTTAATTTACGATTCCAACGATGTGACGCTCGACGCGATGGCGAGCATGACCCAGAGCGGCGATGTGGAGCAATATTTCACCTCGCAGGGGTGGGACGCGGTGACGGTGGATGGTCACGATTTGGCGGTGCTCGCCGTGGCGCTGGAAAAGGCCAAGGCCGATGACAACGGCCGCCCCAAGGTGATCATCGCCAAAACCGTCATCGGCAAGGGCATCCCCGAGGTGGCTGGCACCGCCAAAGGCCATGGCGAGGGCGGCGCCAAATTCAGCGTCGCGGCGCGTGCCGGGCTCGGCTTGCCGTCTGACGAATTGTTCCATGTCTCGCCCGAGGTGCAGGCGTATTTCGCCGAACGCAAGCTGGCGCTCGTTTGCCAGTTCGAGGCCTGGCAGGGGATCTACGACGGCTGGTCCGCAGCCAACCCGGAGTTGGCCGGGGAACTCACCGATGGCGTCGCGCAAGTCGTGCCGGTGGATTTGAGCGAGCGCATCCCGGCGTTTGCGGCCGACTACAAGGATGCCACCCGCGCCGCCGGCGGCGTGGTGATCAATGCGGTGGCCAAGGCAATGCCGCATTTTCTAACCGGCAGCGCCGACCTCTACGGCTCCACCAAGAATTATATCAATGGCGGCGGTGATTTCTCGCGGCAAAACCCCACGGGGCGCAATATCTGGTTCGGCATCCGCGAGCATGCGATGGGTGCCATCTGCAATGGCATTGCCTATGACGGCTTGTTCCGCGCCAGTGGCGCGACGTTCCTGGTGTTTGCCGATTACATGCGCGGTGCCATCCGCCTCGCCGCGCTGGCCGGCCTGCCGGTCACCTATATCTTCACCCACGACTCGGTGGGCGTCGGCGAAGACGGCCCCACCCACCAGCCGGTCGAAACCGTCAGCGGCTTGCGCATCATCCCCAACCTCGATGTCATCCGGCCCGGCGATGCCGAGGAAACCGCCGGCGCATGGATCGTGGCCATGCACCGCTCCGACGGCCCGACGGCCTTGATTCTAACGCGCCAGACGGTGCCTTTGATGAACGAACTCTCCGTTGCCGCGCGCCGCGATGGTGTGCTGCGCGGCGGCTACATCGCCCGCCGTGAAACCGGCGCGCTGACCACCATCTTGTTGAGTTGTGGCTCCGAGTTGCAGCATGCCATGGCTGCCGCCGCCGAACTCGGCGAGGGCGTCCGCGTGGTATCCATGCCTTGCTTCGCCCGCTTCGACCGCCAGAGCCCGGAGTACCGCGCCAGCGTGTTGCCGCAGGCCTGCACCCGGCGCGTCGCCATCGAGGCCGGCGTGAGCGGTTTGTGGTGGAAATACGTCGGCAGCGCCGGCAGCGTGTTAGGCATCGACCGCTTCGGCATCAGCGCTCCGGCCAATCTCGTGATGGAAGCGCTGGGCATGACCGCCCGGCACGTCGTCGCGGCGGTGCGGGACCTGGGGTGATGCCCATGAGCTAGCGCGCGGGGCACGGGCCGGGGGACTGGAGAGTCCCCTTCCGGGCTCATCCCGCTTCCGGCTTGCCAGCCGCAGGGCACCAGTGGAAGCTGCTGCGTGCTGCAAACCCTCCACGAGCGCTTTGGCTTCGATAGCTTCCGCGATGGCCAGGAACCGGTGATCCGGGCCTTGCTGGCGGGCCGCTCGGCGTTGGCCGTCTTTCCCACGGGCGGCGGCAAATCGCTTTGCTATCAACTTCCGGCGTTGTTGTTAGACGGGCTCACGCTGGTCATTTCGCCGCTCATCGCCCTGATGAAGGACCAGGTGGATGCGCTCACCGCCAAGGGCATCGCCGCCGCGCGGGTGGATTCCTCACTGCCAGCCGACGAGGTGGCGCGGGTCTATGAGCGGCTCTCCGGCGGCGGGCTCAAGCTGCTGTACGTGGCACCGGAGCGGCTTGCCAATGAAGGATTCCGCCGCCGCCTGAAAGGCTTGCCGATCGAGTTGGTGGCCATTGACGAGGCGCACTGCATCTCCGAGTGGGGCCACAACTTCCGTCCCGAATACCTCAAACTCGCCAGGCTCTGCCGCACCCTCAAAATCCCCCGCGTGCTCGCCCTCACCGCCACCGCCACGCCGCGGGTGGCCGGCGAGATCCGCCGCGCCTTCCGCATCGCCACCGCCGATCACGTGCAGCTCAGTTTCCACCGCCCCAATCTGGACCTGCGCGTGACGCCATGCGCCGCCACCCAGCGCCAGTCGGTATTGTTGGAAAAAATCGCCGCGCTGGTGGGGTCCGCCGTCGTCTACGTCACGCGCCAGGAGACGGCGGAGGAGGTGGCCACCTTGCTGGCCCGCCACGGCCACTCGGCGCAGGCGTATCATGCCGGGCTGCCGGACGACTTCCGGGCCGAAGCGCAGCGCGCGTTCATGGCGGGCGAGATCCGCGTGATGGTGGCCACCATCGCCTTTGGCATGGGCATCGACAAGGCCGACATCCGCGGCGTGATCCATTACAACCTGCCCAAGAGCCTGGAAAACCACACCCAGGAGATCGGTCGCGCTGGCCGCGACGGACAAGCGGCCGTGTGCGAAATGCTCGCCTGTGCGAGTGATCTAACCGTGCTGGAAAACTTCATCTACGGCGATACCCCGACGCCGGGCGCGCTGGGCAATCTGCTCGACCGGGTGTTGCGCCGCGGCCACACCTTCGATGTTTCGGCCTACGATCTATCCGTCACTTGCGACATGCGCCCGGGGGTGGTCGCCACCGTGCTGACGTATCTGGAAATCGACAGGATCCTGGAAGCAACAGGAAGTTTTTACGCGAACTACCGCGTCAAGTTGCGGCGCACGCCCGCCGAAGTGCTGGCCGGGCGGGCGGCGGCGGAGCGGAAATTCCTGCAGAGGTTGTTAGATGCGGGTCGGCCCGGGCGCGGCTGGTTGCACTTTGAGCCGGCGGCGCTGGCGGCCGGGTGGGGGGTGGCACGCGAAAAGGTGGTGGCGGCCTTGAGCGGCCTGGAGATGGCCGGAGACGTGCGGCTCGAGCCATCCGGCGTGCGGTTGGGTTACAAGATGAAACAGGCCCCGGCAGATCCGCGTGCATTGGCCGACAAGATGTTCGGGTTGTTCGCGCGGCGCGAGCAGGCGGACCTTGCGCGCTTGCGCCAGGTGCTGGGCCTCACCGCCCACCGCGGCTGCCTGACGGCCTACCTGACCCAACATTTCGGCGAAACCCTGGCCGCTCCCTGCGGCCATTGCGACCGCTGCCGCGGCCTGCCACCGCAAGCGGTCAAGCGCCCGCCTGCCCGCCGCCCCAGCGACGACGAATGGCGTGCGCTGCGGGACCTGGCGCAGGAAAATCATGCCGCGCTGGCCACTGCCCGGCAACTGGCGCGCTTCGTTTGCGGCCTCAGCAGCCCGGCGAGCACCCGCGCGCGGCTCACCCGCCATGCCTCCTTCGGCATGTTGGCCGATTTGCCGTTCGCCGACGTGCTGGTGATGGCCGAGGCCGTGTGAGGGGACTGCAGGCATCCATGGCATCCGCCAAAATGTTAGAGAAAAGGATTCCAGTCCGGCGCTGCCGCTGGCACACTGCGGGCATGGCGATGCGCAACGGAATTCTTCTTGTGGTGTCCGGCCCCTCGGGATCGGGCAAGACCACTCTGTGCCGCCGCCTGGCGGCGGATCAGGCGGTGCATTACTCGATTTCCTGCACCACCCGCCAACCGCGGCCGGGCGAGGTGGCCGACCTGGACTATCATTTTTTGTCGCGCGAGGCATTTGCCGCCCGCGTCGCGGCCGGGGATTTTCTGGAACACGCGCTGGTGCACGGCAACCACTACGGCACCTTGCGCGGGGAAGTGCTGGCGCATCTGGCCGCCGGCACCGACGTGGTCATGGACATTGATGTGCAGGGTGCCGCGCAAGTGCGGGCCTGCGCCGATCCGGCGATCCAGCTGGCGCGGGTCGACTTGTTCGTGATGCCGCCGAGCGAGGCGGAACTCCAGGCGCGTTTGACCGGACGCGGCACCGACAGCGCGGAAACCATCGCCTTGCGCATGGCCAATGCGATCGAGGAAATGCGCCACTGGCCGAGTTATACCTATCGGCTGCTGTCCGGCACCCACGAGGCGGATTATGCCCGCATCAGGGCGCTTCTTACCGCCGAACAACTGCGGGTCAGCCGCCTGCGCTGCTGAGGCGGAAGAATTGACTGGTCGCCGGGGAGGGGATTTAGCAAGCTCGGCGCATGCTTGAGCGAATCGTACGCAAACGGATTGTGCCGGTGGTGGTGGTGGATGACGCAGAGTCAGCCGCGCCGTTGGCGGAGGCGTTGCTGGCCGGCGGGCTGGATGTGATGGAAATCACCTTCCGTACCCCGGCGGCCGCTGCTGCCATCAGCCGGATTGCCGCCGGGTATCCTGAGATTTTGTTAGGGGCTGGCACCCTGTTGGATCCGGCGCAAGTGCAGCGGGCGAGCGATGCCGGAGCGGTGTTCGGACTGGCCCCCGGGCTCAATCCGCGCGTTGTCGGGGCCGCCGCGGCTTGCGGCATGCACTTCGCGCCCGGCGTAATGACTCCGAGCGAGGTGGAACAGGCGCTGGACCTGGGCTGCAAGCTGCTCAAATTCTTCCCGGCCGGGGTGGCCGGCGGCGTTGCCATGCTCAAGGCCTTGGCCGGGCCATACGCCCATACCGGTGTGCGTTTCATTCCCACGGGTGGCGTCACCGCAGGCAATTTGCGCGACTACCTCGGCTTGCCGCTGGTCGCCGCCATCGGCGGGTCATGGATGGTGGAACGGGCGCTGGTGGCGGCGGGGCGCTGGGGCGAGATCACGCGCCTGACCCGGGAGGCGCTGGCGGCAGCGGAGGCCCCCTGAGATGGCTGCCAGGCTTCGGAAAACCGTCATCCTCGCCTTGACTGTTGCCGGGTTGGCACAGGGTGGCGCGGCCGAACTCATCACCGGGGCCGACTTGTCCATGCTGCAATACCTGCAGGACCACGGCGTGGAATACAAGGAAGCCGGCCAGACCAAGGACCCGCTGCTCATTTTCAAGGATCACGGCTGCAGCTGCGTCCGCCTCCGCCTGTTCGTGGCTCCCAATGGCAATGACGGCCAGGTCAACACGCTGTCCTACACACTGCGGCTGGCCAAACGCGTCAAGCAGGCGGGCCTGATGTTTCTGCTCGATTTGCATTTTTCGGATGGCTGGGCCGATCCCGGGCACCAAGCCGTACCCGCCGAGTGGGCCGGACTTTCCCACCCCCAGCTGGTGGAGCGGGTCTTCGCCTACACCCGCGAATCCCTGGCGGCCTTCCGCCGCGAAGGCTGCCGGCCCGACGTGGTCGAGGTCGGCAACGAAATCACCAACGGCCTGCTGTGGCCGGATGGAGGCCCCCTCGCCGACGCCGCCAAGGAAAGCACCCCGGCAAGCCCCGGCCCGCCCGCAACCGACAAATGGGACTCCATGGCCGATCTGCTCAAAGCCGCCATCCGCGGCGTGCGCGCCGACGACCCGCAAGGCCCGCCCAAGATCATGATTCACATCGACAAAGGCGGCAATCAGGCGGTGTGCCGCTGGTTTTTCGACAATCTCCAGCGCCGGGATGTCACCTTCGACGTGATCGGATTGTCGTACTATCCATTCTGGCATGGCACGCTGGCCGATCTCAAGGCCAATCTGGCAGCCCTCGCCCAGACTTACCACAAGGACATCATGGTGGTCGAGACGGCTTACGACACCGGCGGTGGCGATCAAGGAAAACTGCCGTACCCGATCACGCCCGCCGGCCAGCAAACATTTCTCCAAGAGTTGCTGCGCATCGTCGCCGCCACTCCCGATGGCCGCGGCCAAGGCGTGCTCTATTGGGCCCCGGAATGGATCATGGGCAGGCAATGGCACGGCCCCGCCTGGTCGGGTCAATGCGAGGCGCGCGCCTTGTTCGACTCCTCCGGCAACATGCGGCCCGCGGTGGATGCCTTGCGCCCGTAGTCGAGCTGGATCAAGCCGAAAAACGTGTAGGGATCGACCACCACCACCGCTGCCTGCGGATGCTTGTCGCGCAAAATCTGCGACACCTGCGCATACCAGGACGGCGGCTTGAGAATGCTGCGCGCCCACAGAAAGCGTGCCTCGGTGGTGACTCCGCCGGCCAGGTCCGCGATGACCGCCGCCGCGGCCTCCGCCGAATCCGGCAGGTCGCGCTCGGGACAGGTTGGCACGCCGCGGATGATGCGTGGGGCCGGTTCGAAACTTGTGCCGCAGCCATCGGGACTGAAGCTGCGGTAGGCGGCGAATTCCCGGTCGGTGGACGCCCCGCTGGCACCGTCGAGCACGAAGCCGGTGATGGTCATGTCCCAGCGGCGAAAGGCCTCGGCGCAATAGGCCGCCCAACAATCCAGCCCGGAAGGCAACTGCGAATCAGGACGCAGGGAAAGGCCCCGCGGATTGAGATAACCGGCACCGGAATCCCCGGCGATGAAAAAATCGTTAGGTGTGGCATGGCGGTAGGCGTAGGCGAGCACTTGCGGCGCGCGATCGGCCAGGTTGGGATTGAGTGCCCAGCCCAGCGGCACGCGTCCGCGCTGGGGGTCGTTGAAAAACGCCGGGATGGCCTTGTACAGCCATGAGGGCGAATCGTAATCGCCGACGTAATGGCCGACAAACAATTTGGCAGCAAGCTTGCCGGCGGGATCGACGAGGCCGGCGGCCTGCCATGCCTGGCGGGTGGGTTTCGGGTTGGGCTGCGGGTAGCGGGCGTGCAGCGGGTAGTGGCGAAAGAACGAGGCATTGGCCATGGCACCCGGGCTGGCGGCATCGGCTTCGTGATAGGCGTTGAACTGCGAGATGAGACGGGTAAACTCCCACTCGGTGGGCACGCCCTCGTGTTTGCCGGCACCGCCGTGGGTGGTGTATTTGTACGGCCAGGGCGGGAAGCCGCCAATCTTGATGATGCTGTTAGGCGTGCGATGTTGCAGCGCGCCCAAAATCTGCAGCAGCGTTTGGCGGTCCAAGCCCAGGGTTTGCTGCGGGTCGTCCACCGGCGCTTCGTCAGCCCACGGCGATAGATCGAAGAAAAACGCGCGGCGGGCGATGAAGTAATCATGGTTGGTGAGCGTGTGCAGATCCGCCGGACCATTGCGGGGGCGTTGCAGCCAGAAGGCATCAAGATAGTACGCGGCGAAGCGGGCATCGCAGGTGCCGGAGTCCACGAAACGACGCAAACCCCAGCGGTAAACGTCCACTTTGGCGCTGCCCGAACTCGCCTCGCTGGAATCAGGGAGAGTGCCCCGGCCCGTGAACTTTGCCGTCCCATCGGGATTGACCAACCACAAGCGGACGGGCAAACCCAGTCGCTTGGTCAGCAGCGCGAACACCGAGTCAGGGGCGGCGCTGAAGCGCACAGGCAGCAAGTCGTCGCAACCTGCGGCGGTGGATGCCAGGCACGCGGTGGCCGGCACGGCGGGGTCGTAAACCACCAGGCCTTTGATCTGATGGCGGAACACGCCGACGGCCTGCTCGAGGGATGCGAGCGGGACGATTTGGGTCTGGCGCAACCAACCGTCTTCACCGCGCAACCAATCGAGCCAGAACTGGTCGGTCTCGACGCCGAACTCGGCGCAGTAAAGTAGGTAGAACTGCGGCGCATCCCGGTTGACAATGCCTTGCAGGGCCGTCAGCACGTGCATCGTGTCCCACACCTCCGCTGCCTTTTCCGGCTGGCTGAGGTCCCGATTTTTCATGGGCCGCGCGTCGAACAGGTGGATGATGGGCGGTGCCGCCGCGCAGCACCCGCCAGCGGCCCACAGCCACAACCCAAGGACACCGATCCAGCGGCGGGCCCGCTGGCTGCAACTTCGTTCTATCATCTGCTTGCTGGAAATGGGTTGGCTGACGGTTGGATTGACTTAGCCGGAAACGGACCCGCCAGTCAAAGCAAAACCTGGCAGCCAGGGGCCGCTTTCCAAACGCTCCGGCTGGGACGAACTGACGGCGGCTCGGGTGCGGCCGATTCACTCCAATCGCAGGGCGTCCATCATGAAGCGCGACGGGCGGAAATTCTCGATGAGGATTTCCTGCTGGCCGCCGCGCTGCATGCGCACCTGGCGGAGATTGAAATTGGGTGTCTTGTGGGGAGCAAAAAGGATGTCGTCGTGGGTCGAGTTCTCATGTTTCTTGAACATGGCGGGAATGATGTCGCCGCCGAGATGGTCGTCGCGACCGGTGGCCATGTGACAGGTTCCTAACACCTTCTCATCCTGGATATCGGCATAGGACACTGGCAGCACCTGGGTACCGAAGCCGAGTTCGCCGAGCGTGCCGGTCATCGGGTCATCGTGGAGGCGGGCATTGTGGGCATCAATGGTGGCCTGGTTGCCAGCAAGCAGCGTGGAGCGGTGGATGCAGCGGTCCTTGACGTCGAGCAGGCCGAGGGTGCCGTCCTCGTATTTCATCGGGAACTGGCCGTGCGCGTCGGTCGGCACGAAGTACACCTCGCCGGCGGGCAGGTTGGCGATGTCGGGAGTCAGGCCGTGGCACAGACCGTGGGACTTTTGCGCCTCCTGGCCGTCGAGCCCCAGCCAGGCGGTTAGAATCCGGCCGTCTTCCAGTTCGAAGTCGATCTCGACGGAGTCGGCGCGGGTGAGCGCGCGGCGGAGTTTTTCGGCATCGCGCGACACCTCGCTGTAATCGACGGCGAGGCCGGAACTGAGGATGATGTCATTGAGACCGTGGAGGGTGGCGCCGCGGAAGCCGAATTGTTTGGCCTTGGCGGTGAGTGGCGCGGTGGCGGAAAACGTGGAGATGCACAGGATGATGTCGTAATTCGGATAGATATCGCGGTCAAACGAGAGCAGCGCGCCGTGGGTGTCCCAGATGGCGTCGTCGAGGTCGAGGTTGGAGCCACCGCTGACCCGATAGGCGAACATTTCGCCGCCGCTCATGCCGAGGGTTTGCATTACGCCGGCCCGCAGCTGGCTGTAAAAATACTGATAGGCGCGTTGCTGCACCGGAAACCCGTCGTGCTGGAGGAAGGCAAAGTCCTTGATGAGCGCGGCCGGCTCGGCGAAGTCGACCAGCACGCACACCCGGCAATCCTGGGTGGGCGCGAACACCTGGCCCAACAGACGAGCCAGATCGAAGGCGGGAAAGCGGCGGTTCTCGGGGTGGAGCAGGATTTCATCCTTGAGGTAATCGGGCAGCGGGCTGGGTGAGTCTGACATGCCACCAGTTTAGATGGAGTTGCCCCGCAGCGCAAGCCGGGACAATGAATTTCCGGGCTGTGGCGGCGGTTTGGGTGGACCGCCGCAGATGCCCGCTGCGCTCGCAGCGACGCTCATGGTGCGCCGCCACACTGCAAGTTAGGCGTCCGCTCACACCGCCAAATTGTGGCTTAGGGTCTAAAGGGTTGAAGAACCCCCAGCCTCCGGCGTAGGGTTTCGCGCGTGACCGAGCAGCAGCAGCAGAGCGACGGCGGGGAGGCGGAGCGGACGGCTGTCCGCGCTTCAGCCAAGCGGCATGAAATCCGCGAGAACCGCAAGGCCATCGTGGCGGGCACCCTCATCGGGTGGCTCATGAAGGTCTGCTCCCTGACCCTGCGCTTTGAGATAGAGGACCGCTGCGGCATCGGCCAAGCGGGCGGGCATCCGGCACCGGTCATTTACGCGCTGTGGCACAACCGGTTTTTCACAGTGCCGGCGGCGTGGCGGATTCTGTGCGGTCAGACGCGAAAATCGGTGGTGCTCACCAGCGCCAGCAACGATGGGGCGATGGTGGCGCGGGCGATGGCGGTGTTCGGGTTCCGCGCCGTGCGCGGCTCGTCGTCGCGGCGGGCGGTGGCGGCGCTCGTCGGCATGAAACACGCCATCCGCGACGGTTTCGACGTGTGCGTCACGCCCGACGGTCCGCGCGGCCCGCGCTACGTGTTTCATCCGGGGCTGGTGAAAATCGCCGAGGCCACCCACACCCCGATCATCCCCATCCACGTACGTTTTTCCGCCGCGTGGCGCTTGAAGACATGGGACGGCTTTGTCATTCCCAAACCGTTCAGCCGGGTCCACGTCATCTTCGACCTGCCCCTCACGGTGCTGCCCGCGGCCGATGCCGCCGCCTTTGAGGTGGAACGCCAGCGGATCGAGGCGGTACTGCTCGCCGGAGTGGATGATTTTCCTGGATAGGGGGACAGACGAATTGGATAGGGGGACAGACGAATAGTTCTGATCCCTGCGGATTTCTGGATAGGGGGACAGACGAATAGTTCTGTTCCCTGCGGATTCCTGGATAGGGGGACAGACGAATAGTTCTGATCCCTGCGGATTCCTGGATAGGGGGACAGACGAATAGTTCTGATCCCTGCGGATTTCTGGATAGGGGGACATGGATAGGGGGACAGACGAATAGTTCTGTTCCCTGCGGATTCCGGTGGCAGCGAAACGCGGAGATGCGGAGGCAGCAGAGGTGGACGCCGAGTGGCGGAGATGTGGAAAATGAGGATTGCAGGTGCGCCCGAATCCACTAAATTCCCGTCATGGGCACCTTTCACGTCGGTGCACGCAGCCTTGAAGGCTTGTCGCTGGTGGTGGACGCGCGGAAGAAGAAACTCGTGGCGGCCGGTCCACTCCCAGCAGCCACGGCAGGCCTGCGCGTCAAGCTGGCAGCCCGATGTGATTGTGCGTGACGAGTCCGGCCACTCGGGTACCATCCAGCATGGCAACAAATCTGAGTGAATTCGCCTGCATTCTAGCGGTAGTCATGGTGCCGGCCGCTCTCGCGGCACAAGATCTCACGCTTGCCACGCGCGACCAGCCGGCGGTCTTCTCGATCGTGCGCGCCGCGGGTGCCTCGCCCTCGCAAATATACGCGGCCGAAGAGTTGCAGAAATTCACGGCGCAAATGACCGGAGTGCTGCTCCCCATCATCACCGATGAGGCAGCGCTGCCCATCCACGCCATCATTGTGGGCGACACTCGGCATAGCTCGCAGTTGCTCGACGGACCGCTTGACCTGAAGCCCCTCGGCGATGACGGGTTCCGCCTCAAATCCACTGCAGCCCACCTGTTCATTATCGGCGGCCCCGTGCGCGGCACTCTCTATGGCGTGTACGAGCTGCTGGAACGCTTCGGCGGATGCCGCTGGTACGCCTCCTGGCACAGTGTCATTCCGCCGCGTGACACCTGGACCGTTCCACCCATCGACGAAACCCAGAAGCCCGCCTTCGCAATGCGGGAACCGTATTGGTTCGACATGTTCGATGGCGATCTGGCGGCCCGCAACAAGGCCAACGGCAACGCGATGCGCCTGACCGACAAGCTCGGCGGCCGCGTCCGCTTCGGCAACGGCCTCTTTGTCCACACCGCCAATCTGCTCTGCCCGCCAGATGAGTTTTTCGCCACCCACCCGGAATATTTCAGCGAAATCCACGGCAAACGCGTCAAGGACCCAACACAACTCTGCCTAACCAATCCGGAAGTGCTTAAAATCGTCACCGAACGTCTGCTCGCCCGGATCCGCAGTGATCCCGGGGCCAAGCTCTTCAGCGTGAGCCAGAATGACTGCTTCAACTTCTGCACCTGCCCCGCGTGCTCAGCCATCGACGAGCGCGAGGAATCCCACTCCGGAACCATGATCCAGTTCGTGAACCAGGTGGCCGAAGCGGTGGAAAAGGAATTCCCCGACGTCTGGATCGAAACGCTCGCCTACCAGTACACCCGCAAACCGCCCAAAACCCTCCGGCCGCGCCACAACGTCGTGGCGCGCCTCTGTTCGATCGAATGCGATTTCTCCACTCCGCTTGACCAGAGCGCATTCGAGCAAAACCGCAACTTCGTCAGGGAAATCCGCGATTGGAGCGCCATCACCGACAAACTCTACGTCTGGGATTACACCACCAACTTCAGCCATTACATCGGCCCGTTCCCCAACGTCCTGGCGCTACAGGGCAATGCCAGGTTCTTCCGCGCCAACCATGTGATCGGCCTGTTCGAACAAGGGGCCTACCAAGGCCGTCACGGCGATTTCGCCGAGCTCAAGGCGTGGCTGCTCGCCAAGTGGCTATGGAACCCGGATCTGCCCGCCGAACCCCTGCTTAAGGATTTTTTCACAGGCTATTATGGGGCCGCCGCTCCCCTGGTCCGCCGCTATTTCGATGAACTACACAGCTTTCACACCGACCCCGCGGCCAACCCGCTGCGCATCTTCGACGATATCTCAAACCCCGCCATCCCCGACGCTTTCTACCAACACGCGGCCGGGCTGTGGCTGCAGGCCGAAGCCGCGGTCAAAGACTCGCCGTCCCACTCCTACAATGTGCGCATGGGTGCCATCCCCGTGCTCTATGCCCGCCTCGCCCGTTTGCGGCCCTTCGAAGCGAAAACCGTCTGGGTCACGACAAACCCACACCTCTATGACGTGCCCCCCGAGCAGCAGCGCCTCGCCGCCGATTTGCTGGCGCGTTTCGGCGAGGCCAAGGATATCCGCATCTCCGAGAGCGTGGAGGCCCACGACAAAACCCTCGCCGACTGGGCTCTCCTAACCAAGCCCGTGGCTCCTCCCGCCGACGCCGGCCAAATCCGAGCGAACGTCGAAGACACCCTGCTGAACCTCAGCCACCGCGGCAGTTGGTGCGACATCGTGGCCGATCCGTTAGCCGGTGACCATTCCGCATTGAAGCTCTATAACACCCATTACGAATGGTGCGCCACCTTGCCCTTCAGCCGCGTCGCGTTCGATCCCGGCCGCAAATACCACCTCCGCGTTTGCCTCCGGATCGAAAAAGAGCCTGGCAATGACGGCGAGGCATTCTGGGCCGGCGTGTATGACCCCAAGACCAAGCAGAGTTGCGGCGGAATCGAGCCCAAGACTTCCGCTCTCGGTGACGGATATGCCTGGTTCGATGTGGCCGAGTGGGTGCCGCAGCCCTACCATTATTTCTGGATCGGCCCGGGACGCTTCGACAAGGCGGCCGGCGCGCCCTCAGCGATCAAGGCCGTATTCGTCGACAAGCTCGAATTGTCCCGCATCGATTGAATGGCCCGCCCCAGCCGCTCCGTGGCCCGCCAAGCCCCAGCCCGTGCCACCTTGCAACTAGAGGCGTCTCCTATTATTGAAAACGTTGCTGACTCGTGCCGGCCCGGTCCGCCGACCCTTGGCGCCGGGCGCTTTTTCCGGGGTTTCCCCAGCTTTCAATGGGCGTGACGTGTCCCCGGTGCTTTGATCCAAGGGGATCATCAAGGCCGGCCCCGGCGTTCAATGGGGATCTCCTTGGGTTTTGAACCTAGCAATAAGAATGGGGCCGGTCGCCGCGTGCCGATGGCACCGTACCGCGCCACCCGCCAGCGCCGCGTCGCGAGTGTTGCAAACCATTGCTCCACCGCAGCTGCCTCCTCCGCGCCGCCGGGGTGGCCGGGATAACACACCACTGTGAGCCCGCCGCCGGTCTTGAGCAACCCCGCGGCGCATTCCAATCCGGCAAGCGTGGCCGCGCTCGTGGTCATCACCCGATGATCCTCACCTGGCAGGTAACCGAGATTGAACATCACCGCCGCCACCGCCCCGGGAGCGGCCCGGCGATCCATCATGGCATGGCTCTCCTGGAAAAAATCGACCCGTGGGGCCAGTCCCGCTGCCGCTACCCGCGCCCGTGCCGCGGCAATGGCCGCCGCCTGCACATCGAATGCCAGCACCCGGCCCCCGGCCCCTGCGCATTCCGCGAGAAACACCGTGTCGTGCCCGTTGCCTGCGGTTGCATCAACCACCAGATCACCTGCGCCAATGATCTCCCGCAACAGCAGCTGCGCCAGCGCGGTCGGGCGCGGCGGCAGCATCGACTCCGGTTCGGTTGGGTCCATCGCGGGGTGGGGGGGCTGCGGCGGCGGCTCAACCCACCACAGGTGGCAGCGCCGGCGGGGTTTCAGTCAGTTTGGCACTGAGCCACACGGCCTCCCCGCCACCGAGGCTGACAGCAGGCTGATGCCCCACTGCTGGCTCATGAAAAAATCATTGAGGGCTGCCGCGAAGTTCATGCGGATGGAGGCGGTGGGAGAATCGCCTCGTTCGGGTCGCGCCAGGCCGGATCATGGTTCTTGGCGTAACTGAATAACTGCCGGTGGGGGTACTCCACGAACGCCGCCCGCGTTTCCTTGTCCAAGCCCGCTACCACCGCCGCATTGAACGCCCGCGTCACCTTTTGCATCAGGTGCAGCGTCAGTTGCCGCCCGCTGCGGGCCTTCTGCACTTGCTTGTGGTTCAACTGCTCCGCCGACGCCTTGACCATCCCGTGGTTGGTCAGGTTCCACTGGGTCATCAATTGCTCCAGCGGTTGCGGGCCATGATCGCGGGTCGGTTCTTCCATGCCCAAGCTGTAGCGCATCCGCAGCCCACCGCTAAGCTAAAAATCGGTTTTTTGCGCGCGCGGCTGGGGGTTTTGCTTGATTCCGGCTCCGATCCCGTTCATATCTCGCGCCTAAACCATTCCCGGAGGGGTGGTAGAGTGGTCGATTGCGCCAGTCTTGAAAACTGGAGAAGCCGCAAGGTTTCCGTGGGTTCGAATCCCACCCCCTCCGCCAATTTTCCTTGTAGGTACAAGGATTGCCGCGCGAAGCCTAGCGGAATTTATGCTGTTAGTAATTGCCCTCCAAAGTGCGCGAAAACGCGCCAAATGGAATCGAAAACAGCCTAGCAGCAGTGACCAAACAGTGACCAAGGTTTTTCGCCCTCCTGTTACCAGCTCTCCG
>CAIVSK010000338.1 GCA_903908495.1 Akkermansiaceae bacterium
GGGGCCAAGTCGCAGGACGATGCGCAATCAGCCTGCGCAGAACTGGAACGGTTGCTGCGGGCGGAGTTGGGATTGGCCCGGCGGTTGCACGCCCTTCAAAGCCGCGACTCGCGGATCGGCTTCGAGGCGTCCAACCAGTACAACTACGTGCCGATCGACCTGATAGAGAAAGTGGTCAACTGCCGCGACCTGCTCGACCGCTGGCTGCCGGCACAGCAGGACAAATGGGCGAAGTGATCGGCTCGTGAACTTTTGTCCATTTGTGGCAGGCTATAGAACATTTTAAGAAAAGATGTAGCGGCCGGCGCCCCTGCCGGCCGTCTTTTCATGCCGATCAGAGGACGGCCGACACGGGGGTCGAGGCTGAGAACTTTTTGAGTTTCGGCACCTTGCCGGTTGCGGCCAGCGATCGGAATCTTTTCAGATCGTTACCGCCGCATCGATCCGGCCCTGGGGGAGCCGGCCTATCGATCTTGTCCTCAGGGTCGCTAGAACCCCACACCCACTCGCGAAGGCCTTTGAACCGCCTTTTTCTCCTCTACGCCAAGTGCTGCGCAAAGTGGATGATGTTGAACGCCAACGCCATCCACAACATCACACATCGCACCTTTCCGACCCCTCGCACCGCCATCCGGTATAAACCCATCCGGTCGGTCAGTTCCGCGTTCACGCGTTCCGAGCACGGAAACCGCCGCCTGTAAATCTCCTGAGCCTCCGCGGTCTGCATCCGTTCACGCCATCTTCGTGTCCACGGCGTATCCCAGCGGCTGGCGGTCACCGGCGCTCCCGTCTTGCGGCTCGTGGGCAGCGGAGCATACACCTTTACTCCCGCCTGCTCCGCCCGCTCGATCGACTCGACGTCCACGTAGCCTTCATCCATCAGGTGCTCGCCCACCCGTTGCCCGCTCCGATTCTCCACCTGCTTTCGCATCGGCTCGCTCTGATTGGAATCCGCGCTGCTGGTGGCCACATCCACCCCCACGATCGCTCCGCTGGACGGGTCCGATCCCACTTGCACGCTGTATCCCGGTCGAACACCCCCGTCGGGCATCTTGACCTTCCGGGCCTCCGGCTCGGTGGTTGAAACCCGCACCGGCTTGGCCCGATCTTTTTTGTTGTTACGCGGGTTGTTCCGCATCCGTTCCAGTTCCGGCAGCAACGCCAGGGCTTGTTCCACTCTCTCCTGCTGTTCTCGAGCCGCTCGCTCCCGGGCCGCACGCTGCCCGGCGGTCAGTTCTTCCCCTGCCTGACGCTTTAACTCCTCCACGTAACGGCGAACCTCGTCCAACCGCTTCTGCAACGTCTCCTTACGATGGAAGCTCGACGTGCCCGCGCTGGCCCGTACCCGCTTGCTGTCTTGGCTGATCCGATCCACCTTCACCACGTCCCGCTCGATCAGCGCGGTCAAAACCTTGGTGAATAACTCGTCCAACGCCGGTCCGTAACCCACCCGAAAGTCGTTCAACGTGTGATAGTTCATAGTCACTCCGCCGCACAACCACCGATAGGCATCATGCCGCCGGCATAACTCGTCTAACTCCCGCCCTCGCCCCACACCGTCGATGGCCGCGTACAGCCACAACGCCACCAGTAACCGCGGGTCGGTTGATGCACGCCCTGGCTCGCTCCCCCGAGCCTTGAGCGGTTCATAGAAGGCCGTTAGGTCCAACTTCTCCACCACCCGCCAGACCGTCCGAGCCGGATGATTCGCCGGCAAACACTCCTCCAGGCACACCGGGTCCATCCGAAGCTGCTGGCGGTCCGGCCGCCGAAGCCGGGGCGGCTCCGTAGCCCCAACCTCCACACGCGATCCCTCGCCCAGACCCACCGCTTCCATGCCGGGTAATAGTTGAGTAGTCATGGCCTCCACAATACCATGCGAGTCAAGAGAAAAATTCTCAGCCTCGTCGGCCGCTACGTTCTGCGGCTCCGGTGGTGGTCGCCCGGGCTGGTTGGCTCACTGCTGACGATCAACTTATCGCCGTCGTGGGGGGTTGCCAAGACC
>CAIVSK010000339.1 GCA_903908495.1 Akkermansiaceae bacterium
TGCTGGACTTCTACCAGTGGGAGTTTCCCGTGGCGCAAGTCGGGTCGGGGGCTTTCTACGATTACTACCATTTGCAAACCCGAGTCACCCGCCGAGCCATCGAGTAACCTCCCCCGCACATCCTCTTATGAAAATACACCCGCCCGGCAAACCCAATTCGCGGCAGGGCTACGCGATGCTTCTGGTGATGATTATGGCCGCCGCCAGCCTCCTCATCTGTGCCAGCACCGCCAACTGGACCTCCACTAGCACCAGGATGAACGACCGCAACAACACTTACAACAGTGCCGTCGCGGCCGCCGAAGCCGCCACGGAAGTGGTGCTCGGCTACATGAGCCGCGATTTCTATAATCAAGGCTTCGACGCTGCTGAAGGGTGCCAGGAAGCCGATGTAGGCGGCGCCTTCGCGCATCAACTCGGCCTCGGCGGGGGCGGGCGGGTGCACCTTGAGGACGAGATCGGCCGCGGCGTAAAGTTCGCGCGCCGAGCCGATGATCTTCGCTCCGGCGGCAACGTACTGTTCGTCGCTGATGCCGGCGCGAAGGCCGGCGCCGCTTTCAACAAGGATTTCGTGCCTGTCGCGCAATAGTGCGGCGGCCAGGGCGGGGATGAAGGCGACCCGCGTTTCGCCGGTCGCGGTTTCTTTCGGTATCCCTATCTTCATGGATGGTGGAAAACTGGGGGTTGGGTGCGCCCGAGACTGCAAGGTAGCACATCAGTCTCAATGTCAAAAACGCCGGGCCCACTATGAAAAGCCTTTGACCCGTGCGTGCCGCCTGCGAGGATCCGCGGCGCCGCCACGGTTGCCACCATGAACGACGCCCTCCCCGCCCGCCCTTCACCCCGCTTCCGGCGCGATAGCGGACGCCATCGGGGCGGGGTTGACCGGAGGCATGCAGCCGGTGGCCGGCGCTTGATGGCTCAAGAATCGCCGACCCCAGGCACATCCCTGCCCTGAAGGATCCGGCGCCCGTCCCTCTCCAACCTTAATCCGCCCACCTTCAATGTATTTCAGTTTCGTCGGCTTGTGCCTGGCCGCGGTGATCGGCCTCTATTTCTACAACAACCCCCTCAAGCACGGGCGCTGGTTCATGTTCCGTCGTCTCATCAACTGGTTCCCGCTGGGCATGACGTACGCCTTTCTGTACATGGGGCGCTACAACCTGGCCGTCTCGAAAAACGCCCTGGGCGCGTTGATGTCCAAGGAGGACTTTGGATGGATCTTTGCCGCGGGCACGGTGACTTACGCGCTGTCCTTTCTGGTCAATGGTCCGCTGGTGGACAAGATCGGGGGGAAGAAAGGCATCATCATTGCCGCGCTGGGCGCTTCCTGCGCGAACATCATCCTGGGCGTGCTCACCTATCTGGTGGTGACGAATCAACTGCGGGTGAAACTCGTGTACGCCTTTTCGGCGATCTATGCGCTCAACATGTATTTTCAAAGCTACGGCGCGGTTTCGATCATCAAGGTCACGGCCTATTGGTTCCATGTGCGGGAGCGCGGAGTCTTCGGGGCCATCTTCGGCACCCTGATTTCGTTTGGCGTCTATTTCGCCTTCGACTGGGGCCAGGCGATCGTCGACATGACAAGGGTCATGCCAGAGGGTGAACTGGGCTGGCTCCATGTTTTGATCCAGCGGGTTTTTGCCCTCAAGACCCGGTCGGTGGATGCGACCTGGGCGGTGTTCTACATCCCCGCCGCGATCCTGTTGTTTTGGGCGCTCCTGGACTGGTGGCTGATCAAAGACACGCCGGAAGAGGCCCATTTCGCGCCGTTTGACACCTGTGATGCCTCTTCGGGTCAGATGCAGGTGGAACTCACCACGGCGGATCTGCTCAAGAAGGTCTTTGGCAGTCCCCTGATGCTCCTGTTTGCATCGGTGGAGTTGACCGCCGGCGTCATGCGCAACGGAATCATGCAATGGTATACCATCTTCACGGGCGAGGTGAAGCAACCCGGGGCGGAGTTTTTCACGGCGCACTGGGGACTGCTGCTCTGCCTCTTCGGCATTATTGGCGGCTTTGCGGGCGGGCTGATATCGGACAAAATCTTTCAGTCCCGGCGGG
The DNA here is from genome assembly GCA_903908495.1 of Akkermansiaceae bacterium. Classification (GTDB taxonomy): domain Bacteria; phylum Verrucomicrobiota; class Verrucomicrobiia; order Verrucomicrobiales; family Akkermansiaceae; genus Luteolibacter. The sequence goes on from CAIVSK010000339.1 coordinate 2,068, forward strand.
GCCCCCCGGCGGTGCTGCTGTGCGGTTTCATGTTCATGATGACGATCATCATGGCCGCCACGCTGTTTTCCTCGCCGGTCATGGTGGGGGCCGCGGCCGTTCTCATCGTCATGGCGGTGACGGGTGTCCACTCCCTGATGTCCGGCACGGCGGCCGCCGATTTTGGCGGTAGAAAAGCCACGGCCACCTGTTCCGGAATCGTGGACGGGTGTGTGTATCTGGGAAGCGGGGTACAGTCCGTCAGTATCGGCTATCTGGCGGGCCTGAGCTGGCAGTGGTGGCCGATCTTTTTGATGCCCTTTGCCCTGATCGGCGGGCTCATTGCGATGAGATTTTGGAACGCACTGCCCGCGGCCACCCGGAAGTACATCGCCGAGGTTGAGCAAAAAAAAGCGGCGGCGCTGGCGGCTTGATTTCTGAATCGCTGCTTTACGGTCCATGGATCAA
>CAIVSK010000340.1 GCA_903908495.1 Akkermansiaceae bacterium
CTGGCGATGAGGTGGAGCAGATGGAGGCGGGTTTCCTCGGCGGATGGCTTGAGCTCGGTCCAGGCTGCGGCGGCGGGTGAGTCGAGCAGATCGCGCCAGAGTTTGTTGACCAGTTCGATACCGAGCGGGATATGTCCTAACATCTCACCGTGAAGGCTGTGGATTTGGCCGAAGCCGTCTTCCGGATAGGCGTTTTCCCAGAGTTTCCCGCAATCGTGGAAGAGCACCCCGGCGAACAGCAGGTCGCGGTTGAGTTCCGGATAGACCGGGACCAGCGCGGCGGCGCTGCGCAGCATTTGGGCGACGTGTTCGACCAGTCCGCCGCGGCGGGCGTGGTGGTTGCGCTTGGCGGCGGCAGTCCGCTGGAAGCGCTCGCCCCATTGGCTGAAAAACCGCTGGCACAGCGCGTGCAGGCGGGGGTCGCCGATGGATTGGCACAGCGCGAGGATGTCGGCGTAGTCGCGCTGTTGTTTGTCGCGGGTGGCGGGGTCGCCGGCCAGGAAGACGGTGATGGCGGCCTCATCCAACAAAAACCATGCCAGGTTGTTGGGGTTGACGCCGTAGGGGTTTTGGGTCCACTCGGCCTCGAGGCGGACGATGGCGGAGTCGGCGAGCTCGGTGGCGTCGTGATACTTGGGCGAGTCCGACCAGATTTTGATGGAGAGATTGCCGGTGGCATCTGCAAATGCCAGTTCCAGATAGGGTTTGCCGGCTTTGGTGGAGCGGGTGGAGCGGGATTGGAGTTGGGCGGCGACGGCTGCGGCGATGGGGATGTCGCCGGCCTGCTCCTTGAGGGCGGCAATGGTGATAGGACTCACAGCAACGAGCATTGCAGGCCCGCTGCTGCGAGGCAAGCGAAGAATCGCTGCGGTTCCACGTGAGTAGAAGTGGTGGTGGCGGTGAGATGCAGTCTCTACCGCGGATGCGACGGCCGGTAGGGCCAAGCGGCCTCGCTTGGCCCACTTTGCCCCTGCGGGCGAGGTGCGATTGCTGGGTCATGTGCCGTGCACTCGCACCGCCCATGCGGGCGGACAAGTGGGTCGGCCGGGGCCGTCCGCCCCTACCGGCGGATGCCGGGGCCGTCCGCCCCTACCGGCGGATGGTGGCCGCCGGCAGGCACGGCCGCACATTTTGATTGAGAAAACGCGCGGGGTGGGGTGTGAATGGGGCGGTGAGCGCGCAACCCCACAATGTGTTGTCCCGGCCGGCGATGGCTGGGGAGTTGGTCCCGGCGGATTATTTCCGGCGGATGGAGCTGGGCGAATTGTGCCGCAGCGGGCGGCCGCTGGAGTTGGACCTCGGCTGTGGCGACGGCTCGTTTTTATTAGGGATGGCGCGGCAGTTTCCGCAGCGGGATTTCATCGGGGTGGAGCGTTTGTTAGGGCGGGCGCGCAAGGTGTGCAAGAAGCTGACCCGCAACCAGTTGGAGAATGGCCGGGTGCTGCGGCTGGAGAATTGTTACACGGTCGAGTGGTTGCTGCCGGCGGCGAGTCTGGCGCGCTTGCACTTGTTGTGCCCGGACCCATGGCCGAAGGTGCGCCACCATCGGCGGCGCTTGGTGCAGGTGGAGTTTTTGGAAGCGGTGCATCGGGTGTTGGAGCCGGGTGGCGAGTTTTTGTTCATGACCGATCATGAAGAATACTTTGCTTGGGCCTGTGACAAGGTGACGGCCCACGGCGGGCTCGAACGTCTGGAGTGGCCCGAGGATGCGTTTTTTTACCCGAAGACGGATTTCCAACAACAATGGGAAGCCGAGGGGAAAACCATGTGGCGCTTGCGCTGCCGCAAGCCGCCGGGCGCAGCCTAGTGGTGCTTGAGGCGCAGGTTGGAATGGTCCACGAACCCGTCCAGCAGCAGGTCCCCGGCCGGGTCGATGCTGAGGGTGACCGCGCCGGATTGTGCTTGGTCGAACACGCGGATGCCGCTGGCCCGCCAAAACGCGGCTTGTTCGGCCGGCAGTCGTTCCTCGGCGGGAAACTCGGAGTTGGAGGCGATGATGGCGGCCGGTTGCACCTTGGCCAGAAACGCGTCGCACAGCGACAAGTCGCTTTGATGGCGCCCGGCGATGATCACGTCGGCGCTGAGGTCGCGCGCCGTGGCTAGCAACTTCATTTCGGTGCCCATGCCGGCGTCGCTGGTGAAGAGGATTTTCCAACCGCGCCAGTGGAGCCGGTAGATGGCCACGCGGTCGTCGGCGCGGCTCGTGGTGTTGGCTGGGTCGGGGGCGCAGAGGATTTCCAAACTCGCACCATCCGGCATGGGGAGCGTGGCGGTGGCGGTCGCCACCACGGTGTGGATGCCGGCCTTGGGGGCGTCGTTGGCCCATGCTTGATAGGTGGCGCTGCGGGCGCGGGCCACCGGCAGCAGCGCCTGGCGGATGGGAAAGGCCGCCCACACTTGCGCGCCGCCGCCGAGGTGCTGGCCGTCGGGATGACTCAGAACCACCGCGTCCGGAGCGATGCCCAGCTGCCGCAAGGAGGGCATCAAGCGGCGTTTGAAGCCGTAGCGGTCGGCGCAATCGAACAAGACCGCGGCGTCGCTGCCGGCCGAGAAGCACGCGGCGGCGGCACCGCGATCCAGGGCGTACACCAGCAGCGACGGCTGGCTGGAGTGGCGGATGTTGAAGTGTCCACCGGGGACGGCGGACATCGCGGTGGCGCTGGCGGAGCAGGCATTGGCCACCAGGGCGTTGGCGCGGTTGACCAGGCAGGCGGTGCCTGGCGCGATGGGATACAATGCCACCGCGAGCATCGAGGCCGCCAACAGCACGAATACCAAGGGCAACAGCACCAGATTGGCCAGCAGCGCGATGGGGGTGACCAAGCCGAAGTGGAATGCCGTCAATGGCGTGGAGCCGACCAGCGCGGCGAGCGAGACGGTGAGCGATTGAGCCAGGTGGCGGCGGCCCTTGAGCCAGAGTTGCTGCCAGCGGGACAAGAAACTTGTCGGCACATAGAGTGGCGGCTGGGCGATCCAGGCAAAATAGCGGGTGGCCCAGCCGCTGCCGAGGGCAATGGCGGCCACCACGCCGTAGGACAGTTGGACCCCCGGTTGAAACAACAAGTTGCCATCCCACAACAGCATGACGAAGGCCACCAGGCCGAGGGAATTGAGTAAATCCGGACGCCGCCGGAACACAAAGGCCCCCAAAAATACCGAGGCCATCCACGCCGAGCGGAGTGCGGGCGGACTGTTGCCCGAAATCCACGTGTAGCCGAAAATGGCCGGCAGCAACGCCAGCACCGCCCAGCGGCGCGGCACGCCCGCCGTCCGCAACAACATCCAGAGGATGCTTGCGACCATTGCCACGTGGGTGCCGCTGACCGAAAAAATATGCAGGGTGCCACTGTTGCGGAAGGCAGCGATCAACTCGTCGGCATCCGGCGGCACATCGCCGATGACCACCGCGCGGATGACCATCGCCGCCTCTGAATCGTCGTCCAGGCCGGCCGTCACCGCGCTGCGGAACCCCAAGCGCACCCGGGCCCCCCACGCCGCCATGCGACTGGTCTCCACTTCGCCGTGGCTTGACCCGGAGCGAAACACGGCCGCCACGCCCTGTCGGAGCAACCAGCCCCCCTGATCAAACTCCCCTGGATTGCGCGGCACCGGCAGCTGCTGGAAATTGCCTCTGGCGCGCACCACGGATCCGGCCACCGGGGCTTCTCCGCGGCCTTCCCACCAGACCTTGGTTCCGGCGTGGGGGCCGCCCCGCAGGCGAACCGTTGCCACCCAAGTGCCGTTGTCGCCCTTGCCATCCTTCAGCGCCCGCCCTTCCACCAGCCCGCCGGCCGGTTCTAATAACCCAGCCGCGGCCGCGTCACGCCGCGCATTGCGGTACGTGAAAATCCCGAGGGCCAACCCGCTGCACAGCGCCCAAACCAGTCCGCGCCGCCAATTGCCGAACCAAACCCCGAGGCCGCCGCAGCCGAGCGCGGCCAAGCAGGCCGCTGCGATGGAATGGTCCGCCAGCGCGATGCAGGCGGCCATGGCGAGTGCTGCGGCGAGCATCGGATGCCGGCCGCAAAAGGCGGTTATCCCCGCCCGCATGGGTCAAACAATGCCCCACGTGTGAAGTTTGTGGCGGGCGTTGGCCGAGTGCCGGGTTTCCGGGAACTCATCGATGACTTGCTGCATGATGGAGGCAGCGGTGCTGCGGTCTTGCCGCTCCTCGTCGTACAGTTCGGCCAGCCGGAACAGCAAAAAGGCCGCATCATTGACCTGCCATTCCTGGCTTTCCAACGCCGTGCGCAGGGTTAGGATCGCAGCATCCGGATCTTCCAGATGGCCGCGTTGGATGCGGGCGATTTCCACCCACGGCAACCGGTTGAGCGGATCGTTGACGGCCGCCAGCCTGAACGCCTCAATTGCCTGTTCATATTCCCCTTGGGCCACCAGCGAACGGGCGTCGTGCATCGCGTCTTTTTCCAGCGCCTCCCCGCTGTCGTACACCAGATGCGCAACGCGGTGGGCGAGCATCGGCAGCACCAGCGTCACAAACAAAATGCCCGCCACCCCGGCTCCCAAAAACGTCAGCAGGATGCCGCCGAAGATTTTTTGGTTTCCAATGCTTTCTGCTTCGGTCTTTAATTTGGCGATTTCCTGGTCGTTTTCCTCGTCGCGTTCCTGCACCAGCTGGAGCAGCTTGACCCTGTCCTTGATCTTGTTTTGCTCGTTAACCGAGCTCTCGAAATACAAAAAGCTGCCAACGCATAACGCGGCGAGAATCAGATAGGCGATCCATTTCATGGGGGGCGGAGAGTCTGTGCCATGTTAGGCGGGGGGCGAAAGCAAATTCCGCCGAAATTCACAGGCGCCGCGCGTTGCGGCCCTCATCGATGAGTTTCCAAAAGTGTTTGGATTGGGCCAGCGCCTCGTCTTCGGCCATCGGCATCTTCGAGCGGAACAGGAAATCCGAGAATGTCCCCTTGTGCAACAGTCGGTGGACGACCACCGAATTGTCCCTGACCTCGAAGTAAAACCGGTAGTCCCTGGCCCGGAACCGGTAGAGTTCCTTGCCGTCGCGGGTGATTTTGCCAAAGCGACTGCCATCCAGGTTGTCCAAATCAGTCTCGGACACCCGGAACGACTCGAGCAAATCGAGTTGCTCCAGAATATCCAAGCGGGAGATTTCCGCCGCACTGATTTCATTGAAAACGATCTGTAACACAGCGGAACTCTACGAAATCGGGGGATGGCTGCAAAGCCGAAACTGCAAAATTCCGCGCCCGCCGCCACCATTCTCACCCCGCGCCGCAGTTTGCATTTGGAATCGCGGCGGTTTTGCTGTTGCTTGGTCGGGCAAGCATGCGCTGTTTTTATTCGCAGGAACTGGAACTTGAACTACCCTTGGGACATCCGTTTCCGATGGACAAGTTCCGCGTGTCCAAGGACATGCTGTTGGATGGCGGCATCCTCCGGCCCGAGGAAATCATCGACGTGCGCTGCGGCGTGGACCCGTTGCACCTGCGCCGCGTCCACGAAACCAGCTACATCGCCAAAGTCGAGGCCGGTGCCCTCGATCGCAAGGAACAGATCGTGCTTGGCCTGCCGGCCTCGCCGCGCCTGTTCACCCGCAGCGCCACCGAGGTGGAGGCCACCCGCCTCGCTTGTCATGCCGCCCTCGCCGAGGGCGTCGGCGTGTGTCTGGCCGGCGGCACTCATCGCGCGTTCCGCGAGCACGGCGAAGGCTTCAGCGTGTTCAATGACGTCGCGGTGGCCATCCGCGATTTGCAGCACCAACAGCCCAATATCAAGATCATGGTGGTGGATACCGACGCCCACCAGGGCGATGGCACCAACACCTTGCTGGCCGGCGACCCGCGCGTTTTTACCTATTCCATTCATGTGCCGGGCAATTCCATGACCGCCATGGCGCGCGTCACCCACGGGTCGCTCGATGTGGAAACCAGTCGCTACGTCGAGGGTGAAATGTATTTGAAACAATTGTTTGTAACGCTCGCTGGGGCGCTTGACGCGTTTGCGCCGGATTTGGTGATTTGGGTATCCGGGGTGGACAACCATCGCAACGACCGGGTGGGCCAGATGTACCTGTCGCTCAAAGACATCCAGCGGCGGGACGAGGTATTGCTGGGGGCATTTATCAAGAACCGGATTCCGGTGGCGGTGCTGTACGGGGGCGGGTATAACCGCCAGCCTGAGTTCACCGCCAAGCTCCACCGCAACACCATCGCCACCGCCAAGAAACTCGCCGCCGCCTACCGCGGATTGTAAGGCGCGGCGGCCTCTCGGGTGCCTGCTGTCGATTGTCCTGCTGTCGATTGTCCTTGCAATTGCTTGATAGCGCGGCTTGGTGAGGGCCGATGAACGGCCCATACAAACTTGGTATTCACTGGTATCGGAGGGACCTGCGGATCACCGACCACAAGGTGCTGCAGGCGGCGGCGCAGGCATGCGCGGCGGTGTGCCCGCTCTACATCGTCTCCACCTGGCGCGATCACCACGACTGGAGTGGTTGCAATCGCCAGCAATTCCTCTGCGAGTGTCTGGCCGCGCTGGCATCCGAGTTGCGCACCATTGACGGGCGCCTGATCGTGCGCCGCGGGCCGCCGCTGGAGGTACTGACGAAGTTCATTGCGGAAACCGGCGCGCAGGCGGTCTTTTTCCAACGCGATCCCGACCCGCATGGCAGGGCGGTGGAGCAATCGGTGGAACGGCTTTGCCGCGAGCTGGGCGTCGCGGTCCACGCCATTCACGATGTGAGCTTGCACGCGCCGGACGAGATTCTAACCGGTTCCGGGCAGCCATACCGGGTGTTCACGCCCTACTCAAAGAACTGGCTGGCCGCGGCCAAGGAGGGGCCGGTCCCCAAACTTGGCGGGTTGCACACTCCGGGGCACATTCCGTCCGATCCGCTGCCGACCTTGGCCGGGTGGGGGCTGGCGCAGCCTGTGGCATGCTTGCCGGCCGCAGGTGAAAAGGCGGCCGCGCAACGCCTGTCCGCCGCCCTGAAAACCCGGATAGGCCGGTATCATGAGCAACGGGATCTGCCTGCGGTGGCCGGCACCGCGCGCATCAGCCAGGACCTGCGCTTCGGGCTGTTGTCGCTGCGCAGTGTTTATGCTGCCGTCGTCGCCGCCGAAACTGCCGCCGCTCCCGCTGCGAAGCCGGGCTTTCAGACGTTCTTGAAGGAACTGGCATGGCGCGAGTTCTATCTGGCGATTCTGCGGCATTTCCCTGATGTGCTGGAGTTGGAGTTCGCGCCGCAGTGGCGCGGCCTGGCGTGGGACGAGCCCGACGAAAAGCTCGCCGCCTGGCAGCAGGGACGCAGCGGGTTTCCCATCGTCGATGCGGGCATGCGCGAATTATTGGGAACTGGCTACATGCACAACCGCGTGCGGATGATCACGGCGATGTTCCTTACCAAGGACCTGCATTATGACTGGCGCCTCGGCGAGGCGTGGTTCATGCGCCATCTCGTCGACGGCGATATCGCGGCTAACAACGGCGGCTGGCAATGGTCGGCCGGCACCGGGGCCGACGCCGCACCGTATTTCCGCATCCAGAACCCGTGGTCGCAATCGGCGCGCTTCGATCCGCTGGGAAGTTATATCAAACGCTGGGTCCCGGAACTCGCAGCGGTGACACCGGAAAAACTCCACATTCCGCCCGCCGGCCAGCGCCCGCTCGCGCCGGGCTATCCGCTGCCGATCCTCGATCACAACACCCAGCGCCTGCGCACACTGGCGATTTTCCAGCACCACAAGGCACAGCAACGCTGAGACTAACGGCGGCGGCGCGACTTCAGCGCGGCCCTGATTTGTTTGGTTAGGTCGCGCAGCCGCGCGGCGGCCGGTGGTGGTGGCGGCAGCGGGTCGAAGCGCAGCCGCTGGTGCAGGCGGATGGCCTCGTCCAACACTGTCGGATCGGTTAGATGCGGGCGCAACCCGGCCAGCCAGTGGCCGAACGGGCAGCCGGGCGCTCGCGCAGGCAGGAATTTGGCGGCGGCCTTTTCCAGGGCATGCAGCGGTGTGGCGGGGCCGCTACCGGCAGCCTGCCCGCGGCGGTTGGCGGCCGGTCCCAGCGTGCGCTTGGACCGCCACAGGCGCCGCAACATCCAAGCCAACCCGGTGGCACCGAGGCCGAGCATGGCGGCGGCAAGCATCGCGCTGTGATAGGATCGGCTCCGCCAAAGTGCGAAGTCCTCGCGCAGCCGTTGGAAGCCATCCAGCAGCCATTGCAGGGACGAGCCGTGCTGGGTCTCACTGGCCAGCCAGCCGGGGGGCGTGGGGTCGAAGTCCAGCCACGTGTTGGCGGACTCGTCCCAAACCCGCGTCCAGGCATGGCCGTGGAGGCCGCGAATGACCCACTCGCGATGCTTGGCATCCTGCTCGAGCACCGCGTAGCCGATGGCGTAGCGGGTCGGGATGCCCGCCTCGCGCAGCAGCAGGCAGGCCGCGGTGGCAAAGTACTCGCAGTGGCCGCGCCGTGATTTCGTTAGGAATACCCCGATCGCGCTGGGGCCGTTGACGCCGCCGATGGCCGGCGCTTTGATGGTGTTGTAGCGGGTGTACTCGAAGCGCAGGAAAAACCGCCGCAGCACCTCAAGCTTGGCGGCGAGGCTGGGCTGTGCGGCGAGCTTGAGTTCAGCCAGCACCTGGCGCAGGGCGGTCCGTTCGTTGGCAGACACGTCCAGATCCAGCTCGCGCCAGGGTGCGGTTTCCGGGCTGGCACCGTCGTTCCACGCCACACTGCCCTCGATGACCGCCTCCTTGGGGAAGATTCTAACAGTTCCGAGCGAGTTGAGTTCGAACGCGTCCACCTTGAACTCGCGGAGGCTCGCGGCATTGCCCGGCAGCGGCAGCGGCGAATTGGCGGCGGCGGCGCCGCGCAACGTGAAGCGCGCCAGCCCGGGCCGGTTCGCCGCCTGGCCTGCCTCGCTGCGCAGCGGATGGAAGAGGGTGGCGTCGCTGGCCTGGAGCGGCACCAGCGGGATGAAATCGCTGTCCTCGGAGCGCAATTCCGGCGGTGCCACATTGCTCCACAAGCCGCCGCGGTAGCGGTTGTAGCCCACGCTGCGCAAATGGGTCGGGCACGGGCTGTTAGGGGCGGGGCGCAGCCGCCACAGGATCCGCGGCGATTGTTTGATCTCGCCGAGCCGGCCGATGGCCGTGCGATAGTGGGTCGGATTGAGGTAATCCTCCGATCCCGGCCAGCCGCCGTAGTTGAGCAAGTTATAGGCCTTGGCCAGGCTCATCTGGCCGAGCACCGAGATGCCCCCGGCCAGCAACAACAGGATGCCGACCTGGGCCGGGCGGCAGCGCGCCACGGCGACCAGCGCCCAGACGGTTAGGACGACGAGTCCCGGCAGAAACCACACGGATTCCGGACGCTGGCCCAGCGGGGTGGTCGCCACCATCGTCGTGATCAGATAGATGTGGCCGAAATTGAAGGGGACGGCGGGGGCGGCCAAGCCGTGGCGCTGATTGCGGGCGCGTTGGTGCTTGGTGAAAAACGCGAAGGTGTGCGCAGAGATGGCATCGCGCAAGCCGTAGGCCTGGACAAATTGCAGCGGCAACAACAGCGCGGGCAGCCAGCCCAGCAGCCGCGGTACGGTTAGATAGGGGTTGCCCTCGATCCAGATGAATGCGATGGCCAGCACGGTGGCGACGACGCAGAGGTGCCACGCCCGGACGCAGGCGGCCTCATGGAAGTCCCAGCGCCAACGCGTCCAGTGGGCCGCCTCCACGATGAGCGCCAGCACCAGCCCGAGCGGCGCGTTGCCGGTCATCCCACCCCATAACAACAAGGCGGATCCCAGCAAAAAGCGCGGCGGTGGACGGAGTGAGTTGATGGCGGGGTGGGGGACGGGTTGGTGAGTTAAAATGATCGCGGCGAGGAGTCTTTCCCGAGCCGGATGGGCAGGCGCCGCAGGTCGCGGGCGAGGTGGCCGCATTCCACCCAGTGGCCGGGCAGGCCGGCGGGAGCGCTGCCGCTGCCGACCACAATCGCCGCGCAGGAGACCCCGCCGCGGGCGAGACGGCGCATGAATCCGGCGCGGGTATCATCCCAGCCGGCGAAGACGACCAGGCAGGACGTGAGTTCGTCGCGATGGCGCAGCACCAGGCGGGCCAGCACATCAAAGCCGGGCCGCGGTTCGGGTTCGACGGCGGCGAGCACCTCCAGGAGTTTTTCCGCCCGCGCCAGCCCGCGGCCTGCCGTCACGACGTGGGCCTGGTCCTTGATGAACATCAGGTCCAGCAGCGATTCGCGGGTGTCGATGGTTGCCGCGAACGACGCCGCCACCGCCACCGCATCCTCAAACACCGCTCCCGCTCCATCGTTGGGAAAAGTGTCCAGCACCAGCCCGTAGCGCGGATAGAACGTGTCCTCCAGCTCCTTGACGATCGGTCGGCCGGTGCGGGCCCAGCTCTTCCAATGGATCTGGCGCAGCGGGTCGCCTGGGCGGTAGTCGCGCAGGCCGACGAATTCTCCGGAGTTGCCGATGGCGTTGCCGGTCATTTCGCCGCCGATTTGAAAGCGTGCGCTGCCTGGCAATTCGATGGGCGGCAGCGGATAGCGGCGCGGCAGCACGGTGAGGGTGGCGGCGGGCGCGCTCACCTTGCGGCAGCGTTGGAACAAGCTCAGCGGATCGGGCAGCAGCACCCGCAAATCGGTGAGCCGGATCACGCCGCGGCGCAGGGGCGTGAGTTCGATGGTGACCTGGCCGTGCCCGCCGGCGGCAAGGCGCAGTTCGTCCGGCGAGTCTCCGCCGGTGAACCAGCGCTTGCGCTCCAGCAGCCATTGCCAGCGGTAGTAGGCAAAGCTGCGGTCAAACCGGTTGCGCTCGTCCTCGCCCGGCTCGCGCTGCAGCGAGAATTCCGCCAAGCCGGGCCGTGCGTCCGGCGCGCTCTCCGCCAACCACGCCCGCCGCAACCGGCGGCGGCCGATATTCTTGACATGCACGCTGTAGCGGATCGGTTCACCCACCGTGGCATGGCGGGGGATTTCGCGGCGGGCGCTCAGTGCCGCGCGCCGCAGCAGGACCAGTGGTAGTCCTAACAATCCCATTCCGAACGCCAGCGAAAACAACTCGAACACCGATTCGCGCGGCTGGCCGAGGCCCAGGATTCCACCTAACAAAAGAACAGCTCCCAGCCCGAACCCCGCCGGGCACACCCGCCGCAGGAAAAAATGCCCGCCGCTCGAACTGTGGAAATACGAAAAATGCAACAGCCGCAGGAACGCGGCGCTGTGCGGCGCGTGCGGGTCGGCAGCGGTTGCCGGTTTGAGCCGGCGCGTCCAAAGCCCGCCGTACCTGCCGGATTCCCCGCCCCCATCCCGGCTGGAGCGGTCGCTCCGGCTTGCTAGATCCGCTGTCGGTTCCGGGCTCATGGCAGCGAGCGGCTTACACCGGCACCGGGGTTTGTTCGATGAGGTCGA
>CAIVSK010000341.1 GCA_903908495.1 Akkermansiaceae bacterium
AATTGAGACCACCTATCTTGAACAGGTGTAACCTGCCACGCACAACCGGTTGACACCCGCCCCAGCGCCGTGAAGCTCTATGTTGATCTCGACACCCTTCAACTGATCGAATTCCCCGGTTTTCGGAACCCTGTTTCGTCCTTGCGATTCAAGCGAGGGGATGCCGCCACGCTCGACGTGACATTCCTGACAGGCGGCAACACCCCAACCGTCATCGGAGATCCGGAGTCGCTTCAACTCGTCTTTGGCGTGAAGATGCTGGGTCGCTATGATCTGGGATACTTGGTTTTCGCGAACGATTGGACTATGCCATACGAGGGAGACGCCAGCCTCGTCTATGTCTGCCATCCGAGCTTCAATACGACTGCCCTTGACGCCGCCATGCACGTCGGTGAGGGGTCGGGTCTTGAGTTGGCTGAGGTGACTCTCATGGGTGAATTGACGTGGGTCGATGGCGGCGTCGGCCCAACGTCCACGAGCACGATCAATGTGACCGTCGAGAACGATGTGAACAGGGGGACCGAGGGAACACCTGTCACACTTCAATCGCCTGACGATTGGATTGAGTCGCGCAGGCCCGCTCCCATCCAGCGCACGCTTGGCGAAGGCCCACCCGTGAACGGCGTGTTCGCATCGCTCACCGTGGACCCGTCCGGGGCCAACAATTCGGTGCTTTTCACAGCTGTGAACCAAGGGGTTGGCGGCAACGCCATCACCGTCGGCTATGCCGCACCGTCCAGCACCACGGCCCCACTCGTGGCGGTGTCTGGCAGCACAATCACCGTCACTCCTGCCGCGAAGCAAAACATGGTGGTCGCCGGAGCCGGAACCACTGGAGCGAATGGCACCTATGTCTACGACGCTGCCCTGGCAGGATGGACCAATGGAACCAACAAAATCGTCAACGTCGGCGGGCTGTTCAAAATCATCAAGATCCTAACCTCCGGCATACTGTACGCCGCGACGACCGCCACGACTTGGCCCGACGAAGCCGCCTACTCTGTCCAAACCGGAACAACCCCGGCACCCTATGTCGCCTGCGGTTTCACCACCGCTGCGCAAGTCATCGACGCGGTAAATGCATGCACGCCAGCAGCGCTTCTGGTCGTGGCGTCCGCGTCGGGCGCTGTCACCGGGACCGTCACCTATTGCGCTTCCGCGCCGCTTGCAGGTGGGGCTGGAACGATCGGGGCATTGGGTCAGGCATGCTATGTGGACCTGACCAACCTGTATGTATGCGTCAGGGCGATCCCCACGAAATGGGTCGCTATCCCGCCCGCTGGCACCACGGCGCGAACTGACATCGCCCAGACGTTCGCAGGCGTGCAGACGTTCACGAGCCCGCCGGTGTTTTCAGCGATCCCACGGGTCAGCGCGTATAAAAACGCCTCCACTCAATATGTATCAGCAGGATCGTATGTGACTGTCGTTTTTGACGCTGAGGAATATGATACCCAGAATAATTTCGCTTCCAGCACCTTCACTGCCCCCTACGCGTGCTATGTCAGTGTGTCTGGAGCACTCTATGTGAGCACCGGAACCACCGGAATCGACGAAGTCGCCGCGAAGGTCAATGGAACAGCGGTTAAACGATTCTTGCACACATCCATTGCAGCAGGGTCAATCGTTCCGTTTGCGTGCGTGTTGAAGTTAGCCGCTGGAGATGCTGTCACCATCGGATACTTTGGACAGCTCGATAAGGTTATCGCCACCGGATCAGCAATCACCTTCGTGAATTTCGTAGTTCTCCCCTGACCCTGAAACGCCATGCCACTCATCCCGCCACTGTCCCAAGCCGCCGCCGACCTTGCCCTGCTCGACGCCCTGATCCTGCAAACCGCCGAGGCCGCAAACCACCTCGCCGCCACGCTGTCCCGCTGCAATGCCGGTTTTTGGTCGCTGCCAGATGACCGGCTCGCCGCAGTGCTCAACAACGACGTGGC
>CAIVSK010000342.1 GCA_903908495.1 Akkermansiaceae bacterium
AAACCGGCGACCAAGGCGCGCAAGGGCATCAATCCCTTCACCAAGGAGGAAGTAACGTTCAAAGCCAAGCCTGCCTCCACCGCAGTGAAGGTGCGGCCCTTGAAGAAGCTCAAGGACATGGCGGTCTAACGACCCATCCGGTTTCGCGGCCCGTCCGCATCGCGATCATTGCCCAACCGCTGCGCCGGGAGGGCATTTTGCGTTGGACTTGGCGGGGCGGGCTTACTTCTTTGCTTTGTCGCCGGCGCCAGCACCGGCGCGGGCGCGGTCGACCCGCTCGGTTTCGGCGGGTGACTTGGCGCTGCTGGCGAGCAGGTTCCAGAATTTGACGTTGATTTCAGGGGGGCGCGTGCGTTCCGGGTTGGCGACGAAATTGACACAGGCATTGAACAAAAGCGTGCGGGTTGGAGCATCGGTCACTGAATCGAGATAGCCGATGAGAGTTTCGAACATGGCATCATCGGGCCATGAGGCGAGTGCCAAAGCGGCGGCGAGTTGCTCCTTTTCATCGGTGGAGGCGAGAGACTTCTTGACGATGTCGGCGGCTTTGGCCCCGCCGGCGCAGCCCAACAGGCGGATGAGCGCAAACTTCACGTCGGTATTGGAAGCGGTGGTGAGCGAGGCGGCCACTTTGGAGGCGAGCGGCTGACGATCGATGGATTTCCTGAGAATGTATGCCGCGCTGTCCTCGGCAGCCTGCCGGATGTCGGCATTGCCGGTGAAATCGACGATGTCGATGAATTTGGCAAAGTCCTTGTCGGCGGTGATGGTGCGGCAGGCCTGAATGGCGGCGATGGCGGCCTTGGCATTGCCGGTGGTCCGGCAGAACTCCAGCAGGGGTGGCGCGACGGCCGGGTTCTTGCGTTTGCGCACGACCTCGAGCAGTTGCGTGTCGCAGTGGTCGTTGAGGGTGAACTGCTTGAGGATGAAATTGACAATGGCGGTGTCGATATCGAAGTCGCTGGCTTCCGTGGGTTTGGCGTACGCGAGGGCCAAATAGATCTGGCCGGGGTTCTGGGTTGCAGCCGGGGTCAAGGTGGCGTTGAGCAGGATATCCACTTCGTCGCGGGTGACTGGGACGGATTTTTCATCTTCCCCGACGTTCCGGACCTCCTCCACGGCGGCGGTCTTCATCAGGGTGCTCAGGGTCGCCGTGCGGGCGCTTGGTATCTTACTGATGAGGATCAACGCCAGTAGCGCGACGACAATCGCGCCGACGGTCTTGAGGGCAATCTTGGCCTCTTTGCTCAGCGGGCGCCGTTTGGGCTCGCCGTACTGGCCGGACTCCGGGTGCGCGGGGTCGCCGTGACGCAGGGCGGTCACGGGTGCCGGGGCGTGACCGGGGCCGAACGCTTTAGCCACTTTCGGGCCGATCGCGGCCTTGGGAATGTGGGTGGATTTCGGGAGGTGCGAATTGGCGGGTTTGGCAGCGGATGCGAGACGGGTTGCTGGAACCGCCGGGGCGGGCGCCGGCGGAAAGGCCATCGCGGTCGGCAAGACCACTGCAGGCGCAGGCGGCGGCGGGGGGGGGGCCGGCGAGGCGTGAACGCTCGGCTTGGAGCCTTCCGGGGGGAGCAGCGGTTGGGGTGCGGTTTGGGTGCGCGGCGGCTCGGGAATCGCGCGTACCGACGAGGTAGCGGCCGAAGCGGAACTCAGAGCGTTCGAGCGTTGGCCCTGGAGCAGTCCAGCGGTGGATTGGATGGGTTTTGGGTTCATGGCTTGGGATCGGACGTTGGCGTTTTGTAGGAAAACTTTGAGGGATTCGCGCGCATTGGGCGGGCGATCCGTGGCCAGACGATTGAGGTGCCACATCACCCAGTCGCATGCCCAGTGCGGAATGTCCGGGCGCACTTCCTGCAACGGAATCACCTGGTGATGCAGGTGGGCGGTCATCACTTGCAGACCGGTTTCCCCATTGAATGGATAGATCCCGGTCAGGGCATGGTAGTAAACGCAGCCGATGGAATACATGTCCGAACGCGCATCCAGCTTGGCACGCTCGAATTGCTCGGGGCACATGAAAAATATCGAGCCATAGACTGCTTCGGCATCCTCCAGATGGTCGAGCGAGGCGGATTCTGCGAGGTTGGCTAAGCCGAAATCGACGATTTTGACCTGGAACCTGCCGGAGGGCAGCCAGGTGAGCATGAGATTGCCGGGTTTGAGGTCGCGGTGGACCAGATTGAGTTCCTGGGCGGCGATGAGGGCTTCCTGGGTTTGCATGGCCAGCTCGCGAAAGTCCGGCCAGGTCAATGGGGCCCGTTCGACGAGTTCATCGAGGGTTTTGCCGCTGATCAATTCCATCACGACGTAGGGCCCTTCCTCATCAGTGCCCACATCATAAACGGTCACGATGTGCGGGTGTTGCAGCAGCGCCAAGGCACCAGCTTCCTTGATGATTTGCTGTGAGGTGGCTTCCTGCAGCTCTTTGTCGCCCTCATGCTGGATGCGCTTGATGGCCACTTCGCGGTTCATCCGCGAGTCATACGCCCGGAACACCGAACCCATGCCGCCCTGACCGATTTTCTCCCGGATTTCGTAGCGCTCTTCCATGGGCCGGATGTGGGGGGTCTAGGTGGTGGGTTGGCGGTTGACGACGAGCAGGTGAAACCGGCTACGAGGCGGCGCGATCCAGACGCTGGCGCCGGTATTGGGTGGGCGAGAACCCCACGACACGGGCGAAGCTGCGGTTGAACTGCGACAGCGATTGGTAGCCGACTAAAAAGGCGATTTCCGAGATCCTCACTTCGGGGCGCAGCAGCTCGCGCTTGGCCCAGTCGATCCGGCAGCGGTTCACATAGTCGGTGAGCGTTAAGCCGGTGGACTCCTTGAAGAGGCGACAGAAATGCGATTCGCTCAAGCCGGCTTCGCGGGCCACCTGGCCCAACGGCAGCGGTTGATCGACATTGGAGTGGATGAATTTGCGGGCGCGGGCGATGGCTGCCGGCTCGCTGCCTTCCTCGATGATGGCCAGTGATTCGGCATGCTCGCTGAGTTGCTCGGCGAAGGTTTGCAGCAGCGTGACCATGCTGTCGTAGCGCTGCGGCTCGACCGCCCGGGTGCTCATGTAAGCGGTCTTGAGTTGGCTGATGGAGGCGGCGCTGAGGGTTTTGCGGCCCAGCGACCCGAGCATTTCGGTGAATTGGGCTTCGCTGGGTATCTTGGTGAAAACCTGGCCGGTTTTCAAAAACCCGACGACCGAGGCACCCATTTTAACCGGCACGGCAGTGGCGCAGAGGCCGGCGAAACAACTGCAGGTGGACGGGCCGTTGGCTTCGGCTTCCCGCATGAGGCGGCGGTTGGTTTCGCGGCAGGCGGTGTAGGCGCCGCCGCAGAGATTGAGGGCTTCGCAAAACGGGCTGCGGTTGATGGTTTGGTCGTCGAGGCACCAATGATCCGGATCGGCCGAGACCAGCCGCAGTGGCAGGCCGGTGGTGAGACGAAATGCGTCCTGATAGATCTTGAATCTGTCGGACTGAAGAATCCTATCGAATAGGGAATTTTCAAAGGATTTGTGAGCGTGTATCGTGGCCGGCATGTTGTCTCAGTGATTGGTCCTCAACAAGACTAGGGGGATCGCTAGGGTTTTTCAACCCTTGTTCGCAGCAATTGCTCGAAAAATCGTCGCGACAAGCAAAATCGACACAATCGAGCTCAGCGGCATCAAGATCGCCGCCAACAACGGGCTCATCCGCCCCTCCATCGAAAACCCCACCGTCGTCAGATTGTAGAGCAAGGCGAAACCAAACGCGCTGCGCACGGCGGCGGCCCGTCTGGAGGCCGTCTTGAGCAAGCTCGGCAGGAAGCCCAGGCCCGCCCCGAGGGTGTAGAAATCCGCCTTTGATTCTAGCAAGCTGCGGTCCACCACGGGGGTTCCGGTCACCAGCGCCGCGTCGAATGCGAGCGAATCGTTGGCACCGTCTCCCAAATAGAGCGTGTCGTGGCGGCTCACGAGGCGCACGCGGCGGGATTTTTCTTCGGGTGAGAGACCGCCGTGGGCGTGTTCCTCCGGCAGGCCGAGGGCCTTTGCCATGGTAGCCACCTTGTCGGGATGGTCGCCGGAAAGGATGTACAGGGCGAGGCCGCGCCGCTCCAGGTGCCGGAGCATTTCCACCACGCCCGGGCGCAGGGTTTCGGTGAAATGAAAGGCAGCCACCAAGTTTCCGTTGAATCTCAGTTCGCTGCCAGGTCTGGCGGCGGCGGCACCCGTCCCGTCCACACCCGACCACCCCGCCTTGCCCAGCGACCAGCGGCCGGCCGGGGTGGTCAGCGCCACACCCAGACCCGCCAATTCCTCCGGCACGGAGCCGGGGCTTTGGGCCAGCAGTTTTTGGCCCCGGGTGCCCGAGGCTTCGAGCAAGGCCCGCGCCACCGGATGGAGGGACCCCCGCGTCAACTGGGCCAAGGCCAAGGCTGCCGGGTCATCCAATTGGGCGACGGCGGCGGGATTGTCCAGCACCGGGCGTTCCAATGTCAAAGTCCCGGTTTTGTCGAACACCACTTTGCGCACCCGCCGCAGGCGCGGCCACAGGGTGGCAGTCCGCACATACACGCCCAGCCGCTCCATCGCCGAGGCTGCCAGGTCGTCCGCCAGCGGAATTGCCACGCCCAGGGCGCACGGGCACGACACCACAAACACCGAAATCATCGCCTGCAGGCCGGTCAACGCCTGTCCTCGCAAGGACCAAAACACCAGCGCCGCCACCCCCAGCATCAGCACAATGATGAGGTACACCCGCAGCAAGCGGGCCAAGCCCGGCGACCCGCGCTCGCCCACCACCGGGGCGGTCAACTTCGCCAGCAGCGAGTCCTCCCAGCACTCGCCCGCCTCAATGGCCGCCGGCGTGCGGCTCAACAAAATCGCCCCCGCTGGCAGCCGCGAGCCCGCCGCAAATCGCAGCGGCTCCGCTTCACCGTGAATCCACTCAAGCGAAAAATCCGCCGCTCCAGCCACCATCACCCCGCTGACCGGCAAGGCCTGCCCCGGAGCTAACAAAAACCTCAAGCCCGGCTGGATCGCCTCGCGACCCACCAGTTCTCCGTCGCGCTCCAAGCGCGGCACTGCCTCGGGCACCGGTTGCTGCCGCACCAGTCGGCGACGGTTTTTTTCCACCGCGGAGGTTTGCAAATACCGTCCGCTCAGCATCAGGAACACGAAGATGGAGACAAAATCGAAATACATCAGCCGCTCGTACTTCATGACCCAGCCGGTGATCGAACCCGCATACGCCGCCAGCAAGCCCAGCGCGATGGGCAAATCGATGTGCAGCGCCCCTGCCCGCAGCGAGCGCCACGCGCGGTCCATGAAATACCCGCCCCCCACCAGCATCGACAAGGTCGCAGAGAAAAACGCAATCAGTCGGAACAAGGCGGCGAACTCAAAATCCGCCGGCATGTTCAAATACACGGGCAGGGTGAAGCCCATCGCGTTGAGTGCAAACGCGCCGCACAAGCCCATGCGTGCCGCCAAGCGCGAGCGCTCATGATCGCCGCTGACGGAGCCCGCCGGAGCTGCCACGTAGCCGAATTGGCAAAGTTCCCGCAAGAACGGCTCCAATTCGCAGTGCATCGGCACCCATTCCAGATGCAGCCGCCCGCTTGATGGATTTGCCACCGCCCGCACCGATCCGGCGTGGCGGGCAAAAAGCTTCTCCACCAGCCACACACAGCCGACACAGGAAATCCCCTCCAGCGCCAGCTCGACATGGGCCGCCTCACCCCGGCTCAGCGCCCGTTGTTCAGCCTCCGCCACCTTCGCTCCCAACCAGGAAAAATCGTGCTCTTCAAACGGCCGGCTCCTCACCGGGGCCAGTGCCAGCCCTTGCTTGAGGTCGTAAAACCGCTCAAATCCGCTCTCTGCGATTAACGTCGCGACAAACTCGCAGCCCCGGCAGCAATACCGGTCCGCCGCGCCTTTCTGCGCATATTCTGTTCCGCAATGCTCACAACTTGCCATCCGCCGCCACCATCACCCAGTTCCCGCCACTTCGCCAAGCCCCGCCTCAAAAAAAACCAATCTGCCAGAGCTGCCGCGGATCCGCTTGGAGAGGCCGGACAAATATCCCTGCTTCCGATTTGTCAATCGAGCTGCCGTGGAGTACTAGCAATACTCACTCCCCCCCCAATCGATGCACCCTGCCCCCACCTCACCCCAATTGTTCAACATCAGCCGCCGACGGTTTCTGCATAGCGCCGCCGCGTCTCTTGCGTGGTCCAGCCTCGGGGCCTATGGCCTGGATCTGGTCAACCGCCCGTCCAAGCGGGTCGGCCTCATCGGTACCGGTTGGTATGGCAAGAGCGACCTGTTCCGGCTCATGCAGGTGGCCCCCGTGGAGGTGGTGGCCTTGTGCGATGTCGACCAGCACCAGCTGCGGGGGGCGGCGGAACTGGTGAGCCAACGCCAGAAGTCGGGCAAGCCGCCGCGCTTGTTCAGCGACTACCGTGAGATGCTCAAGGGTAAGGATCTGGACATCGTGCTCGTCGGCACACCCGACCACTGGCACGCCCTGCAGATGATTGCCGCCGCAGAGGCCGGCGCCGATGTGTATGTGCAAAAGCCTATCAGCGCGGACATCGCCGAGGGCGAGGCGATGCTGGCAGCCGCCCGCAAGCACCAGCGGGTGGTGCAGGTGGGCACCCAGCGCAAGAGCACTCCGCACTTGATAGACGCCAAGAAGCGCGTCGTGGATGCCGGCTTGCTGGGCAAGATCGGGCATGTGGACTTATGCTGCTACTACGGCATGCGCGCCGGCGGCAACCCGCCGCTGGAGCCGGTGCCGGAGTTTTTGGACTATGAAATGTGGACCGGTCCCGCGCCGATGCGGCCTTACGACGGGTTGCCACACCGGAGCTGGTGGCGCGCCTTCACCGAATACGGCAACGGAATTGTCGGCGACATGTGCGTGCACATGCTCGACACGGCGCGTTGGATGCTCGACCTCGGGTGGCCGCAGCGCGTCAGTTCCTCCGGCGGCATTTTCGTGCAGAAGGGCGGCAAATCGAACATCTCAGACACCCAGTCGGCCCTGTTTGAGTACCCCGATCTATCGGTCACCTGGCAGCACCGCACCTGGGGAGAGGCACCCGATCCGGAATATCCGTGGGCCCTCTTCATCCACGGTGAAAAGGGCGTGCTCAAGGCCAGCACCCAGCGGGCCGATTTCATCCCTCACGACAAGACCGCTCAGCCAATCCATTTCGACTGCATCTTTGAACGGGAAAAATTTCCCGAGGATGTGACTGAGAAGGACATTGAACTGAATGCCGCGCCAGCCACCCGGCTGCACATGCTCGATTTCCTCGCGGCCATCGATCGCCGCGGCCGTCCCATCGCCGACATCGAACAGGGCCACATCTCAACCGCGAGTTGCATCCTGGCCAACCTCGCGATGCAAACCGGCCGCACCCTCGCCTACGATCCGCAGGCCAAGATCATCACCGGGGATGCCGCGGCCACCAAGCTGCTGCGCCGGCCTTACCGCCAGCCGTGGCAACACCCCGAAGCCGGGTGAGCCCGGGTGTCCATCACTCGATCCGGAACGGCACCGCCGTGTTGACGCCTGATGCGACGTCGGCAACCACCAGTTCATAGGGACCCGGCGCCTCATCGAGCGCCAATGGAATGCAGCAGGATGCCGAACCCTTGGGGGCGAGGCAGTTCTGTTCGAAGCAGGGCAGGCTTTGACCTCCTGGCCGGCGGATGGAAACATGCAGCACGGACGTGTGCCCGGTGGCTGCCATCACCTTGAGATCAGCCGTCATCTCGATCGCCGCGCCGGGATTATAGCGGGCATTCACCCCGCTGACGGCGATGCCGTCGATCTTTGAGGGAAGTGCAGCAAACAACCGGGCCGCAGAAGCCAATTCCACCTCGGCGCTGGCACCGTAGCCCAGATACTGCCCGGCCATCACGTCATAGATATGTGCCGCTTGCTGGAATTGAATCGTGGCCTGCGTCTTCTCCTGATAGCCGTCCCAATGTTTCCATATCATCTGGTTGCCTTCCCAGTAGCGTCCTTGGCGAGCGATGCCCACATACAGCGCGGGACCATCGGTGAAGGTCGATATCTCCGCGTGCTCCATGACCTTGCCATCGGCCTGCGTGACGCTAACAGGAGGCTTGCATCCGCCCCCGCTCTCGATGAACATCCGGAACATCTCCGCCAGCGTCTGCTTGTGGGTGTCCACATAGGTGGGTCCCAGCGTGTTGTTGTTCCTGCCATAGTCACCGCCGACATAGCGCTCCTGAAGCGACAATCCGAATGGCTCTTTGAGGAAAAACGCCTTGCCGCTGCCGAAGGTATACTCACCCACGTTGGCTCCTTGGCTGAACACCGAGCGGAACGGGTCAACCTGCCGTGCAATTCCCAGCTCGTTAAAGTATGGATCCGGGGCTTGGTCGGCAATGAGGGTGCCGCCTTGGCGGACGAATTCGCGAATCGTCTGCAGCTGAGCGTCGGAGAGCGCGATGACGGCCGGCAACACCAGCGCCTTATAGCCGGCAGCGAGTTCCTTGCCATCATCAAGCTGAAGCTGATGCAGCAACTTGAACGAATACCCTGCGCGGATCAGCCCCTGGCAGGCGGTAGCCAGAGCATAGGGGTGCGGGCCGGAGGCCTGATGCTCGAAGGTATAGGCATTGGTCGTGTTAGGCGAAAAAACCACACCAACCTGTGTGGGGGAGCGCTTTGCCACCTGCAGCAGCAAGGTCGCCGGCCCGCGCTTGATTTGCGCGATCTCCGCCGCATAGGCGGCGAAGCAGGGAATCGGCTTGCCAGTGTTGGTGAGGGCCAGCGACGCCTCCCACCACCAGGCGGAGTTCATCCCGTAAAATAGCGAACGCCAGGGAAACAAGCGCATCCATTCGTCATCGACTTCCCCCAGATAATAGCCGTAGTTGCCGGTCCACATGCCACGCAGGCTGTGCGCTTGGGCGAAGGACATCTCGAAGAAGGGGCTTGCCCAGGTGTCATAGAGCTGGGCGAGGCCCAAGCCCGGGTCTTGAAACAATCGATAGTAATCATGTCCGTTGCCGCTATACAGGCTGTGGGTGCCTTCATCGCCGCAGTAGGTGTCGGGCAGGGTTTCACGCGTGATGGCCGCCAGTTGCCGCTGCATGCGTTGATAGAGCCAGTCCACCAACAACGCTTCGCACATCCACTGCGCCCGGCTATCAGTCTTTTTCAACTCGTCCAGCGGCCGCACCTTGATCTCGCCGGCATCCTTGAAATTCGTGCCCCAGGCGGCGTTGAGTCGGGCCAGATTCAGAGGTCCGCCCTTGGGGTTGTAGAGCGACCCGAGGAACTCGCGAAACGCGTCGTCGGAATAGGGTTGCTTCAAGTCCGAGGCCACGCCTTTGCCATCGGCAGATCTCTCGTAGCACACCTCATCGCCATAGGTGAGCGCCAGCGGCGAGAACCGTTGATATTGGCTTGCCACCTTGCGGGCCTCATCCCCCCACATCTTCAACGCCGCCGGATCGCTGAAACAATGCACCTGTTCTCCCGTTAACCACATCGTCTGCCCAACAAGTCGGAAATTCTCCCGCAGGCACGCCTCATGCATGGAGGGTGATACATACATCATGGCATCCACCTGATGAGCCCGGAATGTGCTCAGGTCCTGACGCGTGACCCGGTCGTCATAGGGCAAGTTCGACCAGACAATCGACACAAAATCGCCATCCAATCCAACCCCGGAAAAGCACACAAGTTTGTCGATGCGCTCGGCCACCGCGCCGGAGTGCAGGCGCTCGGCAACGACCGTCACCGCCACGCTGCGCCCGGGCGAGCAAAGTGCGGAATACGGGATGACCCGCTGTGCCGCGGCCGGGATTTCATGTTGCCACAGGCAGCGGCCGAAGTTATCCATGACTGATAGCCGCAGCATGTCACCCGCCGGCCACTCGGCACCCACGTTGACTTCGCCGCGGATGGGCTGGCCGATGCGCGGGGTCGATTCCGCGCAGGTGATGTCGTGCAGAAATTTCTGGCCGGGTGGTTCAGGGATCTCCAGGCGCAGGGAGCCCCAATCCAGCACATTCCCATTCGCGTCTCTCAGCCATGCGTTGACGAAATACGTGCCGCCGCGCAGCGCGGGCAGGGGAATGGTCGCTGCCTCATGATCCCATTGTTGCACGATCGCGCCGGTAGCTCCGAGGCCGTCGCGCAGTTCCATATTGATATGAATTCCGGCCGCCACCGGGCCGCCCTTGATCCGGACCTGCAGCGTCTTGCCTCCCTCAAGCGCCATGTCGTCGAGCCGCACTGCCGGCTCTCGCTTGCCGCACCACAGCGCCGACTTTGCTAGAAAGCCCATCAGATATTCATAGGCGCAGGGGAGGCTCTGCGCATGTGAAGCGCCGACCAGGTGGTGAAACACAGTGGCGGAACCACCAGAATACGGACCACCGCCGCCATGCGTCAGCGCGCGGCAAGCGGCCTCATTATTGTTGCCATTCTCAATCCTGTAGGCGTAATCCACCGCCAGCACTCGTCCCTGCCCCAGGGAGCCGGTATAGACAATTTCCGGCCAGTCCTTGCCTTCCAATTGCGGCAATGCCAATCCCGTTAGATTCCGCGCGGCGCTGTGACCGGGGGCCATGTGCTGCAAAGCGACCGTCACGCCCGCTGATGAAGCTTTGCCGTCCTTGCCGACGTCGCCCAGCAACAGCTTCAGCGCAGGGCTGCCAGCGGCATCCGTGTCGAGCGCGGGATTGATATAGAGCAAGCCGCAACCGCCGCGCACCTTTGCCACCATGGTTGCTCGGATATCCGGCGGAAATGCCGTCCACAGCACCTTGCCGATGATCAGAACGTCGGCTGGCTTCCTGAGCTGCTCGCGGATCATCTCCAGCCACTGCGCGGAATCGGTCACCCCTAGGTTGGGATAGTAATCAAAATGGTCCGGCGAGGTGATTTGTGCATACGAGTTGGTGATGATCGGGACAACCTCCAGCGAGAGCCGCTGGCACAACTCCGCGGTATCGCGATAGTCCAGCCTGGGCCCGATCACCGTGGCGCGCAGGGGTCCGCCGGCATAGGGTTTCGCCCAGGCGATGTGTGGGACATCCATGGCCGGCGAAAACTGCCAGAGTGGCTGGTTCGGGTTTTCCAGGAAATTATTCCGACAAACGCCGGGGGGCGCTGCAAAACAGATGGTGGCGAGCAGACCACCTAATGCCAGAAAATTGCGGTTGGGCTTGGCAGGCATGCGCAGGGGGGAGGTTTTTGAAAATGGGGGCGGGGAACGCCCCCCGCGGCGCCTGGGCTAATGGCCGAAGTTGTCCACTGCGGCCTTGTTGAAGATGGGCTGCGCCTGTTTGCCCTCATTGCTCCAGCCGGCATTCTGGACCATGAAGACGGTGATCAGCCCGCGCTTGGTATCGACATTCATGTTGGTGCTGAATGCACCACCGTGGCCATAGCCGTCCCCATCAATGGATAAGCCCAGGCCGTAGCTTACGGGCAGGGCGGCCGGCGTCTGGCGGCTGGTCATTTGGCTGACGGCGGGTTGGGAGAGGATGCGCTTGCCCTGGAATGAGCCGCCATTGATGAGCATCTGACAAAACCGCGCGGTCTCGGCGGCGGTGGAGAACAGGCCGCCGGCGGGCATCGGCTGGCGGGAGCGGTCGTTGAGTGGATACTTCAACTGACCGACGGTGGTCTCCTCGAGGTCGGTGCCGGCGGGGTTCGCCTTATAGGATTTGGCGAGGCGCGCGATCTGGGCTGCGTCGGGCAGGAAGGTGGTGTCCTTCATGCCAAGGGGATCGAACAAGTGCTTTTGCATGAAGTCCTCGTAGCTGGTGCCGCTGATGACTTCAATGATGCGGCCTGCGGTGTTGATGCCTGCATTGGAATATTGGTATTTCGAATCCGGTTGGAACTGCAGTGGCATCTTGGCATAACTCTTCACCCGCTCGGCGAGTGGATGGATATCCAGCGTGGGGTTTTCTAACGGCGAACTGAAAGCCATGCCGCTGGTGTGGCTGAGGATATTCCTGATCGTGATGGGATGCATGGGCTGCGCCGATGGAGCATCGGCCGCAGCCGGGTTGGTACTCACTGTTTGGCCGATAAACTCCGGCAGATACTTTTCCACCGGATCGCCCAAGGCAACCTTGCCCTCATCCACCAAGATCATCAACGCCGCTGCGGTCATCGCTTTGGACATCGACGCAATCCAAAACAGGGCGTCCTCCTGCATCGCCTGATGCGCCCCCACGTCGGCAAAACCAACGCATTCCACATCGAGAATCTTGTCCTTGTCCGCTACCAATGTCACTGCCCCGGCAAGGGCACGGTGATCGACGAGCGGTTGCAGCAAGTCGGCGACGGGATGCGGCGCGGGCGTTGCGGCGTGAGCAAAATTCACGCCGAGAACGGCGACAAGCAAGATGGACCGGCAGATGGTGTTAGGTTGCATGAGAATGCGGGTTGGGTAGTTCATATTCCGAGTCTGCCGGGTTGTCATGGCAATTCGGCGTGCAGCCGGCCATAGAGCGTGCCGCCCGCTGCGGCGGACTGCGGGATGGTGGCTCTAACATGATCATGGGTCGCATCGTAGCCCGTGATGGTGAAGTTGACGTTGTTGAGGGTGGCGTTGGCAGCCGGCACTGCGGCGGCGTGCCATGGATCGCCGCCGCCGAGGTCGCTGCTATATTCCACTGCCACGATCGCGCTGCCCAACCCGGCCGGCTTCAGACAGGTGAATTCCAGGGTCAGTGCGCCGTGACTGCCAGATGCCACGGGCAAAGCGGACCGGCTGGCGGCCATCGGCGCCCCTCCTAGCAGGATCCACGCGAGGCCGTTGGCCACGCCGTCGTGGTTAGGATCGTCGGCGAAGCCGGACTGGCCGCCCGGCACATCCGCAAACCCGTCGATCCAATTGTCGTATGGAGTGCCGGTGACGGTTAGGACCAGCTGGTTTCCACTGATGGCGATGACGCCGGTGCGGCCGTTGGCCAGGCCGCTGCCACCGGCAAACGAGGGGGTCGGGTTGACCGAGCCGGAAATGGCGGTGGGCGCGGTGACCAATGTATAGGTACCGCTGCGCAGAGCCGGACCGGGCACCACGATGCTAATGGCGTTGCCCCCGAGGGATAGAGCGGCTTGGGAAACCACCAGCGCCGGGTGGGTGCCATCCGTGCCCGCCGCGGCCCCGGCCCACACCAGCGCAAGCGGCTGAGAGCCGAGGCTGATCATGCCACTGGCACCCCCCACCAGGCATGCGGCATCTGTGCCCGTGCTGGTGCCACGGCCACTCGCAGTTAGAGGGGCGTTCAGGGTGTAACCCGCCGCCGCGCCGAGACCGGACACATCAAAGGTGGCGCCGGCCGCGAGCACGAGGCTGGTGGTGGATTCGATCGACCCGAGCGTGCCCAGCGTGTTGGGTCCGGCCACCGAGTTAGCACTGAGTTGCGCTTGGCTGAGGGCCGCATTCCAGATCCGAACTTCGTTGTAGCTGGCGTTGGCATCATTATCTGCGTATTCGGAGCGGCCGAGCCACATGTTGTTCTGAACCAGCTGGGATAGGTTGTTAGGGCTGGTGAAGGTGGTGGACGTCAGCACGTTGCCACCGGCATCCATCTTGCAGGCTTTGACTGTCGTGCCACTGCCGTTAGGGGTGAGCACCATGGCAAGGTGGAACTCGGTGCCCAGCGTGTAGGGCCGCAATTGGTCCTGGGTTTGCGATCCGAGGAAGTGAACCTGATCCTGGGTGAGAGTGGTTCCGCGGGTCCACGTCATCAACAGGCAGTTTGTTTGGCTGCTGCCGAAGTCAAAGACGCGCGACCAGTTTTGCACCAGGTTCTGCGTGGCCCACAGTTCGATGGTGACCGGCGAGTGGGTTGGCGGCAGGATGTTGGGTCCCAAATCCACATACGACACATGTTGGGTCCCGCCGCCGGTGATGGTGACCTGGCCGCCCGTCACACTCGTGTTGCCGTGGAGCACGGCGCTGCGGCCGCCGATGGAGTCGTCCAAACTACCATTAAAGCTCCAGCGGTGCGCCAGGCCGTTGGGCAGGGAGTTGCGCAATTGCAGCGTGCCGCCATTGATCACGGTGGGGCCGCTATAGGTATTGGCCGCAACGAGCGCCAGCGTGCCGGGACCTGATTTGGTCAGGCCCTCGTTGCCGGCGATCACCGTGCCGATAGTGACGGTCCCGGTGCTGCCCGTGCCATTGACGGCGATGGTGGGCGTCCTGCCAGTTAGAGTCAGGCTCGACCCGGCGGGCGTGCCCGGGCTCAGCGCCCAGTTAGCCGGCGACGACGGAGCGGAGTTGCCAAAAATCAGGGAGTTGATCCGTTGGTTGGCGTCCAAGGTGACGGTCGAGTCCGCGGTGACGGCCAGGCTGCTGAAATCGGCGCTGTCGGCGGATGCTGGC
>CAIVSK010000343.1 GCA_903908495.1 Akkermansiaceae bacterium
CGACAGCGGCAGCGGTGACCAGCATGTCTTCAGCGTGCCGGTGGGGACCGGCCCGCGGATGTTCATGCGCCTGAGAGTGACCGGGCGCTAGAGTCCCTGAAATGCCAAGGATGCTGTCGTTAGGGAATATTCTTTTTCTGGTGTCTTGGGTCTGAGGCGAAGCTGCGTTAGAGCGCGCGGGCTTCAGCACATGGCCCAACGGGAAAGCAAATAACTGCTGCTGCTTGGCATTCAAGCCGGCGCTTGCCTTGGGCCTGGCGGCCAGGAATGGCCGCCCTCCGTGCGCCCGGGCATCCTGCCTGGGGGCCCGTGGACCGGGCATGGGCGGTGCCTGGCGCAAGGCCATGCTCTTCGAAGAGGGCCAGGCAGGATGCCGGCGCTCCCCACCGCTGCGAGTTGCGCGGAATTTGCTATAGGTGAGGCGTATACTGCTATTATCTTGGTGGAACTTGCTGTGCGCGATTGTGATTGTTAGTCGGTGGGCAAAGTCGGGGATCGCGATCCACACTGCGACGGATGGCGCGGGCCTGACGTTGGCGGCGGGCCGGTCGCCGGCGTTTGGCGGTCACCCGATCCGCACCTCGATGATGAAATACTTCCCTCCCATGAAAACCCTCGCCGCCCTCGCCGCCCTCGCCGCCTTCGCCCAGTCCGCCGTGGCGGGTACCACTCTCGGCCTGAATTTCTGCGATGGCTGGGCGGCCCCACACGTCAGTGCTGGTACGGCTGATGGGTTTGCCGGCTGGACCGACTCCCGCGCCGTTGGGGATACGACGCCGGCGGAGGTTCAAGCCACGCCTCTGCAGTTAGGAGCGAGTGGGGTGAGTGTCACCTGGACCGCGATGAACACCTGGTCGTCTGGGTCGGAAAGCAGCAACGAGCAGGCACTGTACCGGGTCTATCTGGATGACAGCGAAACGAGCAGCGGCGTGGGCGTGAGAGTGACGATCAACGGCCTGGCTGGCTGGCTCACAGCCACCGGCACCACCGGCTACCGGCTCCGCTGTTATTGCAACAACGATGCCGCTAACACGTACCAACCGATTTCCGTGCGCAACGGCTCCACCACCACCTCTGCGCTGCTCCAGACCATCACTTCCGTCGCCAAGGGTAACGGGGACTATCCGACGGGCGGCACCGCCGGCAATGGCGAGTCGCGTGGCTACGGCGATTCACCTGGCGACCTGACGGCGGACACCATCACCCTGACGCTGCCGCCAAGGTCGGGCTCTATCCGCGGCACGCTGTGCGGGTTCAAGCTCACTGCCTCCGGTGTCCCGCCCGTGCCACCCGTGGTGGCCACTCTGGCAGCCACCGGGGTGACTGATGCCAGCGCCATCCTGAATGGCACTGCCAATGCCAACGGGCTGAGCACGGCGGTGAGCTTCCAGTATGGCCTGACCACCGGCTACGGCAGCACGCTGGCGGCTGTGCCGTCGACCCTGACCGGTTCCTCTGCCACGGCCGTCGTTGCCACCCTGACGAACCTATCCGGTGCTACCACCTATCATTACCGGGTGGCCGCCACGAGTTCGGCGGGGACGAGCTACGGGCCGGACCAGACCTTTGCGACTGCCAACGCGGTTTTTCTCGCGGAAATGTCCGTCGGCACGGCCACGCTGAGTCCGGCGTTTGCCAAAACGGTGACAAACTACGCGGTGCAGGTGCCATTTGCCACCACCAGCATCCGGGTGACACCGGCCGCGGAGGATGCGGGTGCCACCATCCGAGTGCAGGGCGTGGCGGTGGCGTCCTCCACCGCCAGTGATCCGATTGCACTGGTGCCCGGCAACACCATCATCACAACGACGGTGACAGCCGCAGCCGGATCGGTCACCAAGAATTATGTGCTGACCGTGACCCGGCTGCCCCTGAGCTATGCGTTCAGTTCGGCGGCCTCGGTGCCGGTGACGGCGGGTGCCTTCGAGGCCAGCGGGGAAACTGCGAGCCTGGCTCTCAATTTCGCCCCGCCGGCGGGCACTGATCTAACTATTGTAAACAACACCGGTCTGGCGTTCATCAAAGGCGAGTTTGCCAACCTTGCACAGGGGCAAAAGGTGAACCTCACCTACAGCGGTATCACCTATCCGTTTGTGGTCAACTACTACGGCGGTAGTGGCAATGATCTGGTGTTGCAATGGGCCTACACCCGGATCTACGGATGGGGCGACAACCTGTACGGTGCCTACGGCAGCACCGCGAGTACGGTGCCACTGGCGGTGGGGCCGTCCGGTGCAATCGCGGGCAAGACGGTTACCGCGATGGCGGTGGGCAGCGGGTTTACCTTGGCGCTGTGTGCGGATGGCACTCTGGCAGCTACGGGTTATAACGACGGCGGCGCACTCGGCATCGGCGATACCATCTATCATCAGGTGCTGCCGGTCGCGATCAACGGAAACGGGGTATTGCTTGGCAAACAGGTCGTGGCCATCGCGGCGGGGTGTAATCACAGTGTGGCGCTGTGTGCGGATGGCACTTTAGCGGCCTGGGGGCTGAATCTTTACGGTGAGGTGGGGGATGGCAGCACGGTTGGCACCAGAAAGTATCCGGTCGCAGTCAACGCCACGGGTGTTCTTGCCGGGAGGATGGTGGTGGCGATCGCGGCGGGTGACGATCACACTTTGGCCCTTTGCGCGGATGGTTCCCTTGTCACCTGGGGTGCCAACGCGAGTGGCGGGCTTGGAAATGGGACCACTACCGATAGCAACGTGCCCGTGGCGGTTATCGCCACTGGCGCATTGTCCGGCAAGACGATCAGCGCCATTGCCGCGGGCGGTAGCCGCTGTGATGTGCTGTGCTCGGACGGCACCGTTGTGGAGTGGGGCAGTGGCATTCCCTTGCCGGTGGCCGTGAACCGCACGGGAGTTTTGTCAGGCAGGACCGTCACTTCGATAGCCACGACCTGGCATGTGAGCCTCGCGCTTTGCGAGGATGGCACAGTGGTCGCGTGGGGCGATAATGGCATGGGTGGGTTGGGCGATGGAACCTACACGGCAAAAAGCGGTCCGGTGGCCGTCACGGCCACGGGCGTGTTGTCCGGGAAAACCCCGATGCTGGTTGCGGGCAGCTTCCCAAGTTATGTGCTGTGTTCTGATGGCACGTTGGCTGCATGGGGTGACAACCAGTGGTACCAATTCGGCGATGGAACCCGCACCACGAGCAACGTCCCGATGGCCACCACTCTGAGCACGCTGGGCAGCGGCGAGAAATTCACCGGGCTGGCGATCGGTGCTGGCGCCACGCACACGATGGCGCTGGCACCGGTGCCGCTTTCCGCCAATTCCAATCTGGTGGGCCTGGCGCTGGGCTCGGCGGTTCTCGATCCGGTGTTTGCGCCGGGCGTCACCGCCTACACCGCCCGGGTGAAACACGGCACGCCCACGCTGACAGTCACGCCAACAGCGGCGGACTCGATGGCCAAGGTCACGGTCAACGGCGTTGCGGTGGCCTCCGGAGCTGCCTGCGAGGGGATCGCCGCCACCCCCGGCAGCACCATCACCGTGAAAGTCACTGCGGAGAACGGCAGCTTCACCTCGTATGGGCTCATCGTGCGGGAGGATGCCTCGCTGGCCTCCCTCGGCCTGAGCCAATGCGCGCTGTTGCCTGGGTTCTCGCCATTCGTGCGGAACTACTCCGTGAGCGTGGGAGTCGCCACCACCTCCCTGGTGGTGACCTCAGTGGCGGCAGACCCCACGGCCGCAGTCACCGTCAATGGCACGCCCGCCAGCGTGGCAGGCGTCACCGTGCCGCTGGTCTATGGTGCCAATCCAGTGGCCGTGGTGGTGATCGCGCTGGATGGGACGGTCGCGACCTATCAGGTGACGGTGACCCGGGCGACCTCGGTTGATTTCACCTACACCTCGGCGTCGGCTGTGGCGTTGACGGCCTCGACCTATGTGGCCACGGACAACTCGGTGAATGTGACGCTGGGGTATGCGCCAGCCACCGGCACTTGTCTAACAGTGGTAGCAAACACGGGCAACGACCCGATCAAGGGCCGATTTTCCAACCTGACGCAAGGCCAACTCGTCACTTTGGTATATAACAAGGTGAGCTACAAGTTTGTGGCCAACTATTATGGCGGCAGCGGCAACGATCTGGTGCTGCAGTGGGCCGCGACCAAGCTTTATGCATGGGGATACAATTATCTCGGCCAACTCGGCAACGGCACCGTCAACACCGTCACCGCTCCCACCGCCGTCACGGCCACCGGCGTGCTTGCCGGCAAGATCATCACCGCCATCGCGGAGGGCGCATCACACGGTCTGGCGCTGTGTTCGGACGGCAGCCTGGCGTCATGGGGATCCAATTCTAACGGCCAACTCGGCAACGGCAGCACCACCGACAGCAGAGTCCCCGTCGCGGTCACCACCACCGGACTTCTGGCCGGCAAGACGGTTATCGCCATCGCCGCCGGTTCATCGCATTGCCTTGCGCTGTGCTCGGACGGCACGCTCGCGGCCTGGGGTGCCAATTCGAACGGCCAGTTGGGCAACGGCACGGTTTATGACAGCAATGTTCCGGTGGCCGTCATCACCACGGGACAGCTTGCCGGCAAGACGCTCACCGGCATGGCCGGCGGTGATGCGTACAGCCTGGTCCTGTGTGCGGACGGCACGGTAGCGGGGTGGGGGAGTAATTCATACGGTCAACTCGGCGACGGCACGACGATGTCCGCCATTGCGCCCGTGGCCGTGACTACCAGCGGCGTGCTCGCCGGCAAGATTGTCACCGCTATTTCCGCTGGTTCATCCCACAGTTTGGCCCGTTGTTCGGACGGGACGGTTGCTGCATGGGGAGACAACCGGGTTGGGCAACTAGGCAACAACAGCGCTGTCAACAGCAGCGTTCCGGTGGCACCCATTACCAGCGGGGTTCTTGCCGGCAAGACCGTCATTGCGGTCGCGGCGGGGGCGGGATATTCGCACAGCCTCGCCCTGTGCTCGGACAGCACCATCGCCGCCTGGGGGGACAACAGCTACAGCTCGCTTGGCACCATCAGTGTCTCATCCAGCAAG
>CAIVSK010000344.1 GCA_903908495.1 Akkermansiaceae bacterium
AACCCAACATCGTGGTCATCGTTTCGGATGATTGCGGCTATAACGAATTCTCGCTGCACGGCACCAAGTTGTACCCCACGCCGCGCATCGACTCGATCGCGGCCAATGGCGTCAATTTCACCAACGGCTACGTTTCCGGTTCGGTGTGCAGCCCCAGTCGCGCCGGGTTGCTGACCGGGCGCTATCAGGAGCGCTTCGGCCACGAGCACAACATTCCGCCGGTATACAGTGAGGCGAACGGGCTTGCGCTTGCCGAGACCCTGTTGCCGCAGGTGCTCAAGCCCGCCGGCTACCGCAGCATCGCGCTGGGCAAATGGCATCTCGGCTACGCCCCGAAGTTCCACCCGCTGTCGCGCGGGTTTGATGACTACTATGGCTTTCTGCAGGGCCAGCGCAGCTATTTTCCTTTGCAGAAGACGAACCGCTTGAACGCGTTGTTGCGCGACCGTGAGCCGGTGAAGGAGGAGTTCACCTATATGACCGACGAGCTTGGCCGTGCCGCCGCTGATTATATCAATAAGAACAAGGAGCGCCCGTTTTTCATGTATCTTTGCTTCAATGCCACCCACACGCCCATCCAAACGCTGGAATCCGACATGAAGGGCATCGAAGACACCACCCCCCTCCGCAAAAAACTCCGCGCCATGGCAGCCGCGCTCGATCGTTCGGTGGGCGTGGTGCTCGACGAATTGAAACAGGACGGCTTGCTCGAAAATACCCTGGTGGTCTTCATTAACGACAATGGCGGTGCCGGCGGCCATGACAACGCCCCGCTGCACGGCATGAAGGGCAGTTTCTGGGAGGGCGGCATCCGCGTCGCCTATGCCATGCAGTGGCCCGGCGTCCTGCCCAAGGGCAAGACCTGCGACGCCCCGGTCATCTCGCTGGACATTTTTCCCACCGCCATGGCCGCCGCCGGAGTCGACAAGTCTAGCGGCAAACCGCTCGATGGGGTGAATCTGATTCCATATCTAACTGGAAAAACCGAAGTCCGTCCGCACCAAACGTTGTTCTGGAAAGCGGGCGCAACCGGTGCCGTTCGCGACGGCGACCTCAAGCTGGTGCTCGGCTATCAAAAAAACGGCGCACCAGAGTTGTTTGATCTGGCCAAGGACAAGGCGGAAACCACGAATATTGCCGCCGAACGCGCCGCAGATGCGCAACGCCTGCAGCACCTCTTCTCGGATTGGAAGAATGATTTTCCCGCTCCGCTGTGGGGCCCTGGAGCCGAGCCCGCCGAATCCATGTCCACCGATTGAGTGCCACGCACCGCAGCCCGCCTGACCCAAAAATGCGGTGAGGTTTGACGCGGCAGCGGAATTCCGGCAAACCTTGGCTCATGCACCAAGTGTTCTCTCTCGCGCTTGCCACTTTGCTGGCACTTATCGTCTCCGTCGGCGCGGCGGAGGCTGCCGGTTCGGCATCGCGGCCGGATATCCTGTTGCTCATGCCGGACCAGATGCGGGGCGATTGCCTGTCGATTTTGGAGCACCCGGTTGTGCGCACGCGGTGAAGATGTTGGTGCCGGAAGCCGGCTGCATCCGGGCGGTGATGACCGGATTGGGGCTGAGCTTCAATGGATGGGGCGGGAAATCATGGCCGTTGGCCGACGAGCTGCACCCGACCGCGTGGGTTGTCAGTGAGTCGCGGAAAGTGTTGGCCGCGATGCTGGTGGAGCGATCGCTTTTTCTAACGGCATCGTTTTATGCGCCGCATCCCCCGTTGTTTCCGCCCGGGAAGTATTTCGACAGATATATGAAGGCGACGTTGCCGGCTCCAGCCCATGGCGACTGGGTGGCTTGGGACGGGCTTTCCCCGGCGGGCGACAAGCAGGGGCGCCAGGTGCGGTTGGAAGGGGATGCTCGGCGGGCGACCCAAGCCGGCTACTTCGGGTTGATCGAGCATTTTGATGACCAGATAGAGCCGTTGATCGCGGACTTCAAGGCACGCAGTGAAAAGGCCGGGCGGTCATGGGTGATTGTGGTCACCTCGGATCATGCTGAGATGTTAGGTGATCATGGTTTTTTCCGAAAATGCGAGCCGTTCGAAGGTTCTGCCAACATTCCTCTTATCGTGGCCGCCTCGCCGGGCAGCGGATTCAAGGCTGGCCCGCGCAGCATGAAGCCGGTGTGTCTGGAGGACATCATGCCCACCTTGCTGGAACTTGCCGGCGCGAAGTGCCCCGGGCGGATCGACGGGCTCAGCCTGGTGCCAGAGCTGCGCGGAGAAGACGGGCCGTTGCGCGAATGGCTGCACTCAGAACATGCGCCGTGCTATAGCAAGGAACAGGCATTTCACGCGCTCACCGACGGTCATCAGAAATATATCTGGCGGCCATCTGATGGCACCGAATGCCAGTTTGATCTGGATCACGATCCCCGCGAGGAGCACGATCTCGTCAGGGTGGCGGCGCGGCGCGAGTTGCTGGAGCGATGGCGCGCCCGCCTGATCCAGCGACTGGCAGCCCGCCCCGAGGGGTTTTCAGATGGTGTCAAATTGATCCCCGGTCGACCGTATCCGGCATTGCAAGCAGCCCTGGAATTCTGCGAGGGTAGGCGGGGTGCCCAATACCG
This sequence comes from Akkermansiaceae bacterium, assembly GCA_903908495.1. Classification (GTDB taxonomy): domain Bacteria; phylum Verrucomicrobiota; class Verrucomicrobiia; order Verrucomicrobiales; family Akkermansiaceae; genus Luteolibacter. The sequence continues at coordinate 2,574 of CAIVSK010000344.1, forward strand.
CTGACTTAGCGCGCTCTGATCGGAAAACAGGCGTCCCGCCTGTGACGGAAGACAGCGCGTCCCGCCTGTCCGCGCATGAAACGACAGGCTGGAAGCCCGTCGTCCATGACAGGCAGGATGCCTATCCTCCCGCTAAGTCAGCAGTATTGGGCGGAGTGCCTGCTTCCACGGCGGCGGCGAAACGCTCGAACGGGGCCGGCTGCAAAGCGCCTTTGCCTTGCGGTTGAGCGGCCGCCAGCGTCGCCGCCTTCTTGGCGCTGGCCAGCGCCTGATCCTTGTCGCCGGTCCTCTGTGCCAGGCTGGCCCGCACCACATGATCCATCGGCGTGGAGCGGCCGTTAGGATTATCGAGCATCACGCCGAAAGCCTTGGCCGCGGCCTGGCGGAACTCGGGCGGATAGACCTCGGCGGACTGCGAGCAGATCTTGTAGCAAAGGACCATCAAGGTGATCTGGCGGGACGGGCCATCGATTTCTCCGACCCGTTTGATGGCGGCGGGCCAATCCTTTTGCGCTACCAGCAGGTCAAGTTGCATCGGTGAGAGGTTGAAGTATTGCCCAAAGCATCAACTGATAGTCACGACCCAGGACGACCTGAATCCACGGCCGTGAACACCCATGGCCATGATCCGCCCGGAGCGCTACGTCCGCCCGCACACAAAATTCTATGCCCGGTAGATTTCTAGAAATATTCCTTGGCAAGGCGAACCGGAAGGCTACTTTGCGCTGGTGTGGCCTTAACTTGATTCTGATGAAAAGCTCGGCTTCCAAACCTGATTCCGCCGGGCCAGCGCCTTGGTCGGTTCCAATGCTCCGGGCCTTAAGCCACTTCCGCCCACTTTTCCCCCGCCACCCCCGAGTCTCTCGACGACCTTCACCACAAAAACAAATTCCTTGGTAGCCATGAAAATCAGCAGTTCAATTCTCACCCTTACCGCCGCGACGATCAGCGCGGTGACCGCACAGGCCGCCTCGACCGGGCAGCCGTTTTATGGCGACGCGCCGGACGCCACGCATCCGTGGTGTGTCCACGATTGGAACCGTCCGCAGCCGCCGCGGGTCGATCCGAAGCCGCTGGCCGATGCCAAGCCGCCCGCGGATGCTGTCGTGCTGTTCGACGGCAGCGAGGCGTCGCTGGCAAACTGGGAAGCCGACACGCCGCAGAGCGAGCCGACCAAGTGGGTGGTCAAAGATGGCTCTCTTTTGTGCGTGCCGACGTCCGGCTACGTCCGCACGAAGGCGAAATTCGGCGATTGTCAGTTGCACGTTGAGTGGTCTGCGCCGACGCCGCCGCAGGGCGAGAGCCAGGGCCGCGGCAACAGCGGAATCTTTCTCGAAGGTATCGTCGAAAGCCAGGTGCTCGACAACTACGACAATCCGACCTACGCCGACGGCTTCGCATGCTCCATCTATGGCGTCAGCCCTCCGCTGGCCAACGCGTTGCGCCCGCCGGGCGAGTGGCAGCAGATCAACATCACGTTCCGCCGGCCGGTTTATGAGGGCGACAAACTCGTCCATCCCGGTTATGAGACCATTTATTGCAATGGCGTCCTCGTTCAGGACAAGGCTCAGCTCGAGGGCGGCACCGGCCACATGGGCCGCACGCATCCCGGCCCGCTGCCCGAAGCCGGTCCGCTCAAGCTGCAGGACCACGGCAACCCGGTCCGCTTCCGCAATATCTGGTATCGCCCGCTGCCTCCGCGCGTCGCCGCCGATGACAAAGGCATCCACGGCCCGATGTCCGAACAGGCGACCGCCGCCAAGCGCAAAGAAATCGCCGCGACGATTCGCGCCGCCGCCGCGAAGTTGCCTGCCGGCTCACTCGACCAGTCACTGCGACTGGCCGAATCGCTCGTTTATGCAAAGGACGAAGCTGTCGCCAAATCCGTCATGGCTCTCGCCGCCAAGACCGCGGCGAACGTCAAAAAGCTTCCGGCCGACAAAGTCGAATCGAAGAAAGACGAGACCAAGCGCGTCTGGAGCGCCATGAAGTTCCTCGCCAATTTCAAGATCATTGACCCGTCTGCGGCGGCTTGGACCGAACTCGACGGCATTGTCAAATCGCAGG
>CAIVSK010000345.1 GCA_903908495.1 Akkermansiaceae bacterium
AGAAACTGTGCCCGTCGGACATGCCGTTGCCGATGCGCCAGCTTTCCTTCTGGTAGAGATCGTTAAAACTCTCGATCCAGTGGAGGAAGCAGGCATGGAACGCGCCATCCAGCGCATTCCTGGGCGCGGACCATTCGGCGACGGTGAAGGCCTCGGGATAATCCTTCCGCAGGATTTGCCGCACCTCCTGCCAGTAGCGCTTGGTGTCTTGTCGGGGATCCTGCCCCTTGACGAGGGCGCTCGCCATGTCGGCGCGGAAGCCGTCGGCGCCCATGTCCATCCAGAAACGCATGACCTTTTTCATTTCTGCCCGCAGTGCCAGCACGTCAGGGTGGTCGGTCGGGAGCTGCCATTTCTTGGCGGGATCAGGTTTGCCATATCCATAGTTGAGCGCCGGCTCTGACCAGTAGAAATTGCTCAGGAAATTGCCGTTGCGCTGGCCGTAGCCGTGGACCCAGAGGTTGCCCGGCTCAAACTTCCAGGCGTTGTCGGTCCAGACGTACCAGTTGGCGTACGGGCTGGGCGCCTGCTGGCACGAGGCGACAAACCACGGATGGTCGATGGCGGTGTAACTGATGACGTAATCGAACAGGACTTTCAGGCCGCGCTGGTGCGCCTCGGCGAAGAGCCGTCGGGCGTCGTCGTTGGTGCCATACCGCGGCGCCACCTTGTAGTAGTCGCGGATGTCATACCCGGCGTCGTTGAACGGCGAATCGAAGAACGGATTGAGCCAGATGGCGTCGACGCCGAGGCTTTTCACGTAGTCCAGCTTCTGAATGATGCCCGGCAGGTCGCCGATCCCGTCGCCGTTGGAATCGTAGAACGTCTGGGGGTAGATCTGGTACACGACCGCGTGATGAACCCATGGCGGACATTCGGGGATGATGTCCTGGCCGGTGATCGCGTTGCTTTGAGCGCGGACCGCCGTGGCGAGACAGGCGGCGGGCAGGAGGGAACGAACGAGGCGGGAGCGAAGCCGGGTGGACATGGGATTTGTCAGGGTGATTTTAGGCAACCACTGCGTGAGGATGCGGAAATATTACGTGCCGCTCTGGCGTTCGAGGAGCTTTTTGACCTCCGCCGCCGGATCATTTTGGGTGCGGTGCGCCAAGGTGTAAGTGGAGACCCGCTCGGTTTTGTCTCCCACCACCATGGAGGCGAGCGGGCCGAGCATTTCCAGCTCAACATAGGCCAGGGGATCGAGGTTGGTGTAGATCTCCGCACTGCTTCCGTCGTCGGGATATTTCCCCCCTGGTACCAGGGCGGAGTCGATCCGCAACAACTCGGTCCGGCCGACCCAGACCAGGGTGCCGGCTAGGGTCCCGATCTTGTGGTTTTTCTTCGGATCCCGGGTAAGCGCGATGAGGTTGTCCTCCAGTTTGAAATTGGCGGGCAGTTCATCCGATTGACGGACATAGCCTGCAGCGGAATGCGCGGTTTCCGGCAGGACGGCATACACGGCAACCGGATCTTTTGCCTGGGTGATCACCCAGACGCCGGTTTCCACCGGCGGACCGTTGATTTTTTCGTAACGGGTGGTGGTTGTCATGACCGGCAGGCCGGGCTGGAGTTCGATCCGGCGGCGCACGCGGATGCCAAAGTCCGGGTCCACCGGCGAAACCAGGATGACGGCGGAACCTTCGATCACTGACTCGTGCGGCAGACCATCGAACCCGCGGGGCGGGGGCCAGCCGCGCGAGATGAT
>CAIVSK010000346.1 GCA_903908495.1 Akkermansiaceae bacterium
ATCCTATCGACTCCAGATAGAATTCATCTTCAAACCGGGCCAGGACGCCGCCCAGTTCAGTGGCGGCAGGGTCGGCCTCTTCCCCGCCGATTGGAAATGGGACCAAGCATCTGTCACGGTCGCCGCCGTCAAGGAATAATCAGCCTCCGGGTGGTTGGCGGCCGGGTACGATCCAGCCGATCCAGCCGATCTGGCGGCGTTGATGGATTTGATGGTTAGTATGGGACAGTCATCCTGGCGCTCGACAGCGGGAGGGAGCTGCGCTAGGATGAGCCATGCCCAATCCGACGATGAGTGAAGTGGCGCGTGCGGCCGGGGTTTCAAAAAACACCGTCAGCCTGGCCTTGCGCGACAGCGTGAGGATTTCCGCGGCGACGCGCGCGAAGATTGTCGGCATCGCCCAAGAGATGGGTTACCGGCTCAACCCGACCGTCGCCTGCCTGATGGCGGAGTTGCGCCAAAGCCGCTCGCCGCGCTTCCAGGCGACCTTGGCGCTCATCAACGGCAATGAGGACCGCGACGCGCTGACCCGCCACCCGACCATCCCCCATTACGTCGCCGGGTGCCGCCGCCGGGCCAGCCAGCTCGGCTATGCGCTCGACGAGTTTTGGCTGCACGATCCGGAGTTGTCGGTCAAGCGCTGGCTCTCGATCCTGCGTGCCCGCGGGATCCGCGGACTCTTGATCGTGGGCTTGATGAAAGCCAAGCACCTGCCAGAGCCGATGGCGGCTGTGTGGGATGAGTTTCCCGCCGTGGTCACCGGTGTGCGCACCCGCAAGCCGGCCTTGTCGTTCGCCTGTGCGGACCACCACGGGCTCGCTCTAACGGCGTTTGAGCGGGCGCTGGCGGCCGGCTACCGGCGGCCCGGCCTGGTGCTCGATCCGGTGATTGACGAATTAATTGAGGGCCGCTTCACGGCCGGCTACATGACGGGGCAGATGAAGTTGCTAGGAAAAGGGGCGAGGTTGGCGCCGTTCACAGCGATCCGCGACGCGCGCCAGAACGTGGAGGGATTCCGGGAGTGGTTGGGCAAGGCGCGGCCCGACGTGCTCTTCACGCTTTATCACGAGGTGGAGCGCTGGCTGACCCAGCTCGGGTTGCAGGCCGGCCGGGACATCGGGTTGATCCAGTATGAATGGCGGGCCGATCACTCGCATTGGGCGGGGATGGACCAGCGCAACGACCTGGTTGGGGAGGCCGCGGTCGACATGTTGGTATCGATGGTGCAGCACGGTGAAAAAGGTCCGCCGGCCTGCCCGCGCGCCACCTTGATCACCAGCCAGTGGGTGGATGGGCGCACTGCCCAATGCGGTTCGTTTCACGCGATCTGATAGGAACACAGGCATCCTGCCGGTGATGGAAGACAGCGCGTCCCGCCTGTCTGCGCATGAAACGACAGGCTGGAAGCCCGTCGTGCATGACAGGCTAGAAGCCTATCCTCCTTCTAAACTGCCAGTATTGCGCGTCCCGCCTGTCAGCCAATGAGGTCTGAGGCGACACGCCTCGCTAGGGGATGACCATGGTCTCGAGCGCGGTGGGCAGTTCGCCCAGGCGCTCGTTGCCGTCGGGGGTCACGCGGTAGACATTTTCGATGCGGATACCGCCGACGTCCGGGAGATAGATGCCGGGTTCGATGGTTGTGAGCATGTCGGTTGCGCAGAGGTCGGTGGAATGGGCGCGCAGCCACGGGGCCTCGTGGATGGCGAGGCCCAAGCCATGGCCGACGCCGTAATGGAATTCGGTGTAGCCGGCGTCGATGATGGTGTCGCGGGCGGCGCGGTCGACCTCGCCCATGGTGGCGCCGGGGCGCAGGGTGGCGGCGGCGCGGTGCAAGGCTTGCTCGACGATGGGATAGGCATGGCGGGCGAACTCGGGGACACCGCCGGGGAAGACGGTGCGGGTGATGTCGCTGCGGTAGCCGGCGAGTTCGGCACCCCAGTCAAAGAGCAGGGATTCCGCGGCGGCGATGCGGCGGGAGCCTGGAGCATGGTGGGGGCAGGCGCAGTTCGGGCCGCTGGCGACGATGATGCCGGTCTCCGGAAATCCCTGGCGGTCGGCGCCCAGTGCCCACATGCGAGTTTCCAATTCGTTGGCCAAGTCGCGTTCGGTGCGCCCGATCAAGGCTCTGGCACCTTGCTGGATCAAGGCACTGAAGGCATGCTCGGCAATTTCGACGCAGCGGCGGGTGAGCGCGATTTCGGAGGCCTCCTTCACCGCGCGCAGACTGGCGAGCCATTCGGGAATGCCGCTAACCGTGATGCCGGCGGCCTGCGTGGATCCAGTGAGCCGGAGGTAGGACTGGGCGGAGAGCTTGGCAGGATCGATGAGCACGCTGGCCAGGCCGCGTTTGGCCACCTCGGCGATGACGAAACTCTCGAGTTCGGGCCGCTCGGTGGAGCGGGCGGAGGCGAGCAGGATCTCGCAATCGATCGCCTCGGCCCGCACCTCACTAACCAGCATGTGGCGCGAGACGGCAAAGGCGGCGTTATCCATCAGCACGAGCCAGGAAATGCCGTGACGGGTTCCGGACAGATAGTGGATGTCCAGCGGGTCGCTCAGAATCAAGGCGTCCACGTGGCCGGCGAGTCGGCGCGCCAAGACGATGGCGCAGTGGCGGCGCCAGCGGAAATCGGGGATGGGTGGGCCGTCGCCGGATAGGTTCTGGGGGGATTTATGATCCGTGCGCAGGCGCGGGCTGGATGGGAGAGTGAGCATGGTGGAGGGCTGGGGTGGTGCCGCCTTGACTGGGATCCGGAGGCCCGTTTGGGTGGCGGGGTGGCTGGAACTGTGGTGCTTGGGCAACCATGAATGGCGGGGACCAGCCCTGCCTTGCAATTCCAAACTGCGGGGTTTCGCAACAAGACCAATGCGTTTCGCAAAACGGACAATATATGGCTCATCATAGCCCGTCTGTGATGAAGTGAGGTCTGCTATTTGGTATCGGCGGGCGCTGGCGTGGCGGCTTGCTCGATGGTGTCACGGATGAACTGGGCGTGCAGGACAGTGCCCAAGCCGAGCGGGTGGTGAATGGTGCGCTCTTCATACTCCATTGTCACCCGTTCGTCGTGGCGGAACTGCGCGAGCACCATCCCGATGACCAACGGGTGGCCGTCGGCAGCGGCCACAAACACAGGACCACCACTGTCGCCGGCAAAGGTGGTGAAATCCGCTAGAAAGGTGTGGTACGTCTGGACGGGGCTGAAGGGATGGCTGGCAATGATGCCTTGGCGGGCCACCGCGAAACCCGCGTCGTTGGCCTCGAATCGCTCGGGAAACGTCAGCACAAACACGGCGCTGCAAATGTGCAGCCCTGCAGCCGCCAAGCGGGCCTCGTCGGCGAGGGCCGCCATGGGCAGGATTCCGACCGGAACCGGCGGCGCTTCGGTGAGTCGCAAGACGGCGGTGTCTTCCGTGGGGTGGCGGATCCACAGCGGTTTGCCGTCGCGGCGGATGGCAACGGGGTGGTCGCGGCGTTGATAGGATCCATCGGCCCGGGTTTCGCGCAGCACGATGATGGCCGTGTCGCCCTTGGCCTTGTCGAACACATGAGCCGCGGTCACCAGATAGAGGGCCGTGTCGGGGGCTTCCCGCCGCACGAACAGGCAGGTCGCGGTCGAATCCTTGTTGAAAAGCTTGTAGGTCGCGTCAAGCGTCTCGGTGGCAAAGTCTGCCGCCGGCGCGATAGTGGACCCGACGACTAGGCAACACACGGCGAGGATGAGTGGTTTCACGGGCTGTGTCTAGCAGTCGTCCCGCGCCGCGGCAATTGATTTTTCGGCTCGATTCGCCTTGGTTTGCCGCGCAGGTGTGGACGGTGGCTCGGCGCGATTTTTCCGTACTGGGTTGACTCGCAGGCGCATCCTCGGGAATACTGCCGCCGCCAGTAACCCCACAATCACCACAGACCCCCATGGAAAACGTCATCATCATCGGCACCGGTTGCGCGGGTTACACCGCGGCAATATACACGGCTCGCGCCCAGCTCAACCCGCTCATGCTCACCGGCACCCAGCCCGGCGGCCAGCTCAGCACCACCACCGAGGTGGAAAATTTCCCCGGCCACCCGGAGGGGATTATGGGGCCGGACCTGATGATGAAAATGCAGGCCCAAGCGGAAAAGTTCGGGGCCCGCATGGCGTGGTCCAACGTCGACTCCATCCAGCGGCGCGACGACGGCAGTTTCGCCGTCATCGCCGGTGAGGAAACGTTCGAGGCGAAAACAGTCATCATCGCCACCGGTGCCGCACCCCGTCACCTCGGCCTGCCTGACGAAAAATCCCTGATCGGCCATGGCCTCACCTCGTGCGCGACCTGCGATGGCGCGTTTTACCGCAATGTGCCGGTGTGCGTGATCGGCGGCGGCGACAGCGCCTGCGAAGAGGCGGTTTTTCTCACTCGCTTCGCCAGCAAGGTGTATTTGGTGCACCGCCGCGACACCTTGCGGGCCTCCAAGATCATGGCCGAGCGCACGCTGGCCAACCCCAAGATCGTGCCGGTTTGGAACTCCACGGTGAGCGCCTATCTGACTGACGAAAAGGGCGAGATGCGGGCCGTGACGCTTACCAATCTGCTTGATGGTGCCACCAGCGAGGTGGCGGTGAGTTGTGTGTTTGTGGCGATCGGCCACGTTCCAAACAGCGGCTTCCTCGACGGCCTGGTGGACAAGGATGAGAACGGCTACATCCTCCAGCAACCGGGACGCACCGCGACCAAAACCCCCGGCTTGTTCGCCGCGGGCGATGTGGCCGATCATTTCTATCGGCAGGCAATCACCGCCGCCGGCCAGGGTTGCGCCGCTGCCCTGGAAGCCGAGCGCTACCTCAGCGAACACGCGTGACCTGAGCGCAGGCAAAGCGGCCAGCGCTGAGGCTGGGGGGCTGCTCCTGGAATGAATTGCGGTGCTCCCGAAGCAAACCGACAATTCTTTCAGAAAAATTAAAAAATTATTTGAAACTCCGTCTGACGGGGGTATCGTCGCGCTTGATTGATGCCGGCTCGTTCTCGTATGGGCCGGTAGGATTGTCCGTTGTGAAGCCTTTCATTGATGCCAAGCCCCCTCATGAGACACCTTGCCATTCTCCTCGGTTTGCTGCTGGCTTTGCCGGTCCTGGCGGCGAAGCCGTTGCCTGTGGGACCCGGTCGCTTCACCTTACCCACCTCCGATCCCATTACCATCTTCACCTACAAGCCGTCCGGCTACGTCGACGGCCCGCTGCTGGTGGTGTTTCATGGCGTCAATCGCAACGCGGAGGAATACCGCAACCATGCCATCGGCATGGCCGAAAAATTCAAGGCGATCGTGGTGGTGCCGCTGTTTGACGCGCGGCGCTTCAAGAGCGAACGCTACCAGCGGGGCGGCGTGCTGCGCAATGGCAAGCCCCAATCGCAGGATCAATGGACCTACGCCATCGTCCACCGCCTGGTGGCCCAAGTGCGCGTCATGGAGGGGCGCCCGCAGATGCCCCACTACTTCATCGGCCATTCCGCTGGCGGACAATTTCTTGCCCGCATGGCCGCCTTTGCGCCGGGGGAAGCCAGTCGCATCGTGGTCGCCAATCCGAGCTCGCACCTGTTTCCAACCCGCGATTTGCCTTATGGCTATGGCTTCGGTGACCTGCCGGAGGGCCTGAGCAACGACGCCGTGTTGCGCGGCTATTTGGCTGCCCCGCTGACCCTCTATCTGGGAACGGGTGATTCCACCGCAACCGCCAATTTTGACGATTCGCCGATGGCCATGAAGCAGGGGATGAGCCGCATCCAACGGGGTCGCGCGTGTTTCGCGATGGCGCGCAGCCTTGCTGCCAAGAAGAAATGGGCGTTCAACTGGCGCAAAGTCGAGACCCGCGGGGTGGGGCATTCCGCCCCCCAGATGTTCGCGGCCAAGGAGGTCGGGGTTGCGCTCTTCGGGGCCGCGCCGCGCAGCCGCCGCTGGGATCCGCGACACCCGTTCCAGCTCAGCCAGCAACGGCCGGTGGAACGACACTTGCCAAGCGTCGGGTGAAGCGGCGAGCGTGCGAGGCGCTGAAACGGCACTTCAGGCACGATCCAGAGGCACTGGCCGCGTGACGCAGCCACCACGGCTCGCTCCCGTTGCCGCCGGGTTCCCGCTCGTCAAACACCGATATTATTTTGGGCTGGCAACGACCACCTTGAGCACGTCGGCAGCCTGTTGTTCGGTGGCAGCGGCGAGATCGCGCCAGACGAGTTTGCCGTCCTTGAAGAGATATGCCTGGCGTTTGGCAAAACCCATCGTCTTGGGCACGCCGAATGCGGCAATCACCTTGCCGTCCTCGTCAGCCAGCAACTCGAAGGGCAATTTGAATTTGTCCTTGAACGCTTTTTGCGCCTTCACCGGATCGGTACTCACACCGAACACCTTGACCCCTTTTCCGGTGAGATCGGCGTAGGCGTCGCGCAAACTGCACGCCTGCTTGGTGCAGCCCGGCGTGTCGGCTTTCGGGTAGAAGTAAACCAGCACGAAGCCGGTGTTGGCGGTTGCCAGATCCACGGCTTTGCCGTCTTGGTCTTGCTGGGTCACCACCGGCAGGGGGGCCCCCAAAGCAAGCGGCTCGGCGCTGGCGTGGGTCGTGAACAAGGCTGCGGTTATCAGTTGGCAGAAGCGGCGCATAGGGACAAACGTCGCACGGAATGCGCAATCCGCAAGCGGCAGATTGAGCTCATCGCCGGAGATCTGAAGGAACTCGGCCTGGCTGCACCAGTGGGCAGCACCGCAGGGTGGCAACAAGTCGTCCAAGCCCCAGCCAAATCCCCGATGTCTCCCTGACCGCCGAGGTCAAGAGGTGGTCACTGTGGAGACTGCATTCTTGTGTCATTGATGTAAGATATTTCCGCGGGAACCACGTAGCAATGCCCCATGGACCTACCTCTTATCCAAGTCAATCGCCGGTTCAAATCAGCAAGCACGCGAGCGGGCGCCTTCACGGCGCTGGCCCTGGCAATCGGCAACAGCTTGTGCGCGGCGGAAAAAACCCTCATCGACTACTTCCTGCCCATGCCCATTCACGCGAAACTCGTGTCTGACGTGTGGGGCGCTCCCGGCATTTTCCCGCGCGATCCGCAGAACGGCCTTGAGGACCAGACCATGAAACAATGGTGTTACTGGGACGGCCAGATCATCAAGGGGGCGGAGGGGAAATTCCACCTGTTCGCCAGCCGCTGGGACCAGGCCAAGGGACACAGCGGCTGGGGTGGCTCGTCCGCCGTGCATGCGGTCAGCGATCGAATCGACGGCCCCTACGTCGACAAGGGGCTGTGCTGGCCGGACAATCAGCACGGCAAAGGCCACAATGTGACGGCGCTGGTTTTGCCGGACGGCCGATACGCCGTGGTGGTCAGCGAGACGAGGCCGGGGGACGTGTTTGTTTCCAAGTCGGCAGACGGACCCTGGGAACATCTCGGGGCCATCCGGGTGGAGGCCAACGAGTTCAGCGATCTTGGCAGGATGTCCAATGTGAGCGTGAGCCTCAGGCCGGACGGAGACTTCATGATTGTGGCGCGTTCCGGTGCGATCTGGATCAGCAAGTCCGGCATTCTCGGACCCTACGTCGTCCAAGGACCCAGCGTCTATCCGAAGGTTGCCGGCCTGCCGCTGAAGAATCTGGAGGATCCTGTCATCTGGTTCAGCGGCGGCCTCTATCACATCGTAGTCAACAGTTGGAGCAACCGCAAGGCATACCACATCACATCAAAGGACGGCATCAACGGCTGGAAGCTGCGCGGTCTGGCATACGATCCAACCCGGGATTTCCTGCGCTACACGGATGGGACGGTCAATCACTGGGAGAAGATCGAGCGCCCGGCGGTGTTCCTTGAAAACGGCCACGTCACCCATTTCACCTTTGCCGTGCTCGATGTGCCCAAAGACGACGAAAAGGGCAATGATACCCATGGCAGCAAGGTGATCGTGGTGCCATTCGACGGCGCTGCGCTTGACCGGGACTTGCGCGATGCCGGCACTTGAGCGTGGAGATCGCGCGCCGTACGGTTTGCCCGTCCAAGTGGCCGACCCCTGCCGGTCACCGCCTCATCCGCCCCCACATAGTCCACCCGCAGATTCCGCACCGCGAACGACTCCGGCAGAAAGCCCCGCGTGTAGCAGCGCGCCCAGACCAAGCGCTCTGTCCGCCGCACGATGCTGGCGATGAGTGTCGCATTCTTGCCGAAGCCTTCCGCGTCCGTGCTGATGACCCATGGGATCGGGCGCCCACTACCCATCACGGCACTCACGCAACCCTCCATCTATCGTACGGATGCCTCGATTGCCAACCGATCCAGCGCAAAGCTAACTAATAACCCATAACCTATAACTGATAACTAAGAACTGATAACTAAGAACTGATAACTAAGAACTGAAAATCACTACCCCGGCGGCAGCGTCTTCCGCCACTGCGCGGCCATCTCGGGGTCTGTGTCCTTGATCTGGCTGATGACGACCCTCGCCCCGGCATCGCGAGACGGTCCGGCAGACTGGGTGGACAGCCACTGGCTGGCGGCAATGACCGGCCCGATGTGATTCCGTGCGAGCCCGTCGGCAGTTGCACCGTCCTGGTGGCGACGGTGATTCTGCCGCTGGAGCGGATCTATCAAACCGAAGTGCGCTTGGCCCCGTTCACGGTGTTGCTGGACGCGCGACGGGCGATGAGCACCTTCGGCGGCGTCCGGCGCAAGAAGGATTTCTCCAAGGATGTGGGCTATATCTTCCGCAAGCAGGCGGAAGAGGCGGAAGAGGCGGAAGAGGCGGAAGAGGCGGACGGGTTGTTCATCAACAAGGCGGAGTTGTTGGAGGTGGGCGAACAGAAGATTCTTCGGGCTGCAATGGCGAGGGCATTTCCTGGGAAGCCGGTCTGGTTAGGTTCGGCCAAAAGCGGGGCGGGAATTGAGGAATGGCTCGGGGAATGCATGGGCTTGGATCCGACAGCCGGGACGCCCGTCTTCCCTGACAGCCGGGACGGCTGTCCTCCACTGGACATCGACTATGCGGTGTACCGATTACCGTTTCTCTTCTCGCCCCGCTGGGGACAAGTGGGCGCGCCCAGCGGTCTCGCCCTACCGACATCTGGCTTCTCACTCGCTCATCCTTCGCATCTCGCCTTCGGGGGGAAAGTGGGTCGGCCGAGGCCGTCCGACCCTACCGCCTCCGACCTCCGACCTCTGACCTCTGACCTCTGACCTCTGACCTCTGACCTCCGACCTCCGACCTCTGACCTCGGACCTCTGACCTCGGACCTCTGACAACTGCCCACCATGTCCTGGACCGAGGCCTTTCCCTATCTGAGTGACGACCTAATGGCCGAATACGACGAGCAGGCGACAGCCGCCGAACGCGCCGAGCTTGAGGAATGGCTGGGTGTGGCAGGTATGGACTGGGTGTGGCAAGCGCCAGCGCGACACCGCTTTGGCTAGATCCGAAGCCTCAGTGCTACCTCGCAAAGCCGCGCTGCCTCACCGGGATTTTCCCCGCACTCCCGGCATGGGGGACGCCCATCCGCGAGACGGATTGGCGTTGTCGGGAACGCGGCAAATCTCCCGGTTGAGCCAAAGCGGCGTGGCGGGCTCCGCCCCTTCCCGCCGCACTCCATGCAGTGGCGGCACAACCCCCTTCCATTATCCTTTTAATGGCAGGCCCGCCCGAGTTCAGCTCACGGCGCGCAGCCATTTGCCGGTGACTGCGGCGAGGTCGAGCGCGGGGGCCTGGGCACCGCTGAAGAAGCCGGCTTCGAGGTCGGCGATCTGGGTGGCCAGGGCGCTGAGTTGGGTGGCATCGAGGCGGGTGGCGTGGAGGTGTTGGATGCGGCGCAGGAAGGCGACGGCGGTGAAGGGGGTGAGCTGTGCAGGCACGGCGAGGGCGGCTACCGGGGCGTGGGCCTTGGCGGCGGAGCGGCGCAGGAACACGACGAGACCCGCGACGGCTGCGGCGAGCAGGGCGAGGAGCAGCGAGTTGCGCAGGCGCTTGCTCACCTGGCTGGTGAGCCGCACGCCGGCGGCGGCTTGTTTGGCGTCCACGGTGACGAGGTCGGCGTCTTGATAGTGTTTGTACTCGATGGAGCTGGTTGGGATGTCGGGCTTGAGTGCGGGGAAGCGGAAGGTCACGTCGCCGCGCAGGTCTTTTTGGCGGTGATAGGTCAGCTGCCAATTGCGGTCGGCCTGCGGGGTTTTGCGGCTGCCGTCGCTGACAAACTGCGAGACGGATAGATTGCTGTCGACGGTTTCGAGGGCAAAGCCGTCGCGCTGGCAATCAAACAATTCGCCCAGGTTCGGGATGATGCCCTGGCCGCGGGCTTGGATTTCCACCACCAACTTGCCGGCCGGCCATTCGCGCTCGTCCATGGTCAGGGTGAGTGCCAGTTCGGCGCATGGCCGGGCCGCCACGGCGTCGTCCTTGGCATCGAGCGGTTGGAGTTGGGACATGACGGGCAGGACGACCTGGCCGGGTTGGTCGATGAAATCCATATCGATCTGGATCGATGGGATGCGGTCGACGGCGGCATTTTTGGCGCGCAACACGGCGTAGAGCAAGGGGGTTTCGACCCAAGCGTCGCGCGGCAGGTCGATGGTCTTGACTGCGGCGTCGTGGAACGTGAGGGAGAGCACCTCGAAGGTTTCGTCGAGTGCGGCGTGGATGTTTTTGGCGAAGTCATCGCGCAGGGCCGGGGTGTTAGGACCGGGTTGGCCGGTCATCATGTTGCGCTGCGGGTTTTGGTTTTGGATATACTTGCCGAAGCCGCCGCTTTCGCGCAGCAACTGGCGGGTGGCATCCAGGCTGATGAACATGCCGAATGGCTGGCTGTGGCCGACGCGGGTCGGGCCGTCGACGGTGACGTGCAGTTGCACCTCGTCGAGCAACTCGCGATAGTAGTTGAGAGAAGCCATGGCGGTTTTGGCGGCGGGATGATCTTCGCCGACGACCTTGAGGCCGGAGCCGAGGAAGCGCTGGCGGACGTTGGCCGGCACGCGCGGGAAAAAGTCGCCGAGCATCTTGCCGAAAAGTTCCAGGTGTTTTTCGGCGGCGTCGCCGGGCAGGGCGCGCATGGCGTCGCCGATCGACTTGAGACCCGGATCGCTGCGGGCGGTGGAGATGGTAAGTTGTGAGAGGTCGCTGGCGCCGAGCATCACGATGAACCACGCCTGATAGGCATCGATGGTCCACTGGCCGCGCGGCAGTGATGGGAGTTTGGCGGCATAGATCTCGGCGGCCTGGCGGAAGCTGGTGAATGCCTCGTCACGCAGGCTGACGTATTCGGATAGTTTCACCTGGCGCTCGAACTCGTATTGTGAGACATCGAAAAACAACTGGCCGCGGGTGATGAACGCGGCCCAGTCGCCGTCCTCGGCGCGGATGCCGCGGCGGGCCAATTCCAGCGCGGTCTTGTAGCCGCGTGACACCTCATCCTTGGTCTCCGCTTCGGTGCGGTTGGTGCCGGCTTGTTGCTGGGCCTTGGGATCGCGCCATTGCTCTTGCAGGCGCGATCGCATGCCGCCCAGAAGGTTAAGCAACTCGGCCCGCACCATTTTTTCCGGTGCACCGAAAATCGCCTCGATGTCTTCGAGTCGATAGACCTCGGCCCCGCTGTGCAAGGTCATGAACGACTGCACCACCAGCGCCGGATCGATCGGCTCGGGGGAAATTTCGCGGAGCTGGGCGAGCAGCGTCTTGAATTGTTGGATGTTCTGGTTTTGGCGCAGGCGGGTGAGTGGGATGCCGGCGCCGGATTGCACCATCTGGGGCGGGACATACATGCCATAGGCGCGCATTTGTTTGACCTGGGCGCTTTCTGCGGGAGTGGTGCGTTTGCTGACCCAGGCGGAGAGGACGTCCTGGCAGACGTCGCGTTCGAGGCCGGGATGGGCCTTCACATAGTCGCGCAGGAGGCCGATGTTAGCTTCCTTGGGTTGGAGGATGTTGACCTTGAGCAAGGTCAGTTCGACGCGCTGGGCGAGGCCGGGATTGAGGCGGTGGAGGATGGCGGTGGGCGGGGCGTTGGCCAGGATGGTGGCGGTGGGCAGGCTCTTGACCTCGTTGGCGCGCTGACCGCCGAAGCGATTCATCATGATTTGATCGGCCTGAGTCATTTCCACGGCGACTGCTCCGCCGGCGCGGTAGCAGACTTCGGCTTCGGTGAGCCAGTTCATCACCAGCACGGCGGCGACGTCGGGCAAGGAGCCCTCCATGTCGACGAGTGTTTGGAGCAACAGGTTTTGGGTGCCGAGGCTGGCGGCGCGGGCCGGCAAGTCCTTGCCGCTGGCAGTGGCTTGGCCGAGTTCGCCGATGATGGCGATGAGATCGGCGAGGGTGGCGGTTTGTTTAAAGAGTTGCTCGCGGATGAGTGTTTTAGCGGCGGCGGCATCAAGTGCGGGTAGTAATTGCACGAGGCGGTCCATCGCCAGGCGGAACTGCGGACGGGTGTAATTGCCGAAGCGCGAGTTTTTCATCAGATAGGCGCAGACTTCCGCGG
Source organism: Akkermansiaceae bacterium (assembly GCA_903908495.1). Lineage (GTDB taxonomy): Bacteria > Verrucomicrobiota > Verrucomicrobiia > Verrucomicrobiales > Akkermansiaceae > Luteolibacter. The sequence goes on from CAIVSK010000346.1 coordinate 12,474, forward strand.
CGCGCTGCAACTGGCGCTCGTCGTGCTGGGCAATGCCGGTCTGGGTGAAATGCTCCATCGTGAAGACCAACTGCATCGTGTCAGCATCGGCCCACTCGGAGTTTTTCAATGGCAGGAAGGGAGCGGCATCGGTGATCCAGTTGAGCGCGGAAAGCAGTTGGGTGGCAAGCATGCGGCCCTCCGGCGTGGTGCCGCCGAGGCCCTTCCAGCCTTTTTCCAAGCGCTCCAGCAGGGTTTTTTTGCCGCCCACGCCCAGCGCGGTTTTTACCAGAGCGGCAACCGCAGGAATGTTCTTCTCGGTCAGGTCGCCGGGCGCCGCGTTGATGAGCGCATAAAATTCCTCGCTCAACAAGGGCGCCGGCTTGGGCTTGGCTTTGCCCGGATTGCGCTCTTGTTGGGACGGGTCTTGGTACATGCCGTCATTTTGATTGTTCGATCCGGCAGGGGCGGCTTTCAGCACTTCGCCCACCGCAGTGGAATTGCCGGCCAGCGCGTCGAGCAAGCGGGCGTACGCCGCGGTGGCTTCCTCCGGCGGCAGCGTCGCGAGCAATTTGTTCACGCCCGCCCAGTCGCCAAGCAACACGGCCATGCGGAAACGCGTCGCGTCATTCGTCTTGCCGCTCTTGCGCTGCGCCCGGGTGGCGGCCAACAACGCCTCTGGCGAGCGGTCGTAAGTCATCTTGTGCAGGGCACTGGCCAGATCGTCGTCGGCCAGCGCAGCTTCTGCAGCGGCAGCAACAGTGGCAGCGGCTTCCGCCGCATCGCCGTCGGCGGCGGGCGCTCCCTCGGCGGCCGCCCGCAGCGCATTGCCCGTCGCAGCACGCAGGGTGCTGCCGGTCACTCGCACTGCGGCTGCGGGCGTGATCGCGACCGAAGGCGTGACAGCGGCGGGGGGCGTGGCAGCGGCGGGGGGCGTGGCAGCGGCGGGGGGCGTGGCAGCGGC
>CAIVSK010000347.1 GCA_903908495.1 Akkermansiaceae bacterium
GGTGGTCGAGTTCCACCAGGCGGTTGGGCGTATCAGGGTGGCCCTCAGGAAAGCCGGCCACCCCGATGCCAAAGCCACGCGGGTCGGGATGGCCGCCGCCTTCATTGAACTGGCGGATGAAGGCTACCAGGTCCGCGGCGTGGCGGAAGTCGCCTTGCGCCCAATCGTAGTTGGGTTGGTCGCGCGGCGCATCGCCACGCAGGGCCAGTATGTTGGAAACCCCCGCGGCGGCGTAGCGCTCGAGGATCGCCGCAACTTCCGGTTTCGAGTGGCCGACACAGGTGAGATGCGGCGTGGGCGGGATCGAGGTGGTTTGCTTGATGCGCACGACCAGATCGTGGGTGAGCTCGCGGGTGCCACCCCCCGCCCCGTAGGTGACCGAGACAAACGCGGGATCGAGTTGCTCGAGGTCGCGGATCGTCTGATAGAGCTCCTCCCAGGCGGCGGCGGCGCGCGGCGGGAAGAACTCGAAAGAGAGCGAGGTCTGGCGGGACGAGAGAATGTCGCTGATGTGCATGCTGGAATTGAAATTAGGGATATGCGCGGCGGATGGCGAAACTTTTCGGGGATTCGGGAGTTTCTTCTGGCGGTTCCGGCGTGTCGGGGCTAAATAAGCCCCTGTATTCCCATGAAGACAATCCCTAGTTCACTCGTATTGGCGGGTTTGTGGTTGCCGGCCGCGTGCTTGGCTGCCCCACAACCGCCGCCCGCTGGCGGGCCGCCGGAGGGCGACGGAGCGCGGCACGCGCCGCAGCAACACTTCGTGGACGCTTGGAAACTGGCCGATACCAATGGCGACGGCGTGCTTTCGCGCGAGGAGTTTTTTGCGATGAAGCGGATAGCAGCGCTGCCGCAAGACAAGCAGGAGGAATTGTTCAAACGTCTGGACAAGAATGGCGACGGCGTGCTCAGCCGCGAAGAACTTGAATCGCTCGTCAAACCGCGGGATGACAAGCGTCCAAGGATGCAGCGCCTGTGGGAATTGGACACCAACAAGGACGGCGTGATCAGCCTCGCCGAGTTCAAGGCGGGCGAATTCGTCAAAAAACTGCCACCCGAGCAACAGGAGGCGCTGTTTCGCCGCCTGGACGTCAATGGCGACGGGGTCATTTCGCCGGCCGACCTTCCGGCGGGCGAGCGCCCCGGCCAACCAGGCTCGCCTCGTGACCCGCGCCACTTGTTCCGGCTACTTGACAAGAATGGCGACGGCGTGCTGACGTTTGAAGAGTTCCGCCAGGCGCCTTTTGTTAGAGATCTCACCGAGAAGGCGCAGCAAGAGCACTTCGACAAATTCGACCGCAACAAGGATGGCAAGGTCGATGCGAGCGAGTTTCCGCATCCCGAGCACAAACCCGACGGCAAACCCGACGGCAAACCCGACGGCAAACCCGACGGCAGGCCCGACGGCAAACCCGACGGCAAACCCGACGGCAGGCCCGACGGCGGGCCCGACGCACCCGAGCCCAAGACCGGGAGCCCGGCAGAAAGCAAGGGCGAGGGCCGTCCGCAGCCGGAGGCCCCGGCCTCGGAAGCCGCGCCAAAGTGATACGGGCAGGCTGCCCCTGAGCGGGCGTGAAGTGGCAGTTTTTGCCATCGCCGCGCTTGCAGAACGGGCAAATCCGGAACAAGGTGCGGCGTGTCTGAGACCAACGAAAGCGCGAGGCGGTGGAGCGGGTATGTGTGCCCGGATTGCCGATTGGTGTTCCGCGTGCCGCGGGATCATGATGGGCAGGGCCTGGTTTGTCAAAGTTGCCGGCGCTTGTTGCGGATTCCAACCGCCAATGAAATCACCCCCCCCCTGCTGGCGGAATCCATTCACGCGTCCCGCCCGGTACCACAGCCACCGCCTGACCGCGCTGCCGCCCCCCCCCCCCCGGCACCCCAGCTGACGGTGACTCCGTGCTGCGGCGCATCAAGCGCCGGGTGCACAAACGGCGGGGCTCCGCCGCAGGTGACGGCGTGCCGGAGCGGCCGTCATGGGAACACGAGTCCTCGGGCCGGGGCCACTCGCGACGCGGCGAGCGCCGTTCGATGCGATGGATGTTAGGTGGTGGCGTGGCACTGTTTGGCTTGGTCGTCGGCGGATGGTGGGTCGCGGTACATGGCGATGGCAGGGGCAAGGGAGTGGTCGCACCAGGACCGGGACCCCTGGTCACGCCGGTGCCTGACGCGGCGGAAGCCGCCGCCGAGGCGGCCTTGCCGGCGCTCATGAAACGCAGCGTGCCCTCGATCCTGGCCGAGATCGAACCGCTGGCCAAAAAGTTTCTGGCGGCCAAGTCCATCGATGATCTACTGCCTTTGCTGCACAATCCGCAGCGGGCAAAACCGCGCTTGCTGCGGCAATACCCGCAAGGCAGCATCGTCCCCTCGGGCCTGGCCCAGTTCAACACCAGCGGCAATCTTGCCTTCGGCGACGGGTCCGTCAGCGTGGATATCCGCACCCGCAATTTCGACAGCCGCCAACTCACCTTTGTCGAGACGCCCGCAGGCCTCAAGATTGATTGGGAATGTTGGGCCGGGTGGTCGGACCTGACGTGGCCGGCATTGCTGGCCACCCGTCCAACCCAAGCCACCGTGTTTCGCGTCATCGTCAAACGCGTCGATTACTACAACTTCGGCTTCTCCGATGACGCCCGGTGGCTGTCCTATCGGCTGGAATCGCTCGATGGCGAACACATGATCTTCGGCTATGTCGAACGCGGGACCGAGGTGGCCGGCAAAATCCACCTGAGCTCGGAGGTCGATCACGCACCCATGATTTTGAAAATCCGTTTCCCCGCCGATGTCGCCGGATCCAACAACCAGGTGGTGATTGACGAGGTGGTCGCCAATGGCTGGGTGGAAACCGATCAATGATCTATCATGAAACAGACGACCTATGACAAGGCGCTTGAGCTGAACCTCGACCCGGAGGTGTACGGCACGTTTGCCGAAATTGGCGCCGGACAGGAAACCGCCAACTGGTTCTTCCGCGCATCGGGCACCGCCGGCCTGGTGGCGAAGTCCATTTCGGCCTATGACATGACCATGAGCGATGCCATCTACGGCCGCGCCTCGCGCTATGTCTCGGCCGAACGCCTCGGCTCCATGCTCGACCATGAGTATGGCATCCAGCTGGAGCGGCTCGCTCCCAAACGGGGTGCCAACACCACCTTCTTTTCATTTTGCAACACGGTGCGGGCACGCGGCTGGCAGGACTCCGGCGAGTGCCACGGCTGGCTCGGCATGCGCTTCCAAACCCACCCCGGCGCACCGCCGTCGGACATCGTCCTTCACGTTAGATTGCTGGACAATGAGACCACCGAGCAGATGGATGCACTGGGCATCGTGGGCGTGAACCTGATTTACGCGGCATTTCGCCACCGCGGCCGCTTGAAGCGCTTCGTCGAGGCACTGGTGGAAAACGTCGCGCCAGGCCGGGTGGAAATCGATCTATTGAAGTTAACCGGCCACGGTTATGAAACCTTTGACAACCGCTTGTGCGCGCTGCAACTGGTGGCCAGCGGATTGACGGATGCCACCATGTTCCTGCCAAGCGGCGAGGTGGTGCAACCGGCGGAGGCCTTGTACCGGCGCCCGGTGCTGCTGCTGCGCGGCAGCTTCGATCCGGTGATGAACGTGCATCTAACCATGCTCGGGCAGGCCGGCAGCGGGTTTGCGGCCGCCTTGGAGGCAGGCGACAGCGGGCAAGAGATGCGTCTGTGTGAGATTTCGCTGGATAATCTCCTGCGCGGCCAAAACATCGATCTGCAAGGGTTTCTGGATCGCGCCGACGCCTTGCAAGCGCTCGGGGAAACCGTGCTGCTGTCACGCTGCGCGGAGTTTCACCGCATTGCCGGATTCCTCAAGCGCTGCACCACTCAACCGGTGGGCATCATCCTGAGCATCGGCTTGCTCAATGAGCTGTTCAAACCGAAGTGGTCGGAAAATCTACCCGGCGGATTATTAGAGTCATTCGGGCGCCTGTTCCTCAAGCAGGTGACGCTGCACGTGTTCCCGTGGAAAAACCGCCGCAGCGGCGAATTGGTGACGGTGGACAATTTCCGAGCGCCGCCGGAGTGCGCGCATCTCTATCAACACTTTCTGGACAACCGGCGCATCGTCGGCATGGCTTGCGATGATGATGAGATGCTATTGCACACCGGCCGCGACGTCTGCCGCATGATCGTGGACGGCGACGAGCGCTGGCACCAACTGGTGCCGCAAGTGGCGTGGGCCATGGCCGAACGCCATGCGCACCAGCGGCGGACGCCTTGAAGCGGCGTGCAGTGAGCGGTCTGTAGCGGCGCTCTGTGAGCGCCGTAGCCAATGAGAAGCATGACTTTGCTTGTGCTCGCGACGGTCACAGACCGCCGCCACATATCATATCATTCGCAGCAGCGCGTCACTCGTCCTTGCCGTGGCACTGTTTGAATTTCTTGCCGGAGCCGCAGGGGCACGGGGCGTTGCGGCCGGTGGTTTCGATGGCAAAGGACGGCTTGCGTTTGGGCAGGTTGATTTTGAGGGCGCTGCCTTCGGGCGAGGGCATGGCAGTGGGATCGAAGTGCCCGGAACTGCCAGCGGTGGAGAGGTTATCGCGGGTGATTTCTTCCGATCCGCCCTGGAGTTGTTGGGGGCGGCTGTGCAACTCGCGGAGGAATGCTTCCAGATTGGAAGCGGAGCGGAAGAGGTTTTGCAAGGCTTCCTGCTTGATGCCATCCATCAGGGTGACGAACAATTCGTAGGCCTCGTTCTTATACTCGATGAGCGGGTCTTTCTGGCCTTGGGCACGCAGGCCGACGCCTTCGCGCAGGGCATCCATGTTATAGAGATGGGCCTGCCATTGTTTGTCGATGGCGGCCAGCACCATGCGGCGTTCTTCTTGGTCCAACACCTCGAGGGGGAGATTGGCGACGCGATGCTCGTAGGCTTCCTTGACCTTGGCGACGAGGATGGGGGCGATTTGATCCGGGCTGTGGGTGGCGCGATTGAGTTCAGCGGCGTCGATGCGGATGGGCAGGGTGGTATTGACCCAATGCAGCAGATCACTGTAATCGGTGATGGGCTCGTCGTGATCCGCCAGATAGCCTTCCACCTTGGTCGGAATGGTTTCCTCAATGATCTCGATGACCAAATCGCGCGGGGTCTCGGTGGATAACACTTCGTTGCGATAGCCATAGACCACTTCGCGCTGCTTGTTCATCACATCATCGAAATCCAGCACGCGCTTGCGCCAGATATAGTTGCGTTGTTCGACGCGCTTCTGGGCGGTCTCCACCGATTTATTAAGCCACGAGTGCTCCAGCGCCTCGCCTTCCTTCATGCCGAAGCGCTCCATCATGGCGGTCATGCGGTCCGCCGCGGCAAAGTTGCGCATCAAGTCATCTTCGAAGGAGATGAACGCCTGCGAGCGGCCGGGGTCGCCTTGGCGGGCGCAGCGGCCGCGCAATTGGCGGTCGATGCGGCGGCTTTCATGGCGCTCGGTGCCGATGACAAAGAGACCGCCGACCTCGGGGACGCCTTTGCCGAGCTTGATATCAGTACCGCGGCCGGCCATGTTGGTGGAGACGGTGACGGACCCGGGTTGGCCGGCGCGGGCGACGATTTCGGCTTCCTGTTGGTGGAACTTGGCGTTGAGCACCGAGTGCGGGATCTTGGCCCGCTTGAGCATGCGCGAGAGGGTTTCGGACGACTCAACGGAGGCGGTGCCACATAACACCGGTTGGCCTTTGGCGTGGGCTTCCTCGATCTTCTGCACCACGGCGTTGAACTTTTCACGGCGGGTCTTGAAGACCTGGTCGTTCTCATCCTTGCGCGTGTTAGGCCTATTGGAAGGAATCGGCAGCACGTCGAGTTTATAGATATCATGAAACTCGGCGGCCTCGGTTTCGGCCGTGCCGGTCATGCCGGCGAGCTTTTCATACAAGCGGAAATAATTTTGGATGGTGATGGTGGCGAACGTCTGGGTTTCCTTTTCGATCTCCACGCCTTCCTTGGCTTCGACGGCCTGGTGCAAGCCGTCCGACCAGCGGCGCCCGGCCATTTCGCGGCCGGTATTTTCATCGACGATGATGACCTTGCCTTCCTTGACGACGTATTGGACGTCTTTTTCGTAAACGCAGTAGGCCTTGAGCAATTGCGAGATGTTATGGATTTTCTCGGCCTGGGCATCCATGCGGACTTGTTGGGCGTCCTTGGCGGCGAGTTTCTCCTCGGCGCTGAGGTCGCGGTTAGTCTCGATGTCTGCGAAGAGGGTGCCGAGGTCGGGCAGGGTGAAGGATTCCGGATCACCGGGCGAGAGGAACTCGCGGCCCATCTCCATCAGGTCGGAATCGTGGCCTTTCTCGTCGATGACGAAATAGAGTTCCTCCTTGAGGGCGAAGAGTTCTTTTTTCTGGGCGTCCTGATGGAACGAGAGTTCGGCCTTTTCGATGAGGCGGCGGATCTCGGGCTCCTCCATCATGCGCATGAGCTGGCGGTTGCGGGGCTGGCCGAGCTTGAGCTTGAAGAGCAGGCGGCCGGCGCCCACGCTGTCACCCGCTTCGAGCAGGGACTTGGCTTCCGCGGCGAGGTCGTTGCAGAGCTGGGTCTGGCGTTTGACGAGTTGCTCGACGAGCGGGGTGTAGCGGTCAAACTGATGTGACGATTGCGCGGAGGGCCCGGAAATGATCAGCGGGGTGCGGGCTTCGTCGATGAGGATCGAGTCCACTTCGTCGATGATGGCGAGGTAGTGGCCGCGTTGGACTTGTTCGTCCCTGGAGGTGGCCATGCCGTTATCGCGCAGATAGTCGAAGCCAAACTCGGCGTTGGTGCCATAGGTGACGTCGCAGGCATATTCGGCGCGGCGCTCCCACGGTGGCATTTGGTTTTGAATGCAACCGACGGTCAGCCCCAGAAACCGGAACACGGCACCCATCCACTCGGAGTCGCGGCGGGCGAGGTAGTCATTGACGGTGACGACGTGGACGCCGAGGCCGGTGAGGGCGTTGAGGAAGACCGGCAGGGTGGCGACGAGGGTTTTGCCTTCGCCGGTTTGCATTTCGGCGATCATGCCGCGGTGCAGGGCGATGCCGCCGACGAGCTGCACATCGAAGTGGACCATTTCCCACAGCAAGGGCTGATCACTGACGGTGATGGTGGTGCCCCACAGGCGGCGGGCGGAGTTCTTGACCACCGCGTAGGCTTCCGGAAGGATTTTCTCGAGGAACTTGGCGCGGGAAATGCGGAAATCCGGTTCGATGTCGTGAAATGCCGCCTTCGCCGCTTCGATCGACTCCGGGGTCGGCTCGATGCGCGCGGGCAGTGCGGGAAACTCGTCGCGCAGCGGTGCGAGCCGTTGTTCCAACGCCTCGGCGGTGGCCCGCAACTCGTCGTCGGTCATGCGCTCGATCATCGGCTTGGCCGGCGCTTCCAACGTGTGGTAGCGGGCCAGATGGGCCTGCCACTGCTGGGTGCGCTCGCGCAGTTTCTCCTCCGGCTCGCGCTGCAACGCTTCCTCGATTTCATTGATGCGAACCACCGTCGGGCGAATCCGGCGCAGTTCACGCTGGTTTTTGCTGCCGACGATTTTTTGGAGAATCCACTTAATCATGTGAGAGAAGGAGTTGGGCGGAGGTGCCTGCTGGGGGGAAGCCAATACACCGACGAGAGCGGCGTTGCAAGCGTTAGCGGCGCAAAGTGGCGAAAAATGCCCGAGCAGCCGAGGGCGAGGCCAATCCCGCAAGGGAAAAGCCCCGTCAGCGGCCCATTTCCGGGATTCCGGGCATCCATCCTCGGTTTCATCATGGGTTGCCCACGCTTGCCGCGTTTTTTGGGGAATCGAACCTGCATTCGGGCGTTGCTACACGCCACACGGCGATTGGACGGCTTGCGGCATAGGCAAGGGTCGGGATTTCCCTCGGATGGGCAGAGATTTGCTGTTGAAGGATTCCTAAAACGTGCGTAATTGGAATCCATAAAGACGACGATTGGTATTCCCGAGAACGCCGTAGCGGATGCCATGCGGTTCACCGGAGCGAAGACCAGGCGGGAGGCTGTGGTGATTGCGCTGGTTGACAGTTCGCTGTGGGTCGATTTCCTGCGGCAAGCACCGGGCTCAGCTCCAGACTTGGAGGTGGCCGTCCGCGAAGGGCATGCGGCGATCTGTCCGGTGGTGTGGATGGAGTTGTGGGGCGGCGTGCGCGGCAAGTTGGAGGA
>CAIVSK010000348.1 GCA_903908495.1 Akkermansiaceae bacterium
CTGCCCTGCTCCTGTTCCGCCCTGAGCCACCGCATCCAATCCACCGCCTCCATCACGCAGCTTTTTCATGAGTACAATCAAGCACACCCTGCTGCGGGCGGCAAGAACATAATGCCATTCTTTATGTATTTAGACGCACATGGCATGCAGAGTGGCCAGCGGGGGCGAGGCCGCGACTCTGTGGCGCGTCACAGGACTGCGGTGCATAAAAAGGCCGCCGGGTGAGCGGCGGCCTTTGAGAGGGGAGGTGAATGCAGGGGGGGCTTATTCGCCGTCAGGTCCTGGAGCGCCGCCGGGAGCGCCGCCGGGCATTTGGAAGGGCATTTGCTGCTGCGGCGGGGCGTCTTGAATCTTGACGAGTTCCAATTCGAAGATCAACACGCTGTTGGGGGCGAGGTCGGCGCTTTTGCGTTCTTCACCGTAGGCGAGGGCGCTGGGGATGAACAGCTTCCATTTGGCACCCACCGGCATGGTGGTGAGGGCTTCCTTGAAGCCGGGAACGACTTGCAGGGTCATCGGCACAGGTTTGCCGGCCGGCGAGGCGTCGAATTCTTTGCCATCAATGAGTGTGCCCTTGTAGTTGACCAGGAATTCCTTGCTGTCGGTGGCGCCTTCCTTGGGGGCGACATATTTTTCCTCGCCGCCCTTGGCGAGGACTTCGTACTGGAGGCCGCTGGGGTTGGAGACCACGCCGGGGCGCTTGGCGTTTTCTTCGAGGAATTTTTTGCCTTTTTCGAGGTTGGCGGCGGCGGATTCCTTTTCGCGGCCTTGGAGCAGATCGCCGAGGGCCTGCATGGCGGCTTGCAGTTTTTCTTCGTCGAGTCCTGGCTTCTCACCCTTGAAGGCGGCAAGGAATCCCTTGAGGAAATTTTCGGTGTCCAGATCTGCCACCGACACGCCGAAGCGGCCGAATTGTTGGGCAAAACTGCCGCCGGTGCGGTAGCCCAATGCGTACGACGAGTCGGTCTTGACCACCGCCGGGTCGAGTGCCGGCTTGGGGGGCGTTTCGGGCACGGCTGGGACATCCTTCACGTCGGGAGTGACGGAGACGGCCGGGGTGACTGCAGTGGTGGGGGCTGCCGGCGCGGCCGGGGACTGGGCGGTGGCAACGGCGATGAGGCCGAGAGCCAAGGCATTGGGGATGAAGTTTCGGATCATGATGTGTTGGTGGAGGCGACAAGCTAGGGACTCACCGGCTGCATGTCGAGCATAGATTATTGGCTGGCGCGTTTCTCCCACCAGGCAAGAGCCGGATGCGAGTATAATCTGATTGAATTCGCGCTGGGTGGCCGGACGGGAGAGGCGCGGGCATTCCGGCCCGCCGCGGGTCACAGGCGGCCGGCGGCCTTGATATCGAAGTAGCGGTTGGCGAGGGCCACGGCGAGTTGCTGGGCGGTGGTGTCGAGGGTAAGGACTCCGTGAGCGGCGAGGCTGGCGAGGATTTCGCGGCGCTCGCTCACATAGCGGTTGGCCGCCAGAAACTGCAAGGCCCCCCCGAACGAATCCACCGGCCCGGCCAGAGCCGCCTCGACTGCCCGCTCGCGCAAACTGGTGAGCAACACCAGGTGCTTGGTTTGCAGCACTTGCAGTGCCGGGACCAGCTCCTTGCCGTCCTCGCCGCGCAGGTTGGTCAGCACGATGACGAGCGAGCGGCGGCGCTGGCGGGCCATCAATTGCTCGACCGCCGCCGCGAAATCGCTGGGGGCGGCCGTCGTTTGATAGTCGTAGAGATGATTCAACAGCACTGGCATGGCGTGCGCGCCCTTCACCGGTGGCAGCCAGCGCTCGGTCCCGCCAAAGGATTTGACGGAAACCTGGTCGCCCTGCTTGAGGGCCACATGCGAAACTAACAAAATCGCGTTAAGTGCGTGATCAAATTGTGGGAGGGTGCCGTCCATGGCCCGCATCCGCCGCCCCGTGTCCAATAAAAACACCAGCGACTGGTTGCGCTGCTCCTGAAAATCGCGGCTGATCAACATTTGGCGCCGCGAGGTGGCCTTCCAATCGATTTGCGCGAGCGGATCGCCGTCGCGGTAGTCGCGCAATTGATGGAAATCGCGGCTGGTGCCAGGTCGTGCGCGCCGCACGATGCCCAACGGACTGTCGCGATGCTGCATGGCCAGCAGGGCGTAGCGCACCACCGGTTCATAGTTTGGGTAGACGCGGACCGTCTCATCGCCGAGGTGGCGGGAGTGGTGCAGCCACAAGCCGCAGGGTGAGCGGCGCCGCACCTGGACTTGGCCGAAGACCCATTCGCCGCGCTGCAACAAGCGCACCGGATGAAACACGCGCAAGTCCCGCCGCGCCGGCACCACGCCGCACCACGGCAGGGTCGGCGCCTCCGCGCCCTGCGGAATCCCATCAAACACCTCCACTGCCGCCGCCTGCCCGCCGCCATTTTTCAAAATCAGCCGGACCTCGCCGACCTCCCCCTGGGCGAAGCGTCCCGGCAAGCGCCGCTCGATTTCCAACCGCCGATAGCAGCCAGCCAGCACCGCGTCGATGAGCGCCACGGCCGCGGCCACCCCGCCTAACACAATCCACGGTGTCAGGCACAGCGGCACGGCCGCGGCCAGGATGCCGGCGAGAGTCCATCCCAGTGCCACTGCGAGCAGGCGGTTGGTTGGGGTCATGGGTGGGAGTTATTGTCTGGGTGCGGGCACGGTATCGACGAGGGAGCGGAGCACCTCATCGACGTCCTGGCCGCTGATGGCCACTTCCGGGGTGAGTTGGACGCGGTGGCGCAGCACCGGCAGGGCGGCGCGTTTGATGTCGTCGGGAATCACGAAATCCCTGCCGTCCAAGGCGGCGAAGGCCTTGCCGATGCGTACCAGGCTGATGGCCCCACGGGTGCCAGCGCCCAGCGCGATGGAGCGGGCGTCGCGCGTTGCTTGGGCGATGGCCACCGCGTAGGCGACCACCTCCGGCACCACTTGGACTTGGGCGGTGGCCAGTTGGCCGGCGACGATTTCGGCCGGTCCGCAGACGCAGCGCACCTCGCGCGTGGCACCGCCCGGGCACTCGCCGGCGGCCCGGGCGACAATTTCGCACTCCGCCTCGGGTGCGGGGTAATCGATGAGCACTTTCATGATGAAGCGGTCGAGTTGGGCCTCCGGCAGTGGATAGGTCCCCTCATGCTCCACTGGATTCTGGGTTGCCAGGGTCATGAACGGCGGTTCGAGCAGGAGTGTTTCGCCATCGATGGTGACCTGCCGTTCCTGCATCACCTCTAACAACGCGGACTGGGTCTTGGCGGGTGCCCGGTTGATCTCATCGGCTAGCAAAAGGTGGGTGAACACCGGGCCGCGGCGCAATTGGAACGTCTGGCTTTTCATATCGAACATGCGGAAACCAGTGACGTCCGAGGGCATCAGGTCCGGGGTGAACTGGATGCGTGCGGAAACCCCGCCAAACGTCCGCGCCAGAGTGGTCACCAGGTGGGTTTTGCCGAGGCCGGGCTTGCCTTCCAGCAAGACGTGCCCGCCTGCCAGAAACGCGGCGAGCACCTGCTCGATGACGTCTTCCTGGCCGAGGATCACCTGGCGGATTTCGGCGCGCATTTGGGCGATGAGACTGCACAGCGGCGAGGGGGACGGGATCGGGGCGGGGGAGGGCGCGGACGGGCCGGCGGTGGAGGGCGCGTCCGGGTCGGGTGGGAGATTGGGATCTGAGGACATGCGGGGATGGTGTTAGGTGAGAGTTTTGAGGAGGAATTGGAGATCGGCGACGCGGCGGGTTGCGGCGAGGCTGTCGGCGGGGGCGTGCTCGGCCAGGGCGCGTGCCACCCGCTCGGCGGGCAAGCCGGAACGCGCCGCCAGCAATTGAAAGAACCCCTCATCCGGCGGCCCTCTGCGCGCAGCGGGCCGCAGCCCGCGCTCGAGAATCTGCTCGCGCAGGGGTGCCAGCAGGGCGGCGGCGCGGTCCAGCCGCCAGTGGAAATTTCCCAGTGCCTCGAGATGGTGGTCGTAGCCGCGCAGCGGGGAGGGGGGGAGCGCCGCCTCCAGCGGTCCGAAGCGGCTCAAATTCCGCCACAGCCACAGCACCAGGACGAGCGCCAGGCCGCACAGCACCGGCCACAGATGGCGCCGCAGCATGCCCGAGAACGAAAGCCCGCAACTCCTGACAAACACCACCGAGCCGTCGCGCTCCGACGCGTCGATCAGGGCTAACAAAAAGTCCGCGTGTTGGTGCTCGCCGATCCAGCGGTTGCGCAGGGGCCGAGCGTCGGTGAGCACCGACACCCGCCCGCCGCCCGTCCGCACGCTGGCAAACACGCCGGGCTTGGCACCACCAACCGCCACCGACGCACGCGACCTGGCCGCCACCTCGAATTCATCGTCGTCGAAGTCGATCGTTGCCACCTCGTCCTCCGCCGCAGCATCGGCGGCATTTTCCTTCAACTCAATTCCCAGCCGCCGCAACATGGCCGGCAATGCGGGTGTCAGCTCGAGTGTGGGCTCGAATTCGCGCCAATCGCTGGAATCCGCCGCAGCATGATCTAACAGTATTATCAAATGCCCGCCGGAGTTGGCCCAGTGTTCCGCGCGCCGGACGAAACTCTCGTTGTTGAGGACCAACGCGGGAACCAACCACACCGCATCGCCGGCTTGCGGCGCACGCCACGCGGCCAACGACACCACATCAAACTCATAACTTTGGGCGAAACGTTCCGCGGCCAGCCACGGATTGACCCGTGCCCGGCCATTGTAGCCGACCTCCCGCTCGACGTACCCGTTGTTGCAAGCGCAGGCCGATACCAACAGCACGGCCAGCAACAGGCGCCCCACCCGCGTCATGCCACCCTCCCGTCCACAAATGGCCACTCGCGGCACAAGGCCTCGACCGCCGCATCGGCGGGCTCAATTCCGGCATAGGCCAGCGCGATCCACACCGCAGTCAGCCTGCGGAAATACCCCGGATGGGCCACCGCGCCCGCCTGCTCCACGCGCCGCAGACAATCGCCTTCGGTGTCCGCCTGGCGAATTTCGACCTGGCCGTGCTCGATGACCCGGGAAATTGTCCCGCGATAGAGCAGGCCCAGCGCCTCCTGCCGCCGCCCCTTTTGCCACAAGCTCC
>CAIVSK010000349.1 GCA_903908495.1 Akkermansiaceae bacterium
AGACCAGCGGCTCCGTGGTCCAGTTGGCCTTGTACCAATAGAACGCGTCCTTGCGGATTTTCCGGTCGCGGGTGACGAGCCCCTTGTCGTTGACGCCGGGGCGCTCGCCCTCGTGGCGCGTGGAGGACGCCGCGTCGAACATCTGCCAGACCGCCTTGCACCACACCCACGGTCGATCCCGGAGGGTGCGCCAGTAGACCTCGTGGAAAAGGGCCTGATATTCCTCGGAGTGATCCTGCGCCTTGGGGGTTGCGCTATGAATGCCAGGACCGGCGCCCGCGCCGTATTCGCTCATGCCCTGGCAGCGGTCGGGCGCCTTGGCGTGCTGGGTGTCCAGCCATTTGGCGAAATCCGTGGAGGCGCCGTGATACCAACCAAAGTACTTATTGTGGGCGATGAGATCGTTGTCATAGGCGCCCGGTATTTCGTCGTAGCACGTCGCGAGCGTGCTGGGCCGCGTGGGATCCTCGGTTCTGACCACCCGGCTCAGGCGGCGCAGGAGGTCCGGCCCGAAGGGATACTTGTGCGCCTGCACCTCGTTGCCGATGCCCCAGGTGATAATCGCGGGATGGTTGTAGCTCTGACGGATCAGTTCAGTCAGCTGCGTGACGCAGCGATCCAGGAACTCCGGCTTCTCGCTCAGCGTGTTCACCAGCCCGTGCTCGGCCCAGGCGATGAGCCCGAGCCGGTCGCACAGGTCGTAGTCCTGCTGGTCGTGCTGGTAGTGCACGAACCGCACGAACGTGCACCCCATCTCCATTATGAGCCGGAAATCCTCCTCGTGATCCCCGGGCGAAACCGCCCAGCCCGTGCTCTCCCGGTCCTGGTGCAGACCCACGCCATGCAGGTCGTACGGTTGCCCGTTGAGGATGAAGCCCTGCACGGGATCGATGCGATAGGTGCGGAAGCCGAGCGGCTGGCGGACGCGGTCCGTCAGCGTGCCGTCCGCCGCAACTTCCACGACCGCCTGATAAAGATACGGGTCGATCCGGCCATTCCACAGGCGCGGCTTCACCACGGCCAGTTCCAGCAGGACTTCGGTGACCCCCGGAGCGGCCGCCTGCCCGGTGCGGACCGTGCCCACCGTCGCGCCCGCGGCATCCAGCACCGTGAGCGTTACCGTGGCCGGGCGCGTCGCCGGGCCGGCATTGTACAAGCGGATGCGCGCCCGCACCCTGCCGCGCTCGCTGGTCGCCTCCGGTGTGGTGAGGTAGACGCCCGGGCTGGCATGGTCGAGGAGGTCGACGGAAAGCGACGACGCCGTGATGAGTGTGACGCGACGGTACATGCCGCCGAAAATCGTGAAATCGCCCTCGAGCGGCGGCACGTCGTCGCGCCAGGTGCTGTCGGCCCGCACCACCAGCACGTTGTCGGCCCCGGGCTTCAGCGCGGCGGTGGCGTCGTGGCAAAACGCGGAGGTCGCGCTCCAGTGCGTGCCCAGTTCCCGCCCGTTGAGCCAGACCGTCGACACCGTGCCCACGCCATCAAAGCGCAGGTAGCTGCGTCGGCCGGCTGCGTCCGCGGGGGCGGAAAAATGCAGGCGATACCAGCCGGTCCCGCGCCGGAAATCCTTGCTGGTGCCGTCCGCGGCGTTCCACGTGTGCGGCAGGCCGACCTGCTCCCAGCCCGAGTCGTCGAAGGCCGGCAGCTGCGCCCCCTCGGCGTTGCCGAAGTGGAAGCGCCAGCCGTGATCAAGAGCCATGATCTGGCGGGGATCATTCATGGAAGAATTTGGTTGGGATCCTTCGTTCGCGAAGGCGGCGGCCGCCGCCAGTGCCGACAGGGTGAGCGGCCAGGTAATCCAGGATGACATGGTGGCAGGTGTTAGCCCGGAAATCTCCGTTGTTATTGGCCGCATGACAAGCCCGCAGCCGGCTGCGGCGCGAGTGGCCGGACGCCCACCGCATGCGCCACGCCATCCGTCCGCCCCCAAATAAAGTGAGACCGCGCGGTGCAAACCGCGCGGCCTTCATGGCAAAAGATCAACCAGCCCGCATCGATGATGCGGAGGAAGGCGCTTCAACTGCCATTGACGAAATCGAACTCCTGGCTCGCCTTCACCAGCACGCCTCTGCCTCTGGATGTCGGCGGTGCAAACTTCCACTGGCTCAGGGCGTCGATTGCCAGGACGGTCAGCATGGTGTCGTCCTTCGCCGACACGGCGGGCAGGCGGACCGCTCCCGTCTCGTCGATGAAGAACTCGACCGTCACCCTGCCCTTCACGCCTTTTTGGGCCAGTGCGCCCGAATACTGCGGCATAATGGTGACAACCGGCGTGGGCATCCGGTCCAACTCCCGCGGGGAGCAGGGTTGATAGGTGTAGTGGGCCGCCATCATCCGCAGCAACCGCCCTTCGAGGACGTCGGTCGCGCAGGAAGTCGATACCACGACTCCTTTGGCCTCGTAATTGAAAACGAGCTCGATCGTGGTGCCGACCGGTTCACCCTGCAGCCGCGCCGGTTCGAATGTCCACTGCTTGATGGCCTTCACGGCGGCCTCCGCAAACTCCGGGTGGGTGTATCCAACCACCAGCCAATCCACGAGCTTGCCGCTGGCATCCGTGTTGATGACCACGCGGGCCTCACCGTCCGTCACCCCCACCTGCATGAGGTGGGCAGGAAAGGCCGGGTCGGCGGTTTGCAGGATCTTGAGCGACTGCCAGTCAGACCTGGATGTGGAGGTCTGCGCGAGGAGGCTGCCGGAAAGCAGCACTCCGATACCAAGGATGAGCATGGGGGATGTTTTCATGGTAGATGGTGCTGCAGGTGAAAACACCGGAGGGCTGCGAATCCCTTCACGGTTTCCGGCCAAACGTGCCCCCGACCGCCCGATGCGCAAACCGGGCGGGTGAAATTACCGCGGAGCTGGGTTGCGATGATCCGGGTTTAATCCGGCGAAATCAGAGGAATGGATTGATTGCGCAGGCGACGGTAAGTGCGGAAATCCCCGTCCACCGTGATGAGCCGGGCGCGGGGATAGATTTCTGAGAGAACAACCAGGGTGGCGTCACCGGCATCCATCTTGGGGTATTTTGTCAGCAATTCGCCCACCCGCTCAGGACGGTCGGACAACACCGGCACCAAGCGCAGACGGCCTTCAGCAATCAGGCGGGGAATGACCGCCAGGGCGGGCCGCAGTTTGCGCAGATGGTGGCAGGCTTCAGCGACCGCCGTTTCCGTGGTGGCCAGCGGTTCGTCGAGCACGGCGAGAGTCTGCGTGCTCCACCGATGCCACTGATCGTCGGCATCGAGAAAACCCACCATCGGGCCGGCGTCGATCAGGTAGTTAATCGCCGAAGCCTTCACGGGTGGAGAGATCACCGATGCCGGAGCGCACGATGCCGGCGTATTTCTTCACCGCCGCGCCAAACGAGGCGGTTTCGCGGATGGCCTCCTTTTCGGCGGCTTCCTTCAGGAAGCGCGAGACGGGGACACCGCGACGTTTGGCGGCATGGCGGATCTTTTTTTCCACCAACGGGGGAGCATGAAAGGAGAGTGTAGCCATGACCTATAGGTTTCTATAGGTTGGCGGGCTGTCAAACGGAAACCCGCCGGCGTCAGCGGCAAACTCAGGGGAGCCTTGCCCGCGCAAAAGCACAGGCGGGTACGTAGACGTGCAGCCGGACATGCCACTTGGTGCTTTCGCCGGGCTTCAGCGTGACCATGCCAGTATCGGTCGTGCCCCATTCCTTGCCGAAGGGGTCGCCGAAGTTGTATTGGTCCTCGACGGCCACGAATTCTTTGGCAGGGGGCGCATAGACCTGGATGGTCCTGATCTCCGGCGAGAGCCCCTCGATATTCACGCCGTAGTGTGCGGCCGGGTCGATGACCTGAACGGTGACGGCGCCGCCCTTCCATTCCAGGTGGCTCCAGTTATCGTCGAAGGAGACATTGGCCAGCGGCTTGCCGGCGGGCGCGCGCAGGTCGAACCTGGTTCCTTCCACGGGCAGAATCTTGCCGGTGGGGAAGACGCTGTCATAGTTGTTCACCTGGGCCACGGTGGATGCCGGGACGCGGACCCGGGCCTGGGTGCGGTCGCCGGAGGGTAGGTTGAAGTAGGGGTGCCACGCGATGGCAATGGGCTCGGCCTCATGGCCCACATTTTTAGCCACAATGCGGGCGTCCACGGCTTCGGCGGTCAGCGTGATGGTGAAGTCCAGGTCGGTCTTCGAGAGCCAGTGGCCGCCGAAGTCTCCCGCATAGACGACGCCGGTGACCTGCTGGCCTCCCGGGATGTCCGTAACGCGGACTTCGTCGGTCTTAGCCTTGAGGATGAGCCCGTGCATGGCGTGGCGCTCGGCGCCGGGGTTCCGGCCCATGCTGTTGGCCGGCAAAGTGAGGGTGTGGCCCTCCCACTCCGTGGTGATGGTCTTGCCGTCGGCGGAGAGCTTGCCGCGAATCCGGTTGGGGTAGGGAACCAAGAAAGCCGCGCCCATCGTGTAGGCCCGGCCCCCGATCTCGTTATCCTCCTGGTCCAATATCTTGGCCGCGGAGGCCAGATCGGGCGAGGCCAGCACATCCACGTTGCCCTTGCCGGGAAAGTTGGCGGTGATCTGCAGGACCTCCATACCGCGGCCGGGCAGAACGGTGACGCTGGTGAACTCGGGCTTGGTGGTGCTGGCGACGGTGCGGGTGAGGGTGACGATCTTCTGGCCGCCGATCTCGGTGACAGCCTGAGCGCGGCCCTGTTGGGCAAAGGAGAACGCGATCCATACCGTCAAAGCGAGAGGCAACAGGGCAAGTGTGCGAACGAAAGGTTTCATCTCAATCCCTCCCTGGCAATGCAATCGGGTTTCCGGAAAAGGTCTCTCAAGCGGGCGCAAATTCCCCGGCGAGGGAAAGCGTATTCCGGAGACGGAGCCGGCCCCCGGACCAGCGCCGGAGCCGGTTCGGCTAAATGGCGTATTCCCGGCGAAAACTCCGCCGGAAGGCGATTCACCAGTTGTCCGGAAATCCCGGCGGCGCAAACCGCCACGCGCCGCCGGATGCGAGGGATTAAAAACTGCCGCGGCATCTAATAAGTGGTAAGCGTGACGCGCAGCACCATGGGCTTCTCGCCAAAGTCAATGCCAGAGTTCAGGTCGCTTCCATCCAAGATACGAAGGAACTTGAAGGTGCCGTTTTCGTAGGTTCCTTCCTCGACATGCACATATTCCCGGTGTTGCCATTTACCATCGATCAGAGCCGAGGGAACCAGTTCGGTTCCATGTTCGATATACTGGGTCTTCCGTTGCTGCTCAGTTCCAGCCGGAAAGAAGTCAACGCGGCAAAAATATCCAGTCACCAGAAACTCGTTGGCCCCAAGTTGGGCAACCAGAGCGCGCCCCACCGGCGTCGGATTCCATGAGGCGGCGCCTCCCCGGGACACCCCGTACGACACCACTGCGTTCCAGGATTCGAACGGTAGCGTCTGCGTGAGATTGCCCTCATCTCCACCCTGGAAGCTGAAATGCGGCGGCTCGGCCACGGCCTTGAGCTTGCCTTCGAAATTGAGGCGGGCGATCTCCCGCTGCATCGGGCCGATCAGCCGGTAATTCATTGCCCAGGGTTCCGCTTCTGCCTGGGGAACATCGGCCGCTCCGAACGGCGAGAATCCTAAAGTCTGAAGATTGAGTGCCGTGAAGAAAAAGCGGGCATTGCTCGCACCACCGGTCTCGGCCACGTAGAGAGGATTGTCGTCGCGGTGATAGAGTTCCAGATCCTTCACATACGAGAAGGGGTCGCCCCGGTAAACGTCGGGTCCCAGAATATCGATCGCCGGCGCCGCGGCTTTCCAGATGGGGATTACATTGTCGGTAGGGCCGCCGCTCTCATAGCGGCCGGAAGCGGCCGCTTCGATGCCGGGAGGGCCCGGGCGGAGCGGGTCGCGCAAAGCGCAGTTGGCGTCCATCGGCAGGGGATAAATGGCCTTTCCCGCGGCGGCGACTTTCCCCACATAGCTCGCTACCGCCCAGGCGTTGAAGTACTCGTCCGCATTGGAACCAAAGGCTTCCTGCCAGTTCGGGGATGCAGAAGCGGTCTTCACATGCATGGCCTTGAGGATTTCGGGCGGCACCGGCCCTTCAAAGAGCTTCTGCGCGGCCGGAGAGAAATCGCGGACGGTTTCCCAGGTGCCGGTTTCATTCTCCACCTGAACCATGATGACGGTGCGCTGCGGGTCGGTTTCCTTCAGGTGTCGCATGAGAGTGGAGAACGCACTCATGTCCACGTCGAGCGTTGCGGCAGCGAGCGGTGAAAGCGAGTCCACCGGCTGCCCGTTCCTGTTGAGCACGTGCGGGTAGCGGACGGGGTCCAGCTTCATCCAGTCGGGGATGTAGTGCGGGTGGCCGTTGTAATACATTCCAAACCAAAGCAGCACCAGGCGAACGTGATGCTGGCGAGCCTCGGTCAGGAGCCTGTCGACCATCGTGTAGTCGTACTGTCCGGGCTGCGGCTCGAACTGCTCCCAGTAAATTGACACTTCGACCGTGTTCGCATTCAGGTGTTCTATGTTAGGCCATACGTCCGGAGACGTAGTCCACTGACCCATCGATAGATCTTCTGTGCCCAATATCAGATACGGAGCATCGTCGACAAACAGAGCGTAGCGTCCGTCCTTTTGCACCAGGCGGGGAAGCGGACGCTCCTCGACCTGGGCTTGGAGCGTACCGACAACGAGTGTGGCCGCAAGAGCGGCTAGAACAGCGGAAGTCATTTTCATCTTTAGCACTCCTGCTTTGTGAGAGTAGGGCCGCGGTAGCGGATAGGCTGCTGCGCCCAGGTTGGGGTTGAAGTTAGAAAACGAACTTGTCGCCCAACTCGAAGGTTCTCGGGTC
>CAIVSK010000350.1 GCA_903908495.1 Akkermansiaceae bacterium
CAACAAATGGCCGGACTCATCGCCTATTACGACACCGAAAACCATTATTACCTGCGCCTCAGCCATGACGAGGAGCTGGGGCGCTCTCTCAACATCATCGCCACCGACGCGGCGGTCAGTTGTGAGGTTCTAACGGATTCCGTGCCGGTGCCCGGCAGCGGTCAGGTCCACATGCGCCTCACCCTGAACCACGCGGACTTGCGCTTTGAATATGCCTTGCCGGACGGTGCTTGGCTGCCCGTCGGACCCGTCCTCAACGGCGCCGTTCTATCAGACGATTACTCGCACCTCGGCTTCACCGGCGCGTTCGTTGGCCTCTGTTGCCAGGATATTTCCGGCAGACATCTTCACGCCGATTTCTCGCGGTTTCTCTATCGAGAGGAAGGCCCCCGACAATCCACCTGCTTGTCACTATCGGAAACAACATGACTCCTGCGAAACTGTCATTCATCGAAAAGACCGGATACAGCATGGCTGACGCCGGCGCAAATTTCGTCTTCATGACGATGATCTTGTTCCAGCTCAATTTCTATACCGATGTTTTCGGGCTGACCGCAGGCGCGGCGACCGGCGTGCTGCTCTGGCCGCGGCTATGGGATGCGGTGTTCGATCCGGTCATGGGCATCCTGGCGGACCGTACCCACACGCGCTGGGGCAAGTTCCGCCCCTGGATCTTGTGGACGGCGGCCCCGTTCTCGGTGGTGATGGTGCTTGCCTACACCACGCCGCAAGGCTGGAGTGGCGGCGCGCTGCTGGTCTATGCCGTCATCACCAACATGATGTTGATGACCCTCTACTCGATGAACAACATGCCGTATTCCGCCCTCGGCGGTGTCATCACGGCAGACCTCCACGAACGCGCCCGGCTCAATTCATTCCGATTTATCGCCGTCAATATCGCGCAGTTCATCGTCGGCGGATTCACGCTGCCGCTGGTGGCCAAGTTCGCTGAGGGGCATGACCGTCAGCATGGCTGGCAGATGACCATGACCCTGTGGGCGGGCCTGTGCTTCGTCCTGTTTCTGATCACCTTCCTGACCACGCGGGAACGCGTCAAGCCCGTCGTACAGGCTCATGCACCGCCGAAGCAGGATTTCATGGACCTGCTGCACAACGGCCCATGGAGAATCATGGCGGTCATGACGCTCATCCACTTCGCCATTCTGTCGTTTCGCGGCGCGGCGCTCTACAATTATTACCATCAATACGCCGACAAGGCGGCGATGTTCGGCGTATTGGAGCAGCTCGGACTCACGGCTCCGGTGCTCGCCGTCGGCGCGGCCGAACCAGGAGGCCTGCTTGAGTTGCTAGGTTGTGTCGTGCACGGCACGCGCGACCAGTTGGGGGATTCCAAAGTCGCCGACGTGTTCAACAGCATCACCAACATGCTCGGTACCCTGACGACCATCGTCGTCATCATGGCGTCAGTCTCGTTTGCCCGCAGGTTTGGAAAAAAGGCGGTCGCGGTGACGGGTTTCGGCCTTTCGGCGGTCAGCGCCTTGGTCTTTTACCTGCTCAAGCCGACTGATGTGACCGGCATGCTAATCATAACAATCACCGGTTCCATGGTCTATGCGCCGACCATTCCACTCATCTGGGCGATTTTCGCCGATGTGGCGGACTATTCGGAGCTGACGACCGGCCGGCGTTTCACCGGCATGGTATTCGCCACCATCGGGTTCTGTCTCAAGGCCGGGCTCGCACTCGGCTCGGCGTCGTTTCTGTGGATCATGGACCTGGGCTTCCATTACGACACCAAACTGCCGGGCGCAGCCGCTGCAGTCGCCGGCTATCGGGTGACCAGTTCCCTCGTCGTGGGGCTCTTGTTCGCCATATGCACCGTCTTGCTGGCGGCCTATAAACTCAACAAACGCACCACCATCGAAATGGCCGACGAGCTCGCCCGCCGGCGGATGCTAGCTGGCCAGGCACCAGTGCCCACATGATGCCACCCGGCCGCCCCCCCATCCCATGAAACCACTGACATTACAGATTCTGGCCATGTTGCTCGCCGCGGCGGGGTTGGCCCATGCTGCCGCCCCCCGCGCCACTGCTACCAATCCCATCATCTTTGCCGACGTGCCGGATATGGCGATGCTGCGGGTTGGCGATACCTATTATATGAGCAGCACGACCATGCACATGAGTCCGGGGCTGCCCATCATGAAGTCGAAAGACCTGGTCAACTGGCACCTCGCGAGTTATGCTTATAACGTCCTGGATGATGTGGATGAACTTAATCTCAAGAACGGCAAGAGCGCTTACGGCAAGGGTTCCTGGGCCAGCAGTTTGCGGTATCACGATGGCACCTTCTATGTGTCCACGTTCTCCGGCAGCACCGGCAAGACCTATGTCTATTCGACCAAGGACATTGGGAAAGGCCCGTGGAAGGCCGTCTCCTTCAAACCGATGCTCCATGATCATTCGTTGTTTTTCGATGACGACGGGCGGATCTACATGATTTCCGGCGGCGGCACCATCCGGATCGCCGAACTGAACGCCGATTTGGCGGGCCTCAAGCCCGGCGGTATCAACCAGGTTGTCATTCAAAATGCCAGTGCGCCCGCCGGTCCCGACGTCGGACTACCAGCGGAAGGCAATCAATTGTTCAAGATCCACGGCAAGTATTATCTCTTCAACATCGCGTGGCCGAAAGGCGGCATGCGCAGCGTCATCATCCACCGAGCCGACAAGATCACCGGCCCCTATGAAGGTCGCGTCGGACTGCAGGACCAGGGCGTGGCGCAGGGCGGGCTCATCGATACGCCGCAGGGCGACTGGTATGCCTATCTGTTTCAGGATCATGGCGCGGTCGGCAGGCTGCCATTCCTGGTTCCAGTCCACTGGGAGAATGACTGGCCGGTCATCGGGGAGAACGGCAAGGTGCCGGCAACGCTGAACTTGCCGGTCAGCAAAGGGTTGATCCCCGACATCGTGGCCTCGGATGAATTCAACCGCCGCCCGGGCGAACCTGCTCTGCCTCTGGTTTGGCAGTGGAACCACAACCCGGATCCGAAATCCTGGTCGCTCGTCCAGCGCCCCGGCTTCCTGCGGCTCACCACCGGGCGGGTGGATGCGGATATCCTGTTAGCACGCAACATGCTCACGCAGCGAACGTTCGGCCCGGAATGCTCGGCTGCAACCGCGCTGGATGTGTCGGGCATGAGAGACGGCGATTGCGCCGGGTTGGCCCTGCTCCAGAAGCAATACGGTTGGGTCGGGGTGAAAATGGATGGCGCGGTCAAACGCATCGTGATGACCAGCGCCGAATCCACTGCCCCGGTCGAGGTGCAAAGCGTGCCTCTGACCGGCAAGACGGTTCACTTGCGCGCGGATTGCGATTTCAACAATCGCGCCGATACGGCCCGTTTCTTCTACAGTCTGGACGGCAAAGCGTGGACGCAGCTGGGCGGCACCCTCAAGATGGTCTACACTCTTCCCCACTTCATGGGTTACCGGTTCGGCTTGTTCAATTTCTCCACCAAAGCATCCGGCGGTCACGCCGATTTTGATTTCATCCATCTAACTGACAAAATAACAGATCCCAAATAGTATGAACATCATGACGCCTAAACTGACCATTCTCGGGCTGAGTTTGATCGCCGTGCCACACCTTTGTTGGGCGCAGAACATGCCCGCCGTCGCGGCGGACGGTTCGACGCCCGCCTCGACGAACGTGGCGGGACAAGCCTATCCACGCATTCATCCGGACCTCCGGGCGAGCGTCCGGATCAAGGCTCCGGACGCAAAGCAGGTTGTGCTGGATTTAGGAAAGAAGTATCCGATGGCGGCTGATGCTGAGGGGATATGGATGGCAACCACCGAGCCGCTGGTGCCCGGATTCCACTATTACTCGATCATCATCGATGGCGCGGCGGTCTGCGATCCCGCCAGTGAGACGTTTTACGGCATGGGGCGCCAGGCCAGCGGGATTGAGATTCCGACCAAGGGTGAGGACTTTTACGAAGTGAAGGACGTTGCCCACGGCGAGGTTCGCGAGCGTTGGTATCACTCGCATACCACCGGCGCCTGGCGCCATGTGTATGTTTACACGCCACCGGGCTATGACGGGGATGTGCAGGCCCGCTTCCCGGTGCTCTATCTGCAACACGGTGGTGGCGAAGACGAGCGCGGCTGGGTGGTGCAAGGTCACGTGAGCCACATCATGGACAATCTTATCGCGGAGAAAAAGGCCAAGCCGATGATCGTCGTGATGGAAAAGGGCTACGCCAAAAAAGTCGGGGAGCCGGATGTCCCGCTGAGTGCGCCGTCTGGGGGCAGTTCCATGCCCGCGGATTTCAGCCGGATGTTCGCTGCGGTGGAGGATGTGTTCATCAAGGATCTCATTCCGATGATCGACAGCAGCTACCGCACCAGGCCCGACCGTGAGAACCGGGCGCTGGCCGGTCTCTCGATGGGCGGCATGCAATCCTTTGTCATCGGGCTCAAGAACCTCGATCATTTCGCCTATCTCGGTGGCTTCAGCGGAGCAGGCGGCGGCTTCGGCGGGGGCACCTTCGACCCGAAAACCTCTCATGGCGGCGTGATGGCGGATGCCAAGGCGTTCAACGACAAGGTTCACGTGTTGTTCATGAGCATCGGCACTGCAGAAGGCGAGCGCTTCTACAATAGCGTGAAGGGCTATCGCGACGCACTGGGCAACGCGGGCATCAAGACGGTATTCTACGAGTCGCCCGGAACGGCGCACGAATGGCACACCTGGCGGCGGAGTTTGCACGAGTTCGCACCGCTGTTGTTCCCGAACGCGCTCAACGCGATTGAGATATTGTCCCGCTCAGAGGTGGACACTAAGCCGTCTCCGCCCGCTGCGGACGCGGTGCTCAAGATCAATGCGAAGAAGGTCACCGCCAAGGTGAGTCCCCTCCTATACGGCCTGATGACCGAGGAAATCAACTTTGCCTACGAGGGCGGGATTTACGGCGAATTGATCCGCAACCGGACGTTCAAGTCCGACGCGCACAACCCTGTCTTTTGGACTGCCGTAGGGGATGCCACCCTGTCCTTGGATAGAGCCAAACCGTTGAACACCGCGTTGGATGTTAGCCTGAAACTCGATCTTGGCAAAGCCACGGGGACGAACCGGGTCGGCGTCGCCAATGGCGGCTACTGGGGGATTCCAGTCCGCCCTAACACGATCTATCAATTGTCGTTCCACGCTCGCGGCGAGAACATCTCGGGACCACTGACCGTCGCTCTGGAAAGCGTTACCGGTGGCAAGGTTGCAGCCAGCGCCGTGGTGTCTGGGATCACCGGAGAATGGACAAAATATGAGGTGACTCTCACAACCGGGAACGCCGAAGTCTCGAAGGATAATCGCCTGGTCATCGCCTCGCAGGGGCCTGCCGGGCAGGGCTCGCTCTGGCTCCAGAACGTCTCGCTTTTCCCGCCAACCTACAACAACCGCCTGAATGGCACGCGGCCGGACCTCATGCGGCTGCTGGCGGATATGAAGCCCGGGTTCCTGCGTTTCCCGGGCGGCAACTACCTTGAGGGCAACACGGTCGCCGAGCGCTTCAATTGGAAGGAAACCATCGGCAACGTGACCCTGCGACCCGGGCATCCGAGTCCGTGGGGCTATTGGTCCACCGACGGGTTCGGCATGCTGGAGTTTCTGGAATGGTGTGAGGATCTGCACATGGAGCCGTTGCTGGGCGTTTACGCGGGTTACTCGCTGCGCGGTGAACACATCGCTCCAGGACCCGCGCTCGAGCCCTTCGTGCAGGACGCCCTGGAGGAGATCGAATATGTCATCGGCGACTCCCAAACGAAATGGGGCGCGCGGCGCGCCAAGGACGGGCATCCCGCGCCCCTCAAGCTCACCTATGTGGAAATCGGCAATGAGGATTGGTTCGACAAGAGCGGCAGCTATGACGGCCGCTTCGCCCAGTTCCACGACGCCATCAAGGCCAAGTACCCGGACCTGCAGGTCATTTCCACCGTGGGTAACGAACATTCCAAATCGCAGCGCGTCCACAGCCGGGTGCCGGACCTGGTCGACGAACATTTCTATCGTTCGTTGGAGGAGATGCAGGATCATGCTCTCGACTACGACAAGTATTCGCGCAGCGACAAGAGTAAAATCTTTGTGGGCGAGTGGGCCACCCGGGTCGGCTCCCCCACGCCTAACATGGCGGGAGCGCTCGGAGATGCCGCCTGGATGACCGGCATGGAACGCAACTCCGACATCGTCGTGATGTCCTGCTACGCGCCGCTCCTCGTCAACGTCAGTCAACTGAGCGGGCCGGGCCGTTCCATGCAGTGGACTTCCGATTTGATAGGATATGACGCTTTGAACAGCTACGGATCGCCATCCTACTACGCTCAGGCGATGTTCAGCACGATGCACGGGGACGAGGTCCTCGCGACCGATTCGCAAGACATCCCGACGCGGGAATGGCAGCCGCGGGCCACTCGTGGCGCGGCGCCTCCGCCACGGCAAATCCGCGAGGTCTTCTTCGACGCCACGCGCGACAGCAAGCAAGGAATCATTTTCCTCAAAGTCGTGAATGTTTCCGGTACCCCGCGCAAGGTCAACGTGAAGATTGACGGAGTTGGCGGGATCGAGTCCAGCGGCGACATGGTGACCCTCAGCGGGTCCGGCTTGAATGACACCAATTCCCTGACAGAACCCCGCAAAATCATCCCGAAATCGGCAACGGCGGACAATCTCAGTGCGGATTTCCGGCGTGAATTCCCCCCGTATTCGATCACGGTCCTGAAATTGAAGGCCAAGCCCTGAACTCCAGCTCGTCATGTACAAGAAGCTGACCATCACGTCGCTCGGTAAAGTCGGGCTGGGAAAGGCCATCAGCAAGGTTTCCTTGCTCGGCTCCACCGGGGCGATCCAATATTCCCAGGATGAGCACGCGCTATCCGTCACCTGTCCCCCTAGCATGCCGTTCGCGACGGCGGTGGCGTTCAGGATCGATTGAGGCAGGAGCGCGAAGCCATGACTGGGAAATTACTGTCGAATCAAACCATGAAACACACCAAACTTCTGCACTCCGTCCTCGTGCTTATGACATGCAGCACGCCCCTGTGGGCGGACTATCCCATCGCCTCGCATCGTTACCTCGCCGATCCGACGCCGCTCGTCACTAAGGACCGCGTCTACATTTATTGTTCCAACGACGATGAGAGTCCGGTGGAAGGAAGCTATAACATTCCGAACATCATTTGTGTCTCGACCAGCGACATGAAGAACTGGACTGACCACGGATCGGTCTTCCGGGCGAGCGAAGAAACCAAGTGGGCCAAGAAGACCTGGGCACCCGCTGCGATTGAGAGAGATGGCAAGTTTTTTCTCTATTTCGGCAACGGCGGAGCGAACATCGGAGTCGTGGTTGGCGACAGTCCGATCGGGCCGTTCAAAGATGTTTTGGGAAAGCCCTTGATCGAGCACGGCACCAAGGGAGTCCAGCCGGCGAAGGACATGTGGCTGTTCGATCCGGCTGTCTTCATTGACGACGATGGACAGGCCTACATCTACTTCGGAGGCAATGGCGACGACAACGTCCGCGTCGCCAAACTCAAGAAGGACATGATCACTCTCGATGGCGAGGTGATGAAAATGACCGCGCCGAATTTCTTTGAGGCTGCGTGGCTGAACAAGTACAAGGGTGTTTATTACTTCTCCTACTCCACCACCCCGAAGGCGGGCATGCGTTTCGACTACATGACCAGCGACAAGCCGACGAGCGGTTTTACTTATCGAGGCGTGGTTTCCGACCAACCGCCGATCAACAATAACAACCATCACGCCGCCCAGTTCGAGTTCAAGGGCCATTGGTACCATGTCTATCACAACCGGATCGTCGCCAAGGAGGCCGGCATCCCCACCGGCTTCCGCCGCAACCTCGCGCTCGACGAGTTCGAGTACGAGGCCGATGGCAGCATCAAGAAGGTGAGATTTACGAACAACGGCGTGAAACAACTCGGCGGTCTTAACCCCTACGCCCGGGTGGAGGGTGAAACGTTTTACGCACAGAAAGGTGTTAAAACGGACCTCTGCGAGGAAGGTGGGCTGTGTCTGACCGACCTTCAGAACAGCGACTGGGTGAAGATCATCGGTGTCGATTTCGGCAGCCGAAGTGCCGGTAAATTCAGTGCGCGCGCGGCATGCGGGACAGCCGGTGGCAAGATCGAAGTGAGGATCGATGGCCCACAAGGAAAGTTGCTGGGCACCTGCGAGATCGGCGAAACCGGCGGAGCGCAGAAGTGGAAGACATTTTCCTGTGGCATTTCCGGAGCTAGCGGCAAACGGGATCTCTGCCTGGTTTTCAAGGGCGGCGATGGAGTTCTTTTCAAGCTCGATTGCTGGAAGTTTGAGTGAAGCGCCACGTATCTCTTGATGCTCCAAACACTCCGGCCTTCATCCCCGTGATACTCCAACTACCCGCCAACCTCATCTTGTTCGCCGTTTTCGGCGCGCAACTTTGCATGTCTCAAACCGCTCCTCCTCCGGACGTCCCATCCAACGTGCTGTGGTGGGACAAGCCCGCCGGGAAGTGGGAGGAAGCAATCCCGATTGGCAACGGCCGCCTGGGGGCCATGGTGTTCGGCGGGCCGGAGAACGAGCGGATTCAGCTCAATGAAGGCACGCTGTGGGCGGGCGGCCCCTATGATCCGGTGAACCCGGATGCAAAGGGAGCGCTGCCGCAGGTCCGGCAACTCGTCAACGATGGCAAGTATCGTGAGGCCGCCGACCTGCTGAGCGCAAAGGTCATGGCCAAGCCGCTCGGGCAGATGCCCTATCAGACGGTAGGCGATCTGCTGTTGAACTTCACAGGTCAGGCCAACCCTAGCGAATACCGCCGCGAACTGAACCTCGACACCGCAATCACCACGGTTAGTTTCGTCAACAACGGAGTTCGCTTCACCCGGCAGGCATTTGCGAGCGCGCCGGACCATGTGATTGTGGTGCGCCTATCCGCCGATAAGCCGGGGAGCGTTTCGTTCTCGGCCGGCATGAAAACGCCGATGAACGCGAAAGTGGAAACGGAAGGCAGCGACACGCTGGTCATGCGCGGCACGGGAGGAGACGCGGGCGGCATCAAGGGGCAATTGCAATACCAAGCCCGGGTGAAGGTCATCCCGTCCGGCGGCAAGGTCGCCGCGGATGCGGGGCGCGTGTCCGTCACAAATTCCGACGAAGTGACGTTGCTGATCACCGCGGCGACCAGCTTCAAGAAGTTTGACGACGTGAGCGGCGATCCGGAGAGCATTGCAAAAGTGCGGATCGCAGGTGCCGCCGGGAAGGCCATCGCGAAACTGCGGGAGGCGCACTTGGCGGACTATCAAGCGCTTTTCCGCCGGGTCTCCATCGATCTGGGCAAGTCGGAGGCGATGCAACTTCCGACGGACGAGCGCATCCGGCGCTTTGCCGAGGGTCACGATCCGCAGCTTGCGGCGCTGTACTATCAGTTTGGACGTTATCTGCTCATCAGTTGCTCCCGGCCGGGTGGTCAGCCCGCCAACCTTCAGGGGCTCTGGAACGAATCTCTCAATCCGCCGTGGCAGAGCAAATACACCATCAACATCAACACCGAGATGAACTATTGGCCTGCCGAGTCAGGCAACCTCGCCGAGTGCGTCGAACCATTGGTCAAAATGGTGGAAGATCTCACTATCACCGGGGCCCGCACCGCGAAGAACATGTATGGAGCCCGCGGTTGGATGGCCCACCACAACACCGATATCTGGCGGGCGACCGCGCCGATCGACGGACCGAACTGGGGGATGTGGCCCACCGGCGGCGCGTGGCTCTGCCTGCATCTGTGGGACCGCTACGAATTCAGCGGCGACAAGGCCCTGCTGCACCGCATCTATCCGACACTCAAGGGGGCGTCCGAGTTCTTCCTCGACACCTTGCAGCAGGATGCGCAGGGCCAATGGCTTGTCACCAACCCGTCGATCTCGCCGGAAAACGGCCATCCGAAAGGCGCGGCGGTCTGCGCCGGGCCCACCATGGACATGCAGATCCTGCGTGACCTTTTCGCTAACACCATCAAGGCGGCGGCCGTTCTCGGTCTGGACCGCGAGCTCCAACAACAACTCGCCGCCGCCCGCGCCCGCCTTGCGCCCAACCGGATCGGCAGCGCGGGCCAGTTGCAGGAATGGCTGGAGGATTGGGACATGCAGGCCGGCGAGAAACAACACCGGCATGTCTCCCACCTCTACGGCCTCTATCCGGGCCGCGATATCCACCAGCGCGACACGCCCGAACTGGCGGCTGCGGCGAAGAAGTCGCTGGAGCTCCGGGGCGACAAGGCCACCGGTTGGGCGACGGCCTGGCGCATCGGGTTGTGGACGCATCTCGGTGACGGCGACCACGCCTATCGGATTCTGAACAACCTGATCAGCGCGGACCTCACCTATCCGAACATGTTCGACGCGCATCCGCCGTTCCAGATCGACGGCAACTTCGGCGGCGCGGCGAGCATCGCGGAAATGCTGGTGCAGAGCCGCTTGAGCACCGTGTCGAGCGCGATGAGCCCGTCGGTCACCCCGGAGATCGAATTGCTGCCCGCACTGCCCAAGGCATGGTCGTCGGGCAGCGTGACCGGCTTGCGGTCACGCGGAGCCTTCGAGGTGGACGTCGCTTGGAAAGATGGCAAACTCACCGTTGCCAGCATCCTGTCATTGAACGGCGGTACCGCTAGATTGCGCCATGGCGGGAAAACCCGCGTGGTGAACCTGGCCAAAGGCGAACGGTTCAGCTGGAACGGGGAGTGAGCCCGATGCATCAAACAAAATCTCATCTGTTGCATGGCATCGGAGGCGACGAAACCGAATGGCAGCGCTTCGTCAATGTGGGTGCCCTGATGGATAATCTCATCGCCGACAAGAATGCGCTGCCAATGATTGTCGTGATGCCCAATGGCCGCGCTCAGAAGGATGATCGCGCCAACGCCGGCATGGGGGCGGCCCCCGCGTTTGCAAAATCCGAGCGTGATTTGCTAGATGACGTCATTCCCACCATTGAATCGCGCTTCGCTGCGCGTGGCGAGCGCGAAAGCCGGGCGCTGGCCGGGCTTTCCATGGGTGCTGGCCAGACGTTGAACTTCGGCCTGACGCAGCTCGGCACCTTTGCGTGGCTGGGAGCGTTTTCCGCGGCCCCGAACACCAAAGCGCCGGCCGAGTTGGTGCCGGATCCGGTTGCCGCACAAAAGCAACTCAAGCTGCTCATGCTCACCTGCGGCTATAAGGACGGCCTCTTCAACATCAGCCAGGGCCTCCACGTCCACCTGAAGGAAAGAAACGTGCCGCATATCTGGCATGTGGACGGCAATGGCCACGACCCGACTCACTGGGGAAGCAGCCTGTATGCGTTCGCGCAGAAAGCCTTCCGTTAGCCGT
Source organism: Akkermansiaceae bacterium (assembly GCA_903908495.1). Classification (GTDB taxonomy): domain Bacteria; phylum Verrucomicrobiota; class Verrucomicrobiia; order Verrucomicrobiales; family Akkermansiaceae; genus Luteolibacter. Next base: position 11,380 of record CAIVSK010000350.1, read on the forward strand.
TGAGAGCCCCCGCCACCCGCGACTTCGAGATTTTCGAAGCCCGGGATAGACACCTTGCCTTTGATCGCCGGCGATTGTGCGCTGGACAGCCCGTTGCCCGGCTGCCAAGCTCGCGGCATGGATAGCCCTTCCCCCTTCGCCCCCCGCGGCAATAAAGCCGAACTCGAGGAAAGCACCACCTTCGCTCCCAAATTCGATGGCAACGGCCTGATTCCGGTGCTCGCCATGGATGCGAGCACCCGCGAGCCGCTGATGCTCGCCTACATGAACGCCGAATCGCTGCGCCGCACCCTGGAACTCGGCGAAGCGGTCTATTGGTCGCGCTCGCGTCAGGAATATTGGCACAAGGGCGCCACCTCCGGCCACATCCAGCGCATCGTGGAAATCCGCGCCGACTGCGATCAGGACGCCCTCATTCTGCTCGTCGAGCAAATCGGCGCCGGTGCCTGCCATACCGGCAGGGGCTCGTGTTTTTACCGCCGGGTGGTCGCCGACAAGGCTAGCGGTGGGGCCAAATTGGAGTTCACCGACCCCGGCCTGAGCTTCGATCCGCAAAAAGTTTACGGAAAAGCACCCGTCGAATGAATTTCGCAGTTGCAATTTCGCTGCGCATCCTCTAGCTCTCCCGCCCCGCGCCGCAGGTTGCACTGACCGAGGCGCTGACACCGTATCTATTTCCCGCGAAGGAGGACCCCATGGACATCATCAAAAAAATCGAGCAAGAGCAGTTGAAACAAGACGTCACCGAATTCAATATCGGCGACACGGTCAAGGTCCACACCCGCGTCGTGGAAGGCGGCAAGGAACGGGTCCAGATTTTTGCCGGCATCGTCCTTGCCCGCCGCGGCAGTGGGGTGAACGCCTCCTTCACGGTGCGCAAAATCTCTTACGGCGAAGGCGTCGAGCGCGTGTTTCCGGTACACACGCCCCGCATCGCCAAGATCGAGGTCACCAACAAGGGCAAGGTCCGCCGCGCCAAGTTGCACTACCTCCGCGACCGCGTCGGCAAACGCGCCCTGTTGGTCAAATCCGACAGCTGATCCAGCGTCAGCAAGACGGCTTTTCCACCCATGAGGCATCCCACAGCGGGATGCCTTTTGCTGTGACCGGAACCGCTGCCCAGCCAGTTTCTGCGGCGCGCGCGCTTTCGGCTTTGCGCCGGACCTGCGGCAAGCCAACATTCGTCCGTGCGCATTCCCCTCATCCTGTCGATTCTCCTGGCCATCGCCGTGCCCGTCGTCGTGTGGTGGCTGGGCGTGCGCGACATGGATTTCCTGACACCTCCAACCGAGCCGCAGCTCGCCGCGATTCGCCAGCAAACCGCCGCCGCACTGCCGCGTGAGGTCATCCCGGCCGTCGCCCCGGAGCCGCCCGCTCCGCCCGTCATTCCGGCCCCCATCCCCGAGAAGAAACCGGAGCCTGCCGTCGAAATTGGCGATCTCAACCCCAACCCCGGCCTCAACACCTACGCCGAGCTCGCTCCCAAAGGGGCCCGCCACCTGATCGAACTCGCGTCGCTGCTGGAAACAGCCGGCGAATTGCCCCGCACACTGCTGGCGTGGGAGCGCGTGCTGGATTCCACCACCCCGGAGCCAGCCCAGGCCACCGCCGCCATCGCCGCGATCCAACGCCTCCGGCCCGCGCTGCCCGCCGTGAAAGGCAACCCGGCCAAAGCGATCCCGGTTGTCATCCACGCCAGTACCGGCACCAAATTTGAAGGTCCCGTCAAAACCAACCTCGAGCAAGCCGCCCACAGCCTCGAACACGCCGCCTGCGGCATTTTGAAAGTCACCACCCAGGTCACCATCAATCGCAAGAGCAACTCCAAGAACACCAACACCACCGTCGCCATCTGGCTCACCGGGCCCGCCGAAAAATCCCCTGCCACCGAGACCCTCTCGTTCACCGTCGCCAAGCCGGACACCCTGCAAACCGATCTCCTGCACCGTTTGTTCCGCCTCACCGGCAACCGGCTCCAACAAACCCTCGCGTTTCCCGCGGTCACTCCTGCCTCCGACGACGAATCCGCCCTGCATGCCCTGGAATTTCACTTCACCCGCCTCCACTGGGAGAAATTCGGCCGCTCCCTCAACACGCCGCCAGCCCGGCCGTAAGCGACTTGGCAGTCCTGCCGATGCCTCCCAGGAGCACAATCCGGCCAGTCCCGACCTCCGGCGGACAATTCTTGTCCATACCGAAACCTTGACCCGGGCCGCCAC